>CAZTYV010000213.1:0-1081 GCA_964617675.1 uncultured Halochromatium sp. | reverse complement strand
CACCACGGCTGCGGCGGGCGCGGCAGGCGCTTAGAGCTTTGCTGGCGCCGGAGGAAAGAAGACGAAGCGTCGCCGACTGGCTCGATCCTTGCTCAGGCGCTCACGGAGGTCGAGCAACGCATCCTGCAAGGCCTCTTCGATGACGGGGTGATAGTACGGCATCGCCAGGGCCTGCTCGACGGTCAGGCCATTCTCGATGGCCCATGCCAGCAGATGGGCCAAGTGCTCGCACCGAGGCCCAACCATCTCCGCGCCCAACAGACGACCATCTCGCTGTGCCGCATAGACCCGCAGTAGACCGCGGTTCTGACCCATGATCAGCGCGCGTCCCACGGGCCCGAAGCGTTGGCCGGCAACCACCACGCGATCACGCTGCAGCTACCCGTAACGCTGCCCGACGAAGGCGATATTGGGCTCGGAGAAGATGATCGACAGCGCAGTGCGGGGCCGATAGCGCTGGACCCGGCGATGGGTGGCGTTGAAGCCCGCGATGCGCCCCTGCTCGGCGGCGCGCTGGAGATTCGCGATGCGTCCATCGGCATCGCCGGCCAGATAGATCGGCAGACGCCCGACACGCAGCGTCGCCGGATCGTGGGCTGGCACACCGTGCTCTCCTAGCGGGATGCCGAGCCGGTCCAAGCGCAACCGTGCCAGGTTGGGCCTGCGACCCAGCGCAAGGAACAGCTTCTCAACCCGTGCCTCGGCATCGCCGGCCCGAACAACAAAGCCGTCACCATCGCGCTCGACTTGCGGCTCGTGGCCGAGGTGGATCGGCATCTCGCGGCCAATGATCTCCGCTGCAGCACGACTGACCTCGGGATCGGAGATCCGCGCGAGCCGCTCACCATGATCGAAGCCGGTGACCTTCACGCCAAGGCGCGAGAGCGCCTGACCGATCTCAAGGCCAATCGGCCCAAGCCCGATGACGGCAACGCTGGCCGGCAGCGATTCCTGCTCGAAGAGCGTGTCGACGGTCAACAGCCCATCACCAAAGGCGTCGGCCCAGGGCTGCGGCACCACAGATTGGGCACCGGTGGCGATGATGAACGCCCGCGCGCGGATCTCACGATCGCCGACGCGC
>CAZTYV010000212.1:0-5157 GCA_964617675.1 uncultured Halochromatium sp. | reverse complement strand
TGACCTCGGTCCAGAGCGCGGCACTGCGCAACGCCTTCTCGACGCGCTCGTCCATATCGCCCTTGTATCGGTTGAGCCTAAGCCCGAAGGCGACGTTGTCGTAGATGCTCATCGAGAAGGGATTCGGCTGTTGAAACACCATACCGATGTAGCGCCGCACCAGGACCGGATCGATGGATTTGTCATAGATGTCCTGGCCGTGGTAGGTCACGCTGCCCTCGAAGCGGAAGATCGGGATCAGATCGTTCATCCGATTCAGGCTGCGCAGCACCGTGCTCTTACCGCAGCCTGAGGGGCCAATAAAGCCGGTGATCTTGTTGCGCTCAATGGGCACGATGCTATCGCGCACCGCCAGGAAGTCGCCGTAGAAGATCTTCTTGAGCCGGCAGTCCATCACGGTCTCTTTGGGGTCGACCGACCAGGCTGCTGCATGGCTGGTCACCGCGTCTGCAGTCGCGTTCATCGCTGAGTTACCTCTTCGAGCTCTATCAGTACTTCTGCCGGCCGAGAACGCGGGCCAGGATATTGAAGACGAGGACGATCATCACGAGCACCAGCGAGGCCGTCCAAGCAAGCTCGATCTGATTGTCGTAGGGCATCCCTGAAAAGTTGTAGATCAGGATCGAGAGCGACGAGGTCGGCTCGCTCAATCCTTCCCAACCACTGATGAAGTAGGTGCTGAACAGGGCCGTGAAGAGCAGCGGCGCCGACTCACCGGCAGCGCCCGCCACCGCCAAGAGCACCCCAGTGAGCACACCCGGGATACCGGTGGGCAAGGTCACCTTGCTGATCACCTGCGCTCGGGTGCAGCCCATCCCGTAGGCGGCATCCTTCATCTTCTGCGGCACCTGCTTCAGCGCCTCCTCGGCCGTCAGGATCACGGTCGGCAGCATCAGCACCGCGAGCGCGATGCCGCCCGCCCAAGCCGAGTAGCTCTTCATCGCGACCACCAAGGCCGCGTAGACGAAGACGCCGGCGAGGATCGATGGAAAGCCGGTCAAGACCTTGGCCAGAAAGCGCGCTGTATGGGCGAGCTTGCTATGAGGGTCGACCTCCGCCAGGTAGATGGCCGCAAGGATACCGATCGGGATGCTGATCGCGGCGCCGATCGCCACCATCACCGCGGTGCCGACGATCGCCGGTCCGATGCCGCCGCCGACCTCGAACGCCGATGGCGGCAACTCGGTCAGGGTCTCCCAATTGATACGCGCCCCGCCCTTGGCGATCAGCATGTAGAGCACTGAGAACAAGGGCAACGAGGCGAGGATCGCCAGCAGCCAGGTGATGCCGGTGTAGATTCGGCTCTTCAGGCCGCGCCCCTCGAGCACGGAGCCCTTGAGCTGCGGCATCGTGGCCAGGTCCTGCTCGAGGATGGCCTCACTGATGTTCCCGGTCATGGCTTATCTCCCCTCGAATTTGCGCGTTGCCGCCTTCATGACCCAAAGTCCGAGGATGTTCACCAACAGGGTGATCGCGAGCAGCGCGAGCGCGGCATACATCAATGCCTGCACCTCGATCGGGCCGGCCTCCGGAAAGCTCGATGCGAGCAGCGAGGCCAGGGTGTTGGCCGGTGCGAACAGCGAGAGACTGATCTGATTGGAGTTACCGATCAGCATCGCCAGCGCCATGGTCTCCCCTAGCGCGCGCCCGAAGCCCAGTACCAACGCGGCGAGGATGCCGCTCGAGGCGCTCGGCAGCATGACCTTCAGAATCGCCTCCCAGCGCGTGGTACCCATTCCATAGGCCGCCTCTTTGACCTTGTACGGAACGCGCTTGAACGCATCCACCGAGATCGCCGCCACCGTCGGCAGGATCATCACCGCGAGCACGAGAGCCGCGGGGGCCATGCCCGGACCGCTCAGCGAGGTGCCGAAGAACGGAAACCAACCGAGGGTATCGTGGAGCCAGTTCGCCCCAGGACGAATCAGCGGAATCAGGACATAGATTCCCCAGAGGCCGTAGACCACGGAGGGGATGGCGGCAAGCATCTCGACGATGGTGCGAAAGACGTTCGAGACGCGATGATCGAGAAAATCCTGGGTCAGGAAGATGGCGATGGCCACCCCCAGGACCCCCCCCAAGAGCAAGGCCAGGAGCGAGCTATAGAGCGTGCCCCAGATCTCGGGCAGGATACCGAACTCTTTGGCTTGGACATCCCAAGTCGTGCTGTAGAGGAACTCGGGGCCGAACTCCAGCATGGCCGGCAGGGCTTGGCGACCGAGCTCGAAGACGATGTAGGCCACAAGGACCAGAATCACCGCGGCGGCGCCCCAGACCACCGCACGCAGCAGTTTGTCGGCCCCGTAGTCTGCAGCCGAGGGCGGTCCGCCGACCTTGGTGGCCACGTGAGCGAAAGGATTGGATGCCATAGAGGATGCGCCTTGTGATCGCGGATCAACAGCGACCCAGCGGCGGCGCCTGCCGAGGCGAGACGCCCGCCGCTGGTTATTCGAGATCGGTTACTTGGCGCCGCCGACCAGCTTCAGGGCATCCTCGACCTTGGCCTTGACATTTTCCGGCAGCGGGATGAAGCCCATCTTCGGAGCGTCTTTTTGGCCTTCATTCAGTCCATACTCGATGAACTCGCGCAGCACCTTTGCCTGCTCCTCATCCTGGTGTTGGTAGAGGAGCATCCAGGTGAAGGTGGCGATTGGGTAGGCCTCTTTACCCTCTGGATCGCTGACCCAGACGCGCAGATCGGGCGTGCCCGGGTAGCCTGGGAGGTCGGTGGTCGGGAACTCGGCGCTCGCAAGCGCTGCGGTACCTGATGCCTCACCTGGCTTCACAAACTCGCCAGACTTGTTCTGAAGGATGGCCATCGGCTGACGTGTGGCCTCGGCATAGCCGTACTCGATATAGCCGATGGCACCGGGCGTCTGCTTGATCATCGCCGCCACGCCATCGTTCTTCGGGGCACCGACGAAGCTCTTGGGCCAATTCACGCTCTTACCGTGCCCGACCTCTTTCTCGAACGCCTCGCTCACGGCCGCAAGGTGGCCGGTAAAGACGTAGGTTGTGCCCGAGGAATCAGAGCGACGCACCACCGTGATCTTCTCATCAGGGAGGTCGATATCGGGGTTCGCCTTGACGATTCGCTCGTCCTTCCAGCTATCGACCTTGCCGAGGAAGATGTCGACCATCACGTCGCGCGGCAGCTTGAGCTCGGGATTGCCGGGCAGATTGTAGGAAAGCACCACCTCACCGGCGGTCATCGGCAGCAGAACCACGCCCTTGTCGGCGGGAACATCGCTGATCTCCTTATCGTTCATCGCCGCATCACTGGCCGCAAAATCGACCGTCTCGCTGATGAAGGCCTGGATGCCGGCACCACTGCCGACCGCTTGATACTGAACCCGGGCATCCTTGTTCTTCCGGCTGAAGTCCTTTGCCCACTTGGCGTAGAGCGGGAATGGGAAGCTGGCTCCAGAGCCGTTCACGCTGGTATCGGCGCTTAGCGTGGGCGAAAAGGCGAAGACCGAGAGACAGCCGGCAAACGCCGCTGCCTTGAACATGGGCTGAAATGTCATGAACGGCTCCTGGTCAGGGGGTTATCAGCGGGAGGCAGGATTCGAGTCGAGGGCCTAATCGGCGCTCACCTCGACCCCGCTGGACGAGTCTTAACGAGTGTGACTGAGAAAGATGTTCGTACCGTGAATCTTTTGTGACGACTCGGAGACACGGGATCAGCCGCCGCGGCTGTGTTTGTTGCTCAAAGCGCAGCACAGGTGGCAGGGTCAATCGCTCGCTGGGGTCGAGCCAGGGCTTGCGTGGCTGCGGCGGCTAGGCCAGCGCCAGAGCCGGCACCGATCATAATTCGGTCATCATTCGGTCATCCGAAGAGACGAGTTCGATGGATAGACTCCCCGAGATGCCGCGACTCGCCTGACCTCCGGAGACCATCATGCACCGCTCTGTCCCTCTCGCGATCCTGTGTTTGCTACCGATCCTTTGTCTCGCGCTCCTGAGCGGGTGCGAGGCCGAGCAGACCGCCACAGCCGAGGCGCCGGGGAGCCCCGCTCCGGACGGGGCGATCACAGCCGCGGGCTCCTCATTCGCGGCACCCTTGTTCAACAAGTGGCTTGAGGTCTACGGTGCCGAGCACCAAGGCCTTAGCCTGAGCTACGACTCCATCGGCAGCGGCGCCGGCGTCGAGCGTTTCATCGCCGGCAGCATCGACATCGGCGTCACCGACGCGCCGCTGCGTGCCGAGGAGGCGGACCAGATCGACGGTAGCTTCGCCCAGCTGCCGGTCACGGGCGGCATGATCGCGATCGCCTACAACCTGCCAAGCTTCCCAGGACCGCTCAATCTGCCGCGCGATGTCTACACCGAGATCTTCCTGGGCAACGCGGTGCGCTGGGACGACCCGCGCATCGCCGCCGCCAACCCCGGTCTCAAGCTGCCGGCGAAACTGATACAGGTTGTCGGCCGCCGCGATTCCAGCGGCACCACCTTCGCCTTCACCAACCACCTCGCCGCCGTCAGCGATGCCTGGGCCCAGGGTCCTGGCGTTGCCAAACGCATCGATTGGCCTGGAGGGGCGATGGAGGCCGCGGGCAACGAGGGCGTTGCTCAAAGGATCAAGCTCACCGAGGGCTCTATCGGCTACGTTGAGGCAGGGTTCGCCGAGCGTCTCGGACTCTCGATTGCCTGGCTCGAGAACCAAGCGGGCGGCTTCGTGTTGCCCACGGTCGAGACCGGCCGCCGCGGTCTGGCGAACGGCTCCGATGTGCCACCGAGCGACCTGACCCAAACCGTCCCCGACCCTGAGGGTGCGCGCTCTTATCCGATCGTGACCTACAGCTGGGCCTTGGTGCGCGCAGCGTACGAAGGTCCAGAAAGAACCGCTGCGGTCGACAACCTCGTCCGCTGGGCCCTAACCGACGGCCAGCAGTACGCCGAGGCCCTTGGCTATGTGCCACTGCCCGAGAACCTCGTGCAAGCGTCTCTCAAAGCTCTGTCGGAGCTCTAACAGCCAGCCAGCTTGTACCGACTCCCCTCTCTTCCGAGGACCCGCCCGAACGGCAGCCCGCAACGCTGGCCATCGTCGCGCGCGACGGGCGCCGGTGGCTGCCGGGCGCGGTGGCGCGCTGGCCTTGGCGGCGTTCTCACAAGCGCTCAGCGGACCGGCGCAGATGACCCTATTGATCATCGGCT
>CAZTYV010000211.1:0-5175 GCA_964617675.1 uncultured Halochromatium sp. | reverse complement strand
GCATCTCGTTCGAGAGCCGCTGCACCGAGATCTCAGTACGCAGGGCCTGAGCGCCCAGCGCTGTCATGATTTCGCGGAGCTCGTCGACCTCTTGTTTCAGCGCTGCGTTTGCCATGACGTCGTCTTCGTGACCTTGCTGTCCCCAGCCTAGCAGAACCACTGGCTTGCGCTGAGCATTCTACATCCTCGCGGATCGCTGATCAGCGCTCGGCGCTGTGGCGTCGGTTGCGCTCAAGCCGTGCTGTTCGCGCTCGAGAGGCCGACCCGCCATTGGACCGCCCAGGGCGCGAGTGGGCGCTTGGCGGTGTTTGTACCCTCGGGTGTCGGCGGATGCCTTAGGGCCGTCACCGGCCCCACCCCTGGCCGATGGTCGAGGACAAGCTCAGATGGGAAGGCCAGCTGGATCTTGCCGGGCAGCTCGACGGCTTCGGCGTTGAGGTTGGCAATGACCTGGAGTCGGCGCTGATCGCGGGTGACCCACTGCGCTGACAAACGGCCTGGGCCAAAGACTTGTGCATCGCCGCCTTGCTCGATCATCGGGAGCAGCGGCAGTATTCGCGTTCGGCGTAGTTCCAGGAGCCGGCGGCAGTCGGCGAAGCGTCGCTCGCGCGGCTGCGCGTCTGCGGCGGCGCCTGCGATCTCGCTGAGCGGATTGTGCCAGTCCCAAGCGAGGCGCGAGCGCTCGAAGGTCTTGGGATCATTCGGGTCAGGGATCGCCGCCCGGCTGGCGGCGTCGGCAAAGCCGGTGCTGCGCGCGAACTCGCGGCGTCGACCCTCGCGCACCGCGTCTGCCAAGTCAGGGCCGAAGTCGCAGAAGAACAGGAACGGGCTCTCGGCGTCGAACTCCTCGCCCATGAACAGCATTGGCGGCGAGGGCGCGAGCAGGATGAGCGCCAGCGCGGCGTCGAGCGCCTCGGGTGGAATCAGCTGATGCAGGCGCTCGCCGAAGGCGCGGTTGCCCGCCTGATCATGATTCTGCAGGAAGTTGACCATTGCCAAGGGCGGCAGATGCGCGCTCGCGCTGCCGCGCCGTCGACCGTCGCGAAAGGCCGAGGGCTCGCCCTGATAGGCGAAGCCCTGGGTCAGGGCGCGCGCGATGAGATCGGTGGTCGAGCGCTCCGGGGTCGAGACGAAGTCCTGGTAGGGCCCATCGGTCTCGCTCGTGAGCAACTGATGCAGCGCATGGTGGAGATCGTCGTTCCACTGCGCCGTGAAGTGGCGTGGCTGTCCGTTCGGCGCTCGCTCGTAGCGGCGCGCATCGTTATGGTCGTTCTCGAGGATCAGATGGATGTGCCGCTCGCGGCCTGGACTCGCCTGCACGCGCGCGGCCAGTTCATCGAGCAGGTCGGGCTGGCTGGTATCCAGGATGCGGTCGACGGCATCGAGTCGCAGCCCATCGAAGCGATATTCCTCGAGCCAGTAGAGGGCGTTCTGAATGAAAAACTCGCGCACCCAATGCGACGCTGGGCCATCGAGATCGATCGCCGCGCCCCAAGGCGTGTGTCGGTCAGCGTGAAAGAAGGCGGGTGCATAGCAGTGAAGATAGTTGCCCTCGGGGCCGAAATGGTTATAGACCACGTCGAGCAGCACCATCAGACCGCGCTCGTGGGCGGCGCGGATCAGCCGTTTCAGCTCCTCAGGTCGACCATAGCTCGCATCCGGTGCGAAGAGTAGGGCGCCGTCATAGCCCCAGTTGCGCCGGCCGGGAAAGTCCGCGAGCGGCAGCAGCTCGATCGCGGTGACGCCGAGCTCGAGCAGGTGATCGAGCCGACGTTGGATGCCGGCGTAGTCGCCGCTGCTGCTGAAGGCACCGACGTGCAGCTCATAGATCACCGCCTCATGCCAGGGCCGACCGCGCCAGGCGGCCTCAGTCGCGCCCCAATCAAAGGCGAGGGGCTCGATGATCTGGCTGGGTCCGTGCACATCCTCCGGTTGGAACCGCGAGGCCGGATCGGGGACCGCAAGGCCACCGTCGATTCGATAGCGGTAGCGGTCCCCGGCGCGCGCTTCGGCGACCTTGAGGCGAAACCAGCCGTCCGCCTCTCGCGTCATCGGCAGGGAGTGCGTTTGACCTCCCTTGGCCTTGACGGCTGGGTCCTGATTGCTCTCATGCAAGCTCGAGTGCGCGTTGGGGTGACCGAGGGCGCCAGAGTGCGACCCTGAGCCCAAGCGGGCGCTCCGCTCGGATTCCAGGGTCAGCAAGAGCTCGACCCGCTTGGCACCGGGCGCCCAGAGCCGGAATTCGGCCCCGCCCGTGCTCAGCAGGTCGACGCCGAACGGCATCGGGTGTTGGAAACCATGGGCCATGATCAGGGCCTACGTCATTGTTCAGGCGAACGGACTGACCCTATGTTAACGGGCTGAACCTGAACCATCCCGACCTCTTCGGGTCCTTCACGCCTCGATCAATCGCGCTCGCAGTCCCTGCCCATGGCCGCTGGATTAGATTTTACCGCCCGCGCTTCGGATGCCATTGCGCAAGCCTCCGGGCCGTCGGCGCAGTTCTCTGCCGGCTCAGCGCTGGCGTCCCGACTTCCTGCGCACCTGCTGGAGCGCACGCGTCCGATTGCGGATCGCGCCCCGGAAGGGGGTGCCGAGCTGGTGCTGTACTGGATGCATCATGCGGTGCGCGGGCATGCGAACCCTGCCTTGGACGTGGCCCTCTGCTGCGCCGACTGGCTCGGCCTGCCTCTGCTGGTCTATCAGGGCCTCGGCGGGGTGCACCCCTACAACGCGGATCGCCATCACGCCTTCATCCTCGAGGGCGCGCGCGATGCCCACGCCGAGCTGGCGGAGCGCGGCATCCGCGCGGTCTTCCATCTGCCCACCGACCCGCGCTCGCCGTCGCCGCTGCCAACGCTGGCCGCGCGCGCCGCGCTGGTGGTGACCGAGGATTTCCCGGCGCCACCGTTCCCGAGCTGGACCGCGCGCCTCTCACGGCGCATCTCGCCGCCGGTTTGGGCTGTCGATGCCAGCTGTCTGGTGCCGATGCGTCTGCAGCCCAAGGCCTTCGGGCGCGCGTTCGAATTCCGTCGCCACAATCAGCGCGCCTATGCCGAGCGCCTGTTGCAGGTCTGGCCTGAATCAGAGCGGGTCCCGGCGCCGTTCGCCGGTGCGCTGCCCTTCGAGCCACTCGATCTCGAGCGCGCGGACCTGAGCGCCCTCATCGCTGCCTGCGAGATCGATCACAGCCTGCCCGCGGTCGCGCACACCCCGGGCGGCTCCGAGGCCGGGTATCGGCGCTGGGAGCATTTCCGACGCGAGGGACTCGCCAGCTATCACCGCCGGCGCAACGATGCCGCGCTGCAGTGGTCACAGGGCGTCAGCCGTCTCTCGCCCTACCTGCATCACGGCCAGATCTCGGTGTTTCGGATCGCGCGAGAGGCCTGGGAGACGGGACAGCAGGCCGCCGGCGAGGGCGCCGCAAAGTTCCTCGATGAGCTGCTGGTCTGGCGCGAGCTGGCGCACAACCTCTGCTTCTTCAGCGACGATCTCGAGTCGCTAGCGGTGCTGCCGGATTGGGCGCGAGAGACCCTGGCTGAGCATGCCAGTGACGAGCGTGAGCGGTTGATCGACCTCGAGAGCCTTGCGCGAGGGCAGAGCGGCGAGTGGCTCTGGGACCTGGCGCAGACCTCGCTGCTGGTGCACGGCGAGCTGCATAACAACCTGCGCATGACCTGGGCCAAGGCGATCCCACACTGGCGCCCCTCGCCCGAGCAGGCCCTCGCGGCCCTGATCGACCTGAATCATCGTCACGCGCTCGATGGCTGCGATCCCAACTCCTACGGCGGCCTGCTCTGGACCCTGGGGCTCTTCGACCGCCCCTTCGAGCCCGAGCGCCCGGTCACCGGCCGCCTGCGCGCGCGGCCGCTGGCCGAGCATGCGCGTCGCCTCGACGGCGCGGCCTACGCGCGTCAGGTGACGACGCCGGCGAGTGGCCGGGCGTTGCGGATCGCGGTCATCGGTGCCGGTCTGTCGGGGCTCGCGGCGGCGCGCGCGCTCGCCGATCAGCGGCATCGGGTCGTCGTCTTTGAGAAGTCACGCGGCTGTGGCGGGCGAGCGGCAACGCGGCGCGCCTCGACCGCGGTCTCAGCGGGGTCGGAGTCCAGGCTCAGCTTCGATCACGGCGCACAATACTTCACCGCGCGCGATCCGCGTTTTTGGCGCCGGGTCGCGGCCTGGGCCGAGCGCGGCCTGATCGCCCCCTGGGAGGGTCGGATTGCCGCTTTCGATGGGGGCAGCGTTGAGCCGGCCGGAAGAGACGCGACGCGCTGGGTGGGGGTGCCGGGGATGAGTGCGCTCGGCCGTGCGCTTGCCGCCGGACTCGAGGTTCGACTGGAGACCCGTGTGGCCGCGCCCAGGCGTCGCGCCGGCACATGGCAGTTATCCGATGAGACCGGCGGCGATCTCGGCCGTTTCGATGTCGTCATCGCCAGCGCCCCGGCCCCACAGTCGGCCGAGCTCCTGATGGACGCGCCAAGGCTCGCGGCCCAAGCCGCCTGTGTCGATTACACCCCTTGTTGGACCCTGATGCTGGCGTTCACCGATGCGCTGGCGATGCCATTCGATGGGGTCTTTGTCAATCACGGCCCGTTGCGCTGGATTGCGCGCGACAGCAGCAAGCCAGGGCGGTCAGGGTTGGCTGGGACCAGCGATTGCTGGGTTCTGCATGCCGAGCCACGCTGGACACGCAAGCACCTGAACGATCCCCGCGAGCAGGTGGAGACGGCCCTGCTCGAGGCCTTCGCGACCCTGGTCGAGGCTGCCGGCAGCACCTTACCAGCGGTCAACTGGCGCCAATCGCACAGCTGGCTCTACGCGCTGGTCGAGACGCCGCTCGAAGAGGGCTGTCTCTGGGACCCAAAGCTCGGCCTCGGTGCCTGCGGCGATTGGTGCCTCGGCGCTCGCGTCGAGGGCGCCTGGCTCAGCGGCGAGGCGCTGGCCGGGCGGGTCTTGGCCGCGGCCGCATCGGGGCTGGGATAGGGGCCGCGAGGCCGAGCCCGTTCTGGGCCCGTTCTGAGCCCGTTCTACCCGATCCGCATCGATGCTGCTGCGGCGCGGATCATCGTCGTCCATCCGCGCAGCAGCCGGCGCGAATCCAATGGATAGGAAGTCCAGCCGACTACATCAAGCGCGTGGCCGGGGAGCGCGTCTTGGAGGCCGGCGTCGGCGGTG
>CAZTYV010000210.1:0-5184 GCA_964617675.1 uncultured Halochromatium sp. | reverse complement strand
TCGGATCTGCTTGGCTGGAGATCATGGCCACGAGCCGCCCTCATAGGCGCTCGCGGTCGCACCGCCAAAGCCAAAGCCAAAGCCAAAGCCATCAGACCAGGCCCTCGTTAGACATGCACATGGCAGGCTGCAGTGGCAGTCAGGGGCTGCCGACGCGCTCGAGGCCCCCACGCGTTACGCCTTAACGGCTAATCGAGCGCCAAGGCTCGCTGCTTACTGCTAACAGCCTCGTACCGAATGGGCTTGGCGAGTTTCGCTAACTCGCCGTCGTCAACAGCCTGTTTCAGCCAGGCATTCAACTGCGTCTTGTTGATTGCCAGCGCCGCGGCGAGCTCGTCCGTCGTGCGCGGGTCTTGTTGGCAGAGCGCCTTTGCCTTAACGATAAAAAGCTCATACAAGCTGACCTGCAAGAGGTCTGACTCATGTCGCGAGCCAGTGTCGGCCACGCCATGGCCAACCAATCGATAGTGCATCGAGACCTTCGCCGGGTCTGCAAGCTCTGGGGTCGGATGGCTTGCCGCCGGCGTTTCACGCTCAGAATCGATGGAGGCTCCTGGATTCTTGAGCGGCAGTGGCGCCAAGACCGAGCTCACCCGCTGATCGAACGACTCGAGCGTGACGTTCGCCTGTTGACTCTCCTTCCTAAAGAACGCGGCGATCTCGACCGCTTCGATGCTCGCTGGGGCCTCCAAGGCACCGGCGGCGATCAACTCCGTGTTACCAGCGTCGGGGTCATCAGTCGGTTTGACCCATAGAGGCACCCATCCCTTCCTCAGGTCTTCCTGCGCACCACTCCATGTACCCCCGGTCTTACCCGAGTGCACCGCCAATACCGCATCCGCCAGGCAGTAAATGTACTTATTCCGCTGCATCGCATTGCCGGCATTGAACCCCGCCTCGGGATTGAACGGCGAGACCAGCACCAAGCTGTTCTTCAGTAGGTACTTGCGGTACTTCGCCGCCGAGCAGGCTCGCAGCAGGCTGTCAGATAAGACCCCAACCGCTGCCCCTTCAGCACTGAGCGCGCCGAGCATCGCCGTCTCATCCACGCCTCGCGCACCGCCGGAAACAACCGTGACCTCGGCATTCGAGGCGAGCGCACCGAGCCTGCTGCTATACGCCAAATCCGCATCCTTGACATTGCGCGACCCAACCACAGCCAACCCGCCATTGTTCAACAACGCCCGGTTGCCGCAACCAAACAAGACCGCAGGCGAATCGCCCCCGAGGCGCTGTTTCAGTCGCCGAGGATAGTCCGGGTCGGAGCGGGTCATCACCCACAAACCTGACCTCAGCCACCGCTCCATGGAGATGGCCAGGGCAGACCCGCGCTCGAGCAGCGCATTCACCCGTTCCAGCGAAACCGTCTTGTCGCGCCAATCGTCCAGCAGCTCGGTCGGATTGCCGCGCAAAAGATGGGCTGGCGTCAACGACCGCTGATGGAGCCACTCGGCGAACCGTCCATACTCCTTCGGAGCGAGCGGTTTGGTCAGGCCCGAATCGGTCTTGCTGAAGTAGGCCGTTAGGAGCAGGACGGCCTGTGCCGTCTCGGAAACCGTCATTCAATCACCACTCGTGGTGGAGGCCAGGGCAACAGGAAAGACCGGCCCGCTACCCGCCCGCCGCAACAACGCGGCAAGCACGGTCACCGTCCAACCGGAATCGATGACATCGTCGACCAAGAGCACGGGGTCGGACGATATCTCCCGTTCGACCTCGAATACACCGTCAAGATTGCGGCATTGATGGAACCGATTTTGCTGCAGCTTTTGTGGCTCGTTGTCACGCAGCTTACTGATCACATCCACGAAGGGCAGTCCCAGGCGAGCGGCCAGCCTCTGGGCAAAATCCGAAACCAGCGTTGGATGCTTGTTCGATGGAACACAGGTCACCCAGCGCGGAGCTGGGTCCGGCTGCCAACGATCCCGCAGCATGTCGGCCATCGCATCCACCAGTGTGTCGCGGAAGCGTCCGGCGTGCTTGTCATCGGCGACCAGGCCACCCCAACCCGCATCGCCCCAGCGCGACAGGATGCGGCCTTCCTCTGCCTGCAGCCGCTTTGGCAGATTCCCGTGGAATCCGTATTCGCGAAATGCCCCCGTCGCCACTTGTTTCTTTGGCTTGAAGGCGATCTCGGCATGGCGCAGAAAGCGGGCTGCTGCTTGGACCAGTTCAGGATTCACATCGGTTGCTACAACCGGCTCTCCCCGACATACCGCACAGTGGCCGCACGCGGTGGCTCCCGGGTCGTCCAGGGCATTTCCGAGGAAGGCCATCAAACAGGTCGAGCTGTCGACATAAGCCTGTATCTCCTGCCACTCGGCTTCCCTCTGCTCGGTAAGGCGACGCATGAGCTCAGGGTCCATCCTGTAATGGACCGCCGTGCGGTGCCACAGTCTCCCTTGTTTGATCAACGGCGCTGGTGTCTCGACGCTCAGCACCTTTAACGCCTTCTCAACCTGGCCATGCCGGAGATTCAGCTCAGCCTGTAGCTCCTGAAGCGACAAACCATCGCTTGCGGCCAGCAGGTCGAGGATCGCGTTGACATCCCGCTCGTCTGGGAAGGCGGTGCGCCGAAAAAACGCGTGGATGTCTTCATCTTCCTCGCCCGCGAGCAGCACGCCGTAGGCCCTGTCAATCGCACGCCCGGCACGGCCGACCTGCTGGTAGTACGCGACGACCGACCCCGGTGTCTGGTAGTGGATGACAAAGCCAAGGTCCGGCTTGTCGTAGCCCATGCCCAACGCCGTGGTTGCGACCAGCACCTTGATCTCATTCCGAAATAGCAGGTCCTCGAGGTATTGGCGATAGCGGTTGCTGTCTGCAAAGTCCGCGTGCTCAACGCTGCCGTGATAGGCCCGTGCCTCGATCCCTTGAGATTGGAGCCAGTGCGCAACCTGCTCGGCGTCCCGTACCGTCAACACATAGACGATACCGGTGCCCGGCAGCTCGGGAACCTGCTGAGCAAGCCAGGCGAGGCGCGACGCCTGACCCCGCAGGCGCAGGGTTTGCAGCACAAGGCTATCGCGCACCAAGTGACCGCGCTGGATCTGGATCTCGCCGAGCTGTGACTGGACGTCGTCGATCACGCGATCGTTCGCAGTGGCCGTCGTTCCGAGCAGGGGCATATTCGGCGGCAGCTGCCGAAGCACATTGACCAGGCGACGATAGTCCGGTCTGAAATCATGGCCCCAGTCGGAGATGCAGTGCGCCTCGTCCACGACCAGCAGGCCAACCCTGTCTGCAATCGGCAGCAGCACCTCATCGACAAAGGAATCGTTGGAGAGTCGCTCCGGCGAGATCAGAATGGCATCGATCTGGTCGGAGAGGATCTGCTGTTGAACCTGTGGCCAGTCTGCCCGGTTGGTCGAATCGATCGTCGCGGCGCGGATACCCAGCCGCTGCGCCGCCTCGATCTGGTTCCGCATCAGCGCCAACAGCGGAGAGACGATCACCGTGGGACCCGCACCCGCATCACGCAGAATCCGAGTGCTGATGAAGTAGACCGAGCTTTTGCCCCAACCCGTCCGTTGCACCACCAGAAGCCTCTTCCGGCGGTTAATCAGCGCATCGATGGCCTCCCACTGGCCCTCGCGGAAGCGGCTTGCGGGGTCACCGATGGCCTTTCTCAGCAGCGATTCCGCCTCTCGTTGACGCATCCTATGTTCAACCTCCAACCTGCCACTTGAAACGATCCCGCATCGGGCAGCCCAAACACCCCATCTCGGCGCACCCATACGAAAGTCGTGGCCTGCTCTGAATGCGGTCAGACCTCTCGTCTAACAGCCTCCTGAGCGCCGATGATCCAAGACCTTAAAGCCACTGGCGCAGGCGCTCAACAGCCTCCTCGAGTCGCTCGAGTGGAGCCGCGTACGAGAAGCGAACATGCTCGTGCTGGCGGTAGTCGCCGAAATCCCTCCCAGGCGTGATCGCGACGCCGGTCTGTTCCAAGACCTGATCGGCGAATCGCTGGCTGTCGTCGGTGAGGCCGCTGATGTCGGCGTAGAGGTAGAAGGCGCCGGCGGGCTGCAGCGGGATGCGGAAACCGAGCTCGCGCAGCGCCGGCAGCAGGAAGTCGCGGCGTTGCTGGAAGGCCTGACGGCGCCGCTCGAGCTCGGCCAGGGTCGCGGGCTCGAAGGCGCCGAGCGCGGCATACTGCGAGACGGTCGGTGCCGAGATGAACAGGTTCTGGCACAGGCGTGTGACCGCATCGCCATAGGCCTCGGGTGCCACCAGCCACCCGAGGCGCCAGCCGGTCATGCCGTAAAACTTCGAGAAGCTGTTGATCACGAACAGGTCATCGCCCCCGTGCAGCGCGCTGTGCAGCGCACTGCGCACCGACGCGTCATAGACCAGACCCTGGTAGATCTCGTCCACCACCAGGGTACCGCCCAGCCGACGCACCTCATCGGCGATCGCGCGCATCTGCTCAGGCGCTATCAGGCTGCCGGTTGGATTCGCCGGCGAGCCGAGCAGCACCGCCCGAGTGCGCTCGCTCCAGTGCGCGCGGATCAGCTCGGGCGTGAGCTGATATCCCACCTCCGGGCCACAGGGGATACGCAGCGGCACCCCGCCGAAGAGCTGGATGAAGTTGGCATTGCAGGGATAGCCTGGATCAGCCAGCAGCACCTCATCGCCCGCATCGAGCAGCAGCGCGAAGCTGACCAGCAGAGCCGCCGAGGAGCCTGGCACCAAGGCAACCCGCTCGGGGCTCGGACGCGCCGCGGCCGGATACTGCGCCGCGACTAGCGCGCGCAGCTCGGGCAGACCGAGCGCGGCGGTGTAGCGCGTCCGCCCGGCCTGCAGGGCCGCTTGCGCGCGGGCGACGATCGGCTCCGGGGTCGGGAAGTCCGGCTCGCCGATCTCGAGGTGGATGACATCGCGCCCGGACGCCTCCAACGCCTGCGCCTTGGCCAGCACCTCCATTACATGAAAGGGCTGGATCTGCTGCATCCGCGCCGACAGCTGACGCGGGGTAGCCATTGCGTCGCGTCGCTGAATCGTCATCTGCCCTCCATCAGGCACCGGCTGGCGGCGCCGGAGTTGCTGACCGCCGTCGACGGCGGTGGCCTAGAGATACCTCACGGCCGTGATCACGAGGCCGACACCGGTGGCGATAAAGCCAAGCAGCCAGAAAAACTGCTGATCGTGGCGCTTGAGCATCTCATCGAAGCGCTTGTCGAC
>CAZTYV010000209.1:2440-5297 GCA_964617675.1 uncultured Halochromatium sp. | reverse complement strand
GAGGGCGGCGCGGTCGGCTTCTGGGTCGCCGCTCTGAAAAGCGGCAAGACGCTCGGCGCTGAGCTCGCTCGGGAAGTCCTTGAGCCGATCGCTATCGGTGAAGCGCAGCGGCAGCGATCGAGCGAGTGCGGATAAGGGCTGGCGTGCTGCCGCGGCGGTGCCGATGAGGGTCACGGCGACGATGACGGCATCGCGGGTCGGCAAGGCCGGGAGGATGCGCCCGTCGCGCTCGATCGCCGAGTCGGTCAGGAAGCCGCCGTTGGCCTCGAAGCCGACCACGGGAGAGAGGCCGCGCGCCGAGAGCGTCTGCATGCCGGCGATCACATAGGGCGAGCCGATGCGCGTTCGCACCACCTCGCGGAACCAGCCGCTGCGCTCTAAGGCCGTGTTCGAGCTGATCGGGGTCACCACCGCGGCCGCGCCCAGTGCGCGCGCGCAGAGCACACCGGCGATGTCGCCGCGGAGCCACTCGCCGCGCTCGTCGCCGACCAGCGGCCGATCGCCATCGCCGTCGGTTGAGACGAGGGCATCGAAGCGGCCATCGCGCGCCCAGTCGCGCGCCAAAGCAACATCCTCGGCGCGGATTGCCTCGGTGTCGACCGGCAGGAAGGTCTCAGAAAAGCCCAGGCGCTCGACCTCGGCACCCAGGCCGGTGAGCACCCGAAACAGCGCATCCCGAGCCACGCTCGAGTGCTCGTAGAGGCCCACGCGCTGACCGGCGAGCCAATCGGAGGGGAAGAACTCGAGATAGCGTGCGACATAATGCTCGAGCGCGTGGGCCTCCTCGGGTGGCACCTGGCCATGCTCGGGGTCCCGAAAGGCCCCCGAGGCGTCGAACAGCCGATCTGGAATCTCGATCTGCTGGGCGCGAATGCCGTCCTCGTCCTCTTTCAGGATCTCGCCGCTGGGAAGATTGAATTTGATGCCGTTGCGATCGTCCGGGATGTGGCTCCCGGTCACCATCATGGTTGGCCAGGCCTGGTCGATCCCGTAGGCGGCGAGTGCCGGGGTAGGGATGCGGCCCAGATAGCGTGCTCGGCAGCCGCTATCGGCAATGGCCTTGGCGCAGGCGCCAATGATGCGTGGCGTGCTGTCGCGGAAATCGCCGGCGAGTCCGATCGCCGAGGCGGTCGTCATTGCGCCGGTTGCAAGAAGGTGCCCTAGAAATCCCCTGGCGTAGGCATAACAGACCCGATCGGTCATGTCTTCGACCCGCCCGCGCGCGCCGCTGGTCCCGAATTTGACCCCGCTCTCGGCCATCAGGTCGCCGATTCGCATGGTGCGTGCTCCTCAATGCGCTGTCGCTTCAGCTCGAACCTGGTCTCATTCTAGCCTTTCTCGCGCTGGTGTCCCGCCTCGCCCGTTCGCTTGCTTTCTCGCCTTCGCCGAACCGTGCTATGGTCGCCGCGGTCTGCAAACCAAAGAGCCACGTCAGAGGAGTACAAGATGATGATCCAACAACGCACTCTACTCACCACTGCATCGGCGCTTGCCCTGAGCCTGAGCCTGAGCCTGGTGACCGCGGCCGTTGCGCAAGAGGCAGCCGCACCAGCGGCCAATGCCAGCGCCCCAGCTGCGGCACCCGAGGCTGCACCGGCAGCCGCACCGGCAGCCGAGGCCGCGCCTGCGCCAGCCGCAGCAGCGCAGGCCCCGGCGGGGCCCGAGCGGCCCTCTGCTGAAGAGATCGAGGCGATGCGCGCCGAGATGCAGAAGCGCTATGAAGAGGCCATGGCCGAGCGCGCGAAGCGCATGGAAGAGATGCGTGAGAAGGCCGAGCAGCGTCGTGCCGAGATGCTCGAGCGTTACAAGGCCTATCGGGAGACCATCGAGGCCATGACTGACGAGCAGAAGGAGGCGATCGCCGCGCTCTTCGGTAGCGCCGGGCAGCCCGAGGCACCGCCGATGCCGCCTATGGGCCCAGGCCATGGCGAGCCAACTTGGGGCGAGCAACCTTGGGGTGGGCAGGGCTACGGCCATCCGGGCTATGGCCGCCAGGGCATGCATCCGCGCTGCGGCAACATGGGGCCGGGCTGTGCGCGCATGCGCCAGATGCCGCCGATGATGTACGACATGCCGGAGATGCCCGAGATGCCGGGCATGCCAGAGATGCCGCCGATGCCAGAGCGCCCGTCCATGCCCGCCGCGCCGAGCGCTGGCCCCGCGGCCTCGAGCAACTGAGTGACCGGTCCTCTCTTTAGGCCTTAGGGCAGCAGCCGGCGGGCGCATCGGCGGCGTCGCCGTCGACCGTCCCGCTGGCTGGCCTTGCTTACGGAGCCGGTTATGAGCTTCATACGTAATCTTCTGGCGCTGATCGGCGGGCTCACCCTGGTCGCGCTCATCGTTGCTGCTGTTTGGCTCGGGCCGCGCCTGGCCGATTTCGATCCCGATTTTCTGCGCACCTACTCGAGCTTTGCCGTTGAGCTGCTCGAGACTGGCGACCCTGGTGGCGCCATGATGTGGTCGGTGCCGGTGGAAGAGGGGCTAACGACCGATGAGGTGGTCGACTCGTTGAAGAGCCTCGCGACCACGAAAAATCTGCTCTTCGTCGGTGAGTCGCCGTTCTATCAGCAGGTCGAGGCGGTGACGGGCGAAGACTATCGCTACGTCAATTTCTTGTCGTTCTGTGATGCACAGGTCGGCAAGATGATGCTTGAGTACCGCAACCACTACAGTGGCTTCATGCCCTGCCGGATCGCCGTGGTCGAGGATCGCGAGGGCAAACTGTGGCTGTACTCGATGAACCTCGATTTCATGATCCACGGCGGTCAGGAGCTGCCACCTGAGCTCAAGCAGGCGGCCATCAAGGTGCGCGATACCTTGCGCTCGATGATGCAGGGTGCAGCGGCCGGCGAGTTCT
>CAZTYV010000209.1:0-2340 GCA_964617675.1 uncultured Halochromatium sp. | reverse complement strand
CTGAGGCGTGGGGGCGCGAAACCGATGCCCCCTGCGTGGTCTCTGTTGGCACCGCCAGCCAGTCCGAGACCCGTGCCTGGGTCTGCTCGACGCCGCGCTTACTGACGGCCGAGAATGCGATGACCTCCACGGGCACCGATGCCGCCGCCAAGGCCTTGCGCACCTCGGCAAGGCTGCGGGCGACGGCACCCTGCTTGAGCTTGTCTGCCTTCGTCAGCAGCAGGATCAGGGGCAGCTCGGCGGCCATCCCCCAATCGATCATCCGCTGGTCGATCTCGGTGAGCGGATGGCGGATGTCCATGACCACCACCAAGCCCTTTAACGAGCTGCGGCGCTCCAGATAACGCTCCATGAGCTGCTGCCAGCGCTGTTTGATCGCGAGCGAGACCTTTGCGAAGCCATAGCCAGGCAGGTCTACCAGCCGGCGCTCATCGTCGAGCCGAAAGAAGATCAGCTGCTGCGTGCGCCCGGGTGTCTTGCTCGTGCGCGCGAGTCCGCGCTGGTGACACAGGGCGTTGATGGCGCTTGATTTTCCCGCGTTGGAGCGGCCGGCGAACGCGACCTCATAGCCGCTGTCATCCGGCGTGCTGGCGAGCTCCTGGGCCGCGCTGAGGAAGGTCGCGCGCTGGAATAGCGGATTGATCGCGGGCGTGCTCATGCCTCGCGCACCCAGAGGCCGCTGCGTCCGCCGCGCTTCTCGAGCAGGCGCACGTCGTCGATGACCATGCCCCGATCCACCGCCTTGCACATGTCGTAGATGGTCAGCAGTGCCACCTGAACCGCGCAGAGCGCCTCCATCTCGACGCCGGTGCGCCCCCTTGTCGCCACCGTCACGCGGCAGATCACCGCGCCGCAGCCCGCCGCTTCGTTCTTCGCCTCAGGGCTCAGCTCGAAGGCGCAATCGACCTTGGTCAAGGCCAGGGGATGACAGAGCGGTACCAGGTCGGCGGTGCGCTTGGCGCCCATGATGCCCGCGATCCGGGCAATGCCGAGCACATCGCCCTTGGCGTGCCCTCCCTGCTCGATCAGGCGCAGGGTCTCCGGTTGCATGCGGATGCGTCCCTCGGCCACTGCCGTGCGCTCGGTCTCGGCCTTGGCGCCAACATCGACCATCCGCGCCTCGCCGGCCCGGTTAAAGTGCGTCAGCTCGCTCACATCGCCCCTCATGCCCTGTATGCCAGGCGCCGAACCATAGCATGGCGCGAGAAGCGGCGGCGCCGATCGACTACCATGAGCACCGGGGTCCACCGATCGCAGGAGTGTCTTATGAGCCTGACGTTGATCATCGTTCTGGTCTTGCTGGTGGTGATCGGGCTCTACGCGGGCGCGATCTACAACAATCTGGTGCGGCTCAAGCATCAGGTGGCCAAGGCCTGGTCGAACATCGACGTGGTGCTCAAGCAGCGCCACGATGAGCTGCCTAACCTGGTGGCGGTCTGCCGTGAGTACATGCGCCATGAGCAAGAAACCCTGCAGCGCGTGGTTGAGGCGCGCTCAGCGGTCTCTTCGGCCCGTCAGCGCGGTGACGTGCGGGGTTTAGGACAGGCCGAGCAGGCACTGCGGGGCGGACTGGAGCGGCTCTTCGCATTGGCCGAGAGTTATCCGGATCTCAAGGCGAACGCCAGCTTCCAACAGCTCGCGCGGCGTATCTCCTATCTGGAGGACAGCATCGCCGATCGCCGAGAGCTCTACAACGACAGCGTGAATCTGAACAACATCCGCATTGAGCAGTTACCCGATGCGCTCATCGCCCGACCGCTCGGTTTCAAGCCGTTCGAGCTCTTGGAGTTCGCCGAGGCGCGCCAGGCCGTCGACGTGAGTCGCCTGTTCGGCCAGCCATAGGCCGCTTCGGCGGCGCGGGGTCGCGCGGTTGCGGCCCGAGCCCACACAACGGCGATGCCGGAATTCTTCACCGATCTTGCTCGTAGCACCGATGCGACCGGCTTCTGGCTTGCGGTCGCCATTGCCGCGGGCGCTGGTGCGCTGCTGCTGCACCAGGGGCTCAAGGCCTTCTGGCAGCTGCGCTTGATCCGCGATACCCCCACTGCGTCGCTGCGCTCGGCCGCCCAGGGCTATGTCGAGCTGATCGGCCAAGCGCGACCCTTGCGTGCGTTAGTGCCAGCGCGCCTCACCGGCATCCCCTGTTGCTGGTATCGCTGGCGGATCGAGCAGCAGCGCCGCAGCGGGCGCAGTTCAAAGTGGGTGGTGGTTGAGCGGGGTGAATGCACATCGCCCTTCGTGCTCGATGATGGCACTGGTCAATGCGTCGTCGACCCCCGGGGCGCGACCCTGCGCTGCAGGCTCACCGAGCGTTGGCAGAGCTCAGTCCGCGGTGGCGGG
>CAZTYV010000208.1:0-5314 GCA_964617675.1 uncultured Halochromatium sp. | reverse complement strand
AGGCCCAGTAGCCGGCGGTGACCGTCAGGTAGTTGCGGGTGTTCTTGTCCATGCGCGCCCTGCCGCTAGAGGGACTCGGCGAGCATCTCGGCGATGTCGACCATGCGGTTCACATAGCCCCATTCGTTGTCGTACCAGGCGTAAAGCTTCACCTGGGTGTCGTTGATGACCATGGTGGAGAGGGCATCGACGATCGAGGAGCGGGGGTCGTTGAGGTAATCGACTGAGACCAGTGGGCGCTCCTCGTAGCCGAGGATGCCGGCCAACTCGCCTTCGGCTGCGCTTTTGAGCAGGCTGTTGATCTCCTCGGCAGTGACCGGGCGCGCGGCCTCGAACACGAAGTCGGTGAGCGAGGCATTGAGCAGCGGCACGCGCACGGCATGGCCGTTGAGCTTGCCCTCCAGCTCGGGGAAGATCTTGGTGATGGCCTTGGCGCTGCCGGTGGTGGTCGGGATCAGCGACTGGCCGCAGGCGCGGGCGCGGCGCGGGTCTTTGTGGCCGAGGTCGACAATGCGCTGGGTGTTGGTGATGTTGTGGATGGTGGTCATGCAGCCGTGATGGATGCCGACCTGCTCGTGCATGACCTTGACCACCGGCGCGAGGCAGTTGGTGGTGCAGGAGGCGGCGGTGACGATTGGGTGCGCGGCGGGATCGTAGCGCTGGTGGTTGACACCGTAGACGATGTCCAGTGCACCCTTGGTCGGTGCGGCGACCAGCACCTTCTTGACGCCTTGCTCGAGGTAGCCTTGCAGCAGCTCGGGCTGTTTGTGGTGCTTGCCGGTGGCCTCGATGACGAGGTCGCAGTCCGACCAGTCACCCTCGGCGATGGTCTTGTGCTGGCGGTAGGCAAGCGTCTGACCCTCGATGACGAGCGCCTTGCCGCCGTCGCTGCCGCGGCAGTCGCGGCCCCAGCGCCCATGGACCGAATCGAACTGCAGCAGATGGGCGGAGCCGGCGGCGTCGCAGGCGATCTCGTTGATGCGCGTGAAGCTCAGGCTCGTGCTCGCGTTCGCCGCGCGGTCGATGGCCGCGCGTAGCGCGAGCCTGCCCATGCGGCCAAAGCCGTTGATACCGATGCGAATGCTCAAGAGGGTTCTCCGCGGGTGGTGAGTCTCCCTCCTAGTTTATCGCCAAAATCGTATATATGGATGACGTAATGTTTACGGAACGATGACCGTTTCCTGATAGCCGCTTAGAAACGGGCGGCTGCTCGCGCCAAGATGGACGCTCTGACGTGCGCGAGGTGGTCAGATCGATGCTCCGATTCGCTGATCTGGAGTGTGAGAAGCGCTAGCGAATCAACGCAATCTCCACGGCAACCTTGATCTCCTGCCAAGCGGCATCCGCTGTCATTGCTGTTATCCCACGCTCCATTGCAACGGCGAGGCAGGCGCGATCGCCAAGCGACAGTCCGAGGTCGCGCGACAGCGGCAATAAGCGTGCGCAAAGAATGGCTTGCGTCGACGAAAAGGGCACGATTTCCAGAGGCGAGTCGGCCAAGCGCACCGCGATGGGCTCTGGGTCATGTCCATCGCGAGCAAATCGACCAAGCGTCTCAGAGAGGTTGACCGTCGAGATACAGGCATCATTGATCGCCTCGGCCACGATCTCATGTCCGGGTTCCCGAAATAGGAACGCCAGCAGCGCCGAAGCATCCAAGGCAATCATTCACTCTGCGCCTCGCGTCGTCGCTCCGCAATCAGGTCATCCACGACATGGGGCGGCTTGTCCGCGCCATACAAGTCATCCACCATTCCCTGCAGCGCCGTGAGCGCGTGCGCGCCGTTCGATTGCCGGCATGCATTGGCCAAGATCTCCCGGGCCTCTGCCTCCATGCTGCGACCCGAGCGTGCCGCACGCACACGCAGGCTTGCATGGACCGAATCGGGAAGATTGCGGACGTTCAACGTTGCCATGGACGCGTCCTTCTCGTGCTGTAAACCAGGATGACAGCAGTGTAGGCGCTGTTGGCATTGATATCAATCGCTCTCCGCCCTCGCGGCCAGTTTGGCTTTGCCCAAGAGGTCGCCCTAGGCGGCGAGGATGATGCTCCAGCGCCCGCCGATGTACGCGGCTACCGAATCGACTGGCCTCACCAAGTCCGTGAGCAGTCGCTCGACGTGCGTCAGCAGGGGTTGGCCCGCATGCCGCTCACTGCCTTAGGCCCGCCTCCGAAGCTGAGCCTTTCACCGCATCACGAAATCAATGCGAGAGGTTCATTTAGTGATGCGCGATGCCGGCTCGAGGTGGCAGGATGGTCTGAAACAAGGCGACGGCTTGTCCGGTCCGAGACGGTATGCATAGACTTGTTCCGAACTACCCGCTAAGAGACGTGCGCCTGCTACCGCACAGCTGGCTGCGGCTTGGAGGCACGCTCGTCTGCGTCCCGACGAGCTTTCATGAGTCCTGGCCGGACGGCTTAGGCGCGCGCGGCTGGAAGCTCGACGCCAACCGCGATGACCCGGAGATCATCGCGGCGACCAGCGATGCTAGCGGCGCCATCCCGACCTCGGTGTTGGTGCATGACACGCTGGACCACCTGCTCTGCGGTTTCGCCCCCAGTGGCCATCGCGCCGAAGCGATGGCGCTCGAGCAGCTGGCTCGACGCACCGGCTCCGACCCGACCCCGGATTATCGGCAGATGGCGCGCGAGGACCTGCTGACGGGCCAGGTGGTTGGCGAGCCGATGTATCTGTTCATTGGCGCGGAGCTGCGCCGCCGATTGCCGCCGGCCGCTGCTGATTGGGATGATCGCTCCGTGATCAACGAACTGCGTGAGCGCCTCGGCGACGATGCCTTGGTTGAGCACCTCGTCACGCGCATGGCCAGCCTTGGACGAGCTGGGCGTCCGCACGCGTTCCTCAGTTGGCGCACGACCGGCTTCCCTTACTCCCGTCGCGCCTACCTTGGCCTGCGGCTGCAGCGCTTGCTTGAGCAGATGGACGCCTGGGTCGAGGCCGAGGGGTTGACCGACACCTCCGGCGAGATCCGCATCGGGCAGGGTGGCTGCAGCTTCGTCTCCGCACAGGGGCGACGCCTGGAGGCTTGAGGTCGCCTAAGCCCAGCGCGGGCAATAGGGTAGCGATCACCTCAGCGATGCTGTCCCACTTCGGCCATGCTGTCTTGGCGTCGGACCTCGGCGTCAGAGGCTCCATGCGCTTGCGATAATCGACGTCGGCAAACGCAGCGCGAATCAGGCCGTCACCATCGATCACGAAGGTTGCCGGCACCGGCAACACCCGTCGATCAGGGCCGTTGTACTCAGCCAGGTCCAAGCCGAGACGCTCACGGTAGACGGCATCCAGCTCCGCAGGGACCTCGAAATAGAGGTCATAGGCTTGCATCACATGATCATCCAGGTCGCTCAATACCTGGAACGCGTAGCCGTCGTCCTCGACCTGCTCACGGGATTTGTCCGGCAATTGCGGCGTGACCGCGACGAGCTGCGCGCCACGGGCCTCGATCTCGGGCAGGGATTGCTGCAACGCGCGCAGCTGCAGGTTGCAGTAGGGACACCAGGCCCCGCGGTAGAAGGTCAGCACCACCGGTCCTTCGGCGAGCAGATCGGAGAGTCGCACGCGCTCACCGAAGGCGTTCGGCAGGCTGAAGTCGGGCGCCTGAGCGCCGACCGCCAGTCCTGGCTCTGGCATTGCAGTCGCCAGATCCTCAGCGGCCCGTTGCATGATGGCCCGATCTGCCGCATCGAGCTTCGGCCCGCCGGTCTTGGCGCGTTGCGCCTGAAAGGCATCCAATGCCTGTTGATAGCTCGGCAGCGGCGCCTCGCTCGCGGTCTCGGCTTGCGCGGCTGACGCCAGGAGCAGTGAGGAGCAGATCAGTGCGCTCAGAGGGAAGGGTCGCTTCTGCATGATGGTCTCTCGAGAAGTCATTCTGGATCATAGGGTTGAGCCTCGTCATCGATCATCGCCATTCAGATCTCCGCTGACGACGATGCGCTGATCGCCCACATCGATGCGGTAGGCCAGCGCCGGGACGGGGCCATGGGTGACGCGGATGGCACTGACTCGATCGTCATCGGTCCTGGGCGCCGACGGCTATCTGGTCGCCTGCCAACTGCTCGAGCGTCCAGAGCGCCGCGAGTTCTTGCACCTGGGTCGCACGATCGAGGGTGCCAGCTGCGCCGATCCGGTTTGAGCTGGTGTCGATCTGGCCCTCGATCGTTGTCTCAGCCTGCGCGAGCGGTCCGCTCACGGTCCGCTCAGTAGGGCAGCAAGACCTATGCCGACCGCCAGGCTGGCGATGGGTTTGAGAGCGCGTCGCTGTGTCGACATGGCGTCACGCTCAGCAACCGGTCGCGCAAGAGACCGACGCTGTTGGATCAACATCGCCGCTGTCATTGGACTCGTCCTCGCGATGCGCGTCGTCGTTTGCATAGTCCAGGAGGAGTGCCGCCTTAAGACTCGCCTCAAAGGCGAGCGCGCGTTGCAGCGCGCGTGCGCAGGGGGCGCAGCCTGCTGCATGGGCTTGGAGATCAGCCTGTCGCCCTTGCGGATCGACCAGCAGTTGACGGCGAAAGGAGAGACAGTTCACGGGTTGAGCCCTCTGCGCGACGCGGATAGCGCTTGGATACCGGCTAGGACCAGCCATGCGCAGCAGATCTTTCGTGTTGATGACCAAGCGCGCATGGCCGCACTGCAGCGAACCGATACCGCGTTGCAACGGATCGTTTTAACGAAACGTTCTCTTCGTCTGGTTGAAGCTCTACAAAGTCTTTATAAAACAATTAATTAAAAGCTGGCACGGGAGCTGCAACAGAGCAGGCACATCGCTCATCGACTTCGGGAGTTCTTCCATGTCTGCATCTGCTGCACTCGCCTCCACCCCGCTGACCACTGCCATCGAGGCGCCGAGCTTCGACGCCCTGGCCAAGACCCATGGGCACAGTCTCTTCAAGTACGCCCACAGGCTCTCCGGTAACAAAGAGCTCGCTGAAGACCTCGTCCAAGACAGCCTGCTGCGGGCCTGGCGCTCCTTTGATCGACTGCAGAACCCGGCTGCGGCGCTGGGCTGGATGAAGACCATCGTGCGCCGCGAGAATGCGCGCCGCTTCGAGCGCTTCCAACCGCGCGAGAGCACGATGCCGACTGAAGAGCTGCCGGCACAGGCGGCTCAGCACTATGACACCTCCACGGAGGCATTCGCCTTGCGCCGGGCGCTCCGTGCGCTACCCGACGAGTATCGCGAGCCGCTGATCCTGCAGGTGCTGCATGGCTATTCGCAGCAGGAGATCGCCGCGCGGCTTGGCCTCAGCTCTGCAGGGGCTGGCACTCGGCTGTTCCGGGCTCGCCAGAAGCTG
>CAZTYV010000207.1:0-5314 GCA_964617675.1 uncultured Halochromatium sp. | reverse complement strand
GAGAACAGCCGGTTGTTTATCGCCCGGGTTCAGCTCAAGGCGGCCGAGGGCGATATTGCCGGCGCGCAGGCGCTGCTCGAGCACACGCCGCTCGATCTCGCGGCAGACCCCGAGCTCTCCGCGCTGCGGGGCCGCCTCGCCTTCAGCGCCGCGGCCCAGGCTGCGCCGTCGGTCGCGGCGCTCGAGGAGCGCTTGACGACCGACCCCAACAACAGCGAGGCACGCTACCAGTTGGCCGCGCATCAGGTGCTCGCGGGCAACTACGAGGCCGCGCTCGAGTCACTGCTGACCCTGCTCAAGCGCGACCGGCAGTACGGCGACGACGCGGCGCGCAAGGGGATGTTGGCGGTCTTTGATCTGCTCGGCGGCAACGGCGAGCTGGTCTCCCGCTACCGAGCCAAGATGCTGAGCAGCCTCTACTGACGGCAACGCCAGATCTGGGCGCAGTGATGAACCAGGTCGGGGCCCCATCACAGCCGATCAGCGAGCCAGCCGAACCGCATCCAGGGATGATCGCTCCAGCACAGCGACAACGCGGGCCAAGGCGGTTCGTGACCGGTCGCCGCGCCGCAACGCGCCACACCCGCCACGGCGAGCAGCTCGCCGTCGGCATCGAGCAGCAGCGGGATGTACGGGCGAAGCCAGGGCGGAATGTCCGCGGCCTGGAAGAGTTGCTTCAGCCTGCGGCTGGGCTGGTTGCAACGGCGGCATCGCAGGCCGTGGCGGTCGAAGCTCAGGGTCATGGGTCGCGCGATGCCCGCGCTCGGCCCTGGGCTGAGCGGGGACACCCCGGCGATGCTCAGCCAACCGAGTCTCGACGGCAGCTGCAGCCGGCCCGCGCCATCCCAGGATCGATCGCCCGTGGGCACCGGCGGCAACGGGTCGAGCGCGAACAGATCGTCCCGGTAGCGGCGGAGCTCGCATCCCTCCCAGGCGACCATCGGCACGGCATCGGCGCGCGCCGGCAGTAGATCGGAGAAGACGGCCTGCAGTCGGGCACTGCTCGGCGGGCGAAACCCCTGCGACATCAGCCACCGCCTGATCAACGCCTTCGCCTGCATCCGATCGAGCGCGGCCAGTCGTGCCACGGAAAGCGATCCCGGGCGCGATCCCTGGATCGCGGGGAGGCGCTCATCGGCGAGGCCGTCGATCAGCGCGGCGGCCTCGGCCGCCTGCTCAGCGGCGCGCGCGAGGGTAACCGAGGCTGCCGGCCAGCGCTCGCGCAGCAGCGGCAGGATCTCGAGGCGCAGTCGATTGCGATCGCGTCGCAGGTCCTGGTTCGAGGGGTCTTCGACCCAGGCGAGGCCGTTTGTACGCGCGTACTCCTGCAGCTCCTGCCGGCCAAGCTCGAGCAACGGTCGAATCAGGGTCCCTGCCCCGAGCGGCGCGCTGGGCGCCATCGCCGCCAGACCATGCACCCCGCTCCCGCGCAGCAGGGCGAGCAAGAGGGTCTCGGCCTGATCGTCGCGATGCTGCGCGGTCGCGAGCTGCTCACCCGGGGCGAGATATTCGGCCAAGAGCCGGTAGCGCTCGGCCCGGGCGGCGGCCTCAAGACTCTCGCCAGGGCGCATCCTGATCGACGCTCGCCGCTCCTGGTAGTGCACACCGAGGCGCGCGCAGAGATCGCGGCAGTGCTCAGCCCAATCACGCGAGCGCGGATGGAGGCCGTGGTCGATATGGATGGCGGCCAGATTCAGAGCCGGCGCCATGGCCGGAGACTCGCGCAGCCGCGCGCAGGCATGGAGCAGCACGGAGGAGTCGCAGCCGCCACTGACCGCGATCCAGAGCCGGCTCGGCGCTGGCCAGCGCGCTAGCGCCGCACACAATCGCTCGACGGAGAACCCAACCGCGCTCAGCGCGTCGCCTCCGAGGCGTTGCGACCTTGGTCTCGAGTGGCCCTAGACCTTGAACCGGCCATAGCCGCGCAGGCGCTCGTAACGCTCCGCAACCAGCTGATCCAGGGGTTGCTTGGACACCCGAGCCAGTTCGTCGACCAGGACCATCTTGAGCGACGACGCGGTATCGTCGACGTTGCGATGAGCGCCACCTCGCGGCTCCGGCACCACCGCATCGACAAGACCAAGCTCATAGAGCCGATCCGAGGTGATGGCCATGGCCTCGGCAGCCGATTGGGCCTTCTCGGCACTCTTCCAGAGGATCGAGGCACAGCCCTCGGGAGAGATCACCGAATAGGTGCTGAATTGCAGCATGATCAGCCGATCGCCGACGCCGATCGCCAAGGCGCCCCCGGAGCCACCCTCGCCGGTGACGGTGACGATGATCGGCACCCTCAAGCCCGCCATGATCTGCAGGTTACGCGCGATGGCCTCGCTCTGGCCGCGCTCCTCGGCACCCACGCCCGGGTAGGCGCCAGGGGTGTCGATAAAGGTCAAGATCGGCAGCCCGAAGCGCTCGGCGAGCTGCATCAGCCGAAGCGCCTTGCGATAGCCCTCAGGCCGCGGCATCCCGAAATTGCGCTGGATCTTCTCCTTGGTGTCCCGGCCCTTCTGATGGCCGATCACCATCACCGACTGCCCGTCGAGCCGGGCCAGACCGCCGACGATCGCCCGATCATCGGCGAAGGCGCGATCCCCGTGAAGCTCCTGGAAGCCATCGAAGATGCGCTCGACGTAGTCGAGCAGATAGGGGCGCAGCGGGTGGCGCGAGAGCTGCGAGATCTGCCAGGGCGTCAGCGATGAGAAGATCTGCTCGGTCAGCGCACGACTCTTGGATTCGAGATGCGCGATCTCATCGGCGATGTTGATCCCGTCCTCATCGCCGGCACCATGGCGGCTGAGATGACGCGCGCCCAAGGTGGCGCCGATATGACGCAGCTCTTCGATCTTCGCCTCAAGCTCGGCGACCGGTTGTTCGAAATCGAGAAAGTTCAGGTCCATAGCCCGGAGATTCTACGTGAAACCGGGGACTGGGCGACAGAAGGTTTTTCAACCGCACCGAGACCTCGGCCGGAGCCCGACGGGCATCGGCGGCGCGGATCGGCTATCCTCGTGGCCTGCTATGCCTTCACGTCGACCGAGCTCAGCGCAGCCGTATGCCGTCAACAGAAGACTCCCGTTATATCGTCCTGATCAGTGTCCACGGGCTCATCCGCGGGCAGAGTCTCGAGCTTGGCCGCGACGCCGACACCGGCGGCCAGACACTCTACGTGGTCGAGCTCGCGCGTGCCTTGGCCGAGCGCGAGGACGTCACGCGCGTCGACCTGTTCACCCGGCTGGTCGATGACCCGCACGTCAGTGCCGACTACAGCCAACAGATCGAAGAGATCGCCCCCCGCGCTCGCATCGTGCGCATCGAGGCCGGTCCGCCCGAGTACCTACCCAAGGAGCAGCTCTGGGATCATCTCGACGCCTTCGCGGACAACATGCTGGGTTTCCTGCGCCGCGAAGAGCGCGTGCCGAACCTGGTGCATAGCCATTATGCCGATGCCGGCTACGTCGGCACGCGCGTCTCCAACCAGCTCGGCGTGCCCCTGGTCCATACCGGCCATTCGCTCGGACGCGTCAAGCGACGCCGACTCCTGGCCTCCGGCGTCAAGCAGGAGATCATCGACGATCGCTACAGGATGGACCGGCGTATCGATGCCGAGGAGGAGACACTCGGCGCCGCGAGCCTGGTCGTGACCAGCACCAGCCAGGAGATCCAAGAGCAATACGGCCTCTACGATCACTATCAGCCCGAGCGGATGTCGGTGATCCCGCCCGGCACCGACCTGACCCGATTCCACCCACCGGATGGCAGCGAACAGAAGGCAAAGATCAAGCTAGAGCTGCTGCGGTTCCTACGCGAGCCGAAGAAGCCGATGATCCTCGCCCTCTCACGCCCAGACGAGCGCAAGAACATCGCGACACTGGTCGACGCCTTCGGCGAGTCCGAGGAGCTCCAGCGGCTGGCCAATCTGGTCATCGTCGCCGGCAACCGCGACGACATCCGCGATCTCGATAGCGGCGCCCAGCAGGTGCTGACCGACATCCTGATCCTGATCGACCTGCACGACCTCTACGGCAAGGTCGCCTATCCGAAGCACCATAGCTCCGACGAGGTCCCGATCCTCTATCAATTGGCCGCGGCCTCGCGCGGCGTCTTCATCAACCCGGCGCTGACCGAGCCGTTCGGGCTCACGCTGATCGAGGCGGCCGCCAGTGGTCTGCCGATCATCGCGACTGAGGATGGCGGCCCCATCGACATCATCGGTCACTGCAAGAACGGCATCCTGATCGACCCGCTCGACAAGCAAGACATCACCAAGGCCCTGCTCAAGGTGATCAGCGACGCCTCGCGCTGGCGCAGCCTAGCCAAGAACGGCCTTTCTGGGGTCAAGGAGCACTACTCCTGGCAGGCGCACGCCGAGAGCTACATGGAGGCCATCGCCCCGCTGCTGGACCAGGTCAGGCCGCCGCCGACGGCGCCGGTCGCGCGCCGTCCGATGCTCTACCACGATCGCGCCATCTTCACCGATCTGGATCAGAATCTGCTCGGCGATCCCGATTCGCTCGCCGACTTCCTGCGCATCATGCGCGAGAATCATCGCTGTACCAGTTTCGGTATTGCCACCGGGCGACGGCTCGATTCGGCCCTCGCGGTGATGCGCCGCTACGGCATCCCACGCCCGGACGTGCTCATCACGGCACTCGGCACCGAGATCTACTATGCGCCGCAGCTAACCGCGGATGATGCCTGGGCGCGCCACATCGATCACCTCTGGTATCCGCGGCGGGTCCGCGACGTGCTCGCGGACCTGCCGGGGATCACGCGCCAGCCCAAGTCCGAACAGAGCCGTTTCAAGGTCAGCTTCTACATCGACCCAGAGCACGCGCCCTGTCTCGAGGAGATCGGCAGCATCCTGCATCAGGCCGACCTCAACGTGCATCTCAACCTGTCGTTCGGCCAGTTCCTCGATGTGGTGCCCGCGCGCGCCTCCAAGGGTCTCGCGCTGCGCTATGTGGCCGATCAGTTCGGCATCCCGCTCGAGCACTGCCTCACTGCCGGCGGCTCCGGGGCCGATGAGGACATGATGCGCGGCAACACCCTCGCCGTGGTCGTCGCCAACCGCCATCACGAAGAGCTCTCGCAGCTCACCGATACCGAGAGCATCTACTTCGCCGAGAAGCCGTTCGCGGCCGGCATCCTCGAGGCGATCGAGCACTATCGCTTCTTCGACGCCTGCCAGGTGCCTAAGCGTCCAGAGGCTGAGCGCTCCAGCGATGGCGGGGGCTGAGCGGCAACGATCAGCGAGGCTCGGCCCAACCTCAGCCCAACCTCAGCCCAACCTCAGCCCAACCTCAGCCCAACCTCA
>CAZTYV010000206.1:0-5382 GCA_964617675.1 uncultured Halochromatium sp. | reverse complement strand
CTGCGCTTCAACCGCTTCGTCACCGATTCGCATCACAACAAGACCACCTCGACCGGACTGAACGGCTACGAGTCCAGGGCCGGCTGTGATTTCCTGCTCCACGACGGTCGCGCCTGCGACGCGATCGAGGCGGCGTTCCTGCATGACGGGCCGGCCGTGAAAGAGCTCGGGATGATCGAGGAGCTGAACAAGAAGACGGTGGAGGAGTTGGATAAACTCAGGGCCTTCCTCTACTCGCTCTGAAGCCCTCCGCTTGCATCCCAAGGACGGGGCGCGCGAGTGGGGGACTCCACCCTGCGAAGGCATGTCGCAGAAGCCGCCAGTCTTCCTCAGCCCTGGCGATCGGGTCGAGGCCGGGAGCGTACCAATGGGTATACTCTCGAATCCGGTCGCGACTGCCAACCAACGCACCTGACCGACCCTCGCGATGACGGGGTCTGGCTCAGGCCGCCGACGGCGCCCCGATCGGCATCGCACCAAACCCGCGTGTCGATAACCCTTGGCCCCGAGTCTTTGCCCGAGCACGGTGATCAGGACCATGCCTGTCTACGAGTTCTACTGCCCCGACTGCCACGCCATCTACAACTTCTTCTCGCGCACGGTCGACACCGAGACCGTGCCGGCCTGTCCTCGCTGTGAGCGCGCCCAGCTGGATCGGCAGGTCTCGCCGTTCGCGATCTCCAAGGGCCGCGGCGAGCAGGAGTCCTCAGACGAGGATCTGCCGCCCGGGATGGACGAGGAGAAGATGATGCGCGCCCTCGCCTCGATGGAAGGCGAGCTCGAGGGCATCGATGAAGACGACCCGAAGCAGGCCGCGCGCATGATGCGCCGACTGTTCGATGCCACCGGGCTCAAGCTCGGCGACGGCATGGCCGAGGCCATGCGGCGCATGGAGTCCGGCGAAGACCCCGACGCGATCGAGGCCGAGATGGGCGACCTGCTCGAGTCCGAAGACCCATTCGCGCTCGGCGCCGGCGCCGGCGGCAAGCTGCCGTCGCTCCGCTCGCTGCGCCGCGACCTGCTGCCGCCGAGCCGAGATGAACAGTGGTATCCGCTCAAGCCGTCCTAGCCGGTCGCGGACGCCCAAGCCGGGCTCGACAAGAACCGCCGCTCGCGTTCTGGCCGGCCTGCCCGAGGTCCCATCCGCATGCTCGCGAGCCTTCCTTCCATGCTCAGACCCTCCTTCGCGGTCCTTGCCACGGTCCTGATCACCGGCTGCCTGAACAATGAACCGCCGCTCGCGCTCGGGACCCTGGAGCGCGATCGCGTCGCGCTGAGCGCCACCGCCGCCGAGATCATCATTGAGCTCCCGGTCGCCGAGGGCACTCCCGTCAGCAAGGGCACGCTGCTAGCCCAGCTCGACGACCGCCAGCAGCGCGCCGAGGTCGAGCGCTCCAAGGCCCAGGTGGCGCAGGCCGAGGCGCACCTGCAGCAATTGCGCAACGGCCCACGCGCCCAGGAGATCGCCGCTGCCAAGGCCCAGGTTGCGGGGCGCACGGCCGACCTGCGCGAGGCCGAGATCACCTATGAGCGCAACGCCGAGCTCCTCGGCCGCAAGGCAGTGAGCCAAGCCGAGGTAGACCGGACCCAGGCGCTGCGCGACGCCGCAAGCGCGCGGCTCGATGAGGCTAAGGAGAGCCTCGATGAGCTGCTCGACGGCACGCGCCCCGAGGAGATCACCCAAGCCGAGGCCGCGCTCAAGGCGGCGCAGGCGGAGCTGGACTATCAACAGGCCTTGCTTGCCGAGCTGAGCATCGTTGCCACCCGCGACGGCGTGCTCGACAGCCTGCCCTGGAACCTCGGCGAGCGTGTGATGCAGGGCAGCCCGGTCGCGGTGCTGCTGGCCGGCAAGGCGCCCTATGCGCGGGTCTATGTGCCCGAGCCCTACCGGGTCAAGATCGACAAGGGCGATCAGCTAAAGGTCCGGGTCGATGGGCTTGAGCAGCGCTTCGAGGGCCGCGTGCGCTGGATCAGCTCCGACCCGGCCTTCACCCCCTACTACGCGCTCAATGCCTCCGACCGCGCCCGGCTGATGTACCTGGCCGAGGTCGAGCTGCCGGAGAGCGCCGCCGCGCTACCGAACGGCGTGCCGGCCCAGGTCGAGCTGCCTTGAACGAGCCCGACATGGCTCCCAACGGGGCGATTATCGGCGACCCCGTGGTCGAGACGCGCGGGCTGACGCGTCGGTTCGGCAACCTCACGGCCGTCGACAGCCTGGATCTGACCGTCGAGCCGCGCACCATCTACGGCTTCCTCGGCCCCAACGGCTGCGGCAAGACCACCACGGTGCGCATGCTCACCGGACTGCTGACGCCCTCGGCCGGCACGGTCAGCGTGCTTGGCCATCAGCTGCCACGCGATGCCGAGCGGCTCAAGCGCCGCATCGGCTATATGACGCAGAAGTTCTCGCTCTACGATGACCTAACGGTGGCCGAGAACCTCGGCTTCGTCGCCGAGATCTACGGCCTTGGCCACCGCCTCGCGCGCCAGCGCATCGCCGCCTTGCTCGACACCTATGCGCTCGAGCCGATGCGCCATCGACTCGCCGGGCGCATGAGCGGCGGCCAGCGCCAGCGCCTGGCCCTAGCCGCGGCCACCCTCCACGAGCCGCCGCTGCTCTTCCTCGATGAGCCAACCTCGGCGGTCGACCCCGAGAACCGGCGCGATTTCTGGGAGCGGCTGTTCGACCTGGTCGATGCCGGCGCCAGCATCCTGGTCTCGACCCACTACATGGACGAGGCCGAGCGCTGCCACCGGCTGGCGATCATGGAGTCCGGCCACAAGCGCGCCGACGGCTCACCGGCCGAGCTGATGGCAGCGATGGGCGCCCGGGTGGTCGAGATCGAGGCCACTGATCTCCGCGCGCTCAAGCAGCAGCTCCTGGATCAGCCCGAGGTGATCTCGGCCGCCCAGCTCGGCAGCCGGCTGCGGGTCCTGGTGCAGGATCGGATCGCCGACCCGGTCGCCTGGCTCCGGGCGCAGGCGCTACAGCCCAGCCCGCGAGCGATCGAGCAGGTCCGGCCCAGCCTGGAGGATGTCTTCGTCACCAGCACCGGCGCGAGCGCGCGCCATGACACTGGCCAGCAGCCGCTCCGGAGCGAGGACGACGCGAAGACGATGACTCCGACCCAAGCGACAGGCTCGAGCCGAGCGGGGTCCCCGCCAGGGAAGACCGCGCGGAACCGCCGCCAATGAGCGCACCTGTGCAGTCGGCCAGACGCATCCTCGCGATCCTGACCAAGGAGCTGACCCAGCTACGACGTGACCGCACCACGCTCGGCATGGTGATCATGATCCCGCTTATCCAGCTGGTGCTGTTCGGCTACGCGATCAACACCAACGTGCGCCACATCCCGGCGGCGCTGGTCGATCAGTCCAATAGCGCCCTCGGCCGGGTGCTGGCCCAGACGGTCGAGGCGACCCAGGTGGTCCGCTTCACCGAGCGCTACACCGACATCACCGCGGCACAGGCTGCGATCGTCGAGGGCCGTGTGCGCGCGGCCTTCATCATCCCACCCGACCTCAGCCAGCGCGTCGCCCGCAGCCCCAGTGTCGGCGCCGGGCTGGAGACCCCGCCGGCGACCGACGGGCAGACCAGCCGCCCGGTGGCACAGTGGATCGTCGACGGCTCCGATACCATGATCGCCAGTGCCATCAAGGGCCTGCGCGCGATGCCACTGACCGAGCTGCTGCGCCGGCCCGCCAACCGGGGTACGCCGACCTTCGAGGTCGCGCTCTTCTTCAACCCGGAGCAGCGCACCGCGATCAACATCGTGCCCGGGCTGGTGGCCGTGATCCTGACCATGACCATGGTGATGTTCACCTCGGCGGCGATCGTGCGCGAGCGCGAGCGCGGCAACATGGAGATGCTGATCAACACCCCGGTGCGCCCGCTCGAGCTGATGCTGGGCAAGATCCTGCCCTACATCGTCATTGGCCTGGTGCAGACGGGCATCATCCTGCTGCTTGGCCATCTGGTCTTCGGCGTACCGCTGCACGGGTCACTGATCGCGCTGGCGGCGGCGACGCTGGCCTTCATCGGCGCCAGCCTGGCGCTTGGGCTGGTGCTCTCGACCCTCGCCAGCAACCAACTGCAGGCGATGCAGATGACGGTCTTCATCCTGTTGCCGTCGATCCTGCTCTCGGGCTTCATGTTCCCCTACGAGGGCATGCCGGTGCCGGCCCAGTACATTGCCGAGGTGCTGCCAGCGACCCATTTTATGCGCGCGATCCGCGCCGTGGTCCTGCGCGACGCCAGCTTGACTCAGGTTGCGTTCGATACGCTCTGGCTGCTGGGCTTCATGCTGCTGGGGCTGCTGCTCGCCTCGTTGCGCTTCACGAAACGCTTGGATTGACCCTGAGCCTCAACCGCGTCTGACCCGGAACGCTCATCATGATCGACTGGAACGCCATCGACACCGTCTTCCTCGACATGGACGGCACCCTGCTCGACCTGCACTTCGACAATCACTTCTGGCTCGAGCACGTGCCGCGCCGTTACGCCGATGCCCGAGGTCTGAGCCTTGCCGCCGCCAAGGCCGACCTGCTGCCGCGCTATCGCGACCTCCAAGGAACGCTCGAGTGGTATTGCGTGGATCATTGGAGCCAGGCGCTCGGGCTGGACATCGCGCTGCTGAAGGCCGAGGTCGAGCATCTGATCGCGGTCCATCCGCATGTGCTCGACTTCCTGGGTGCGCTCGCGGCGGCGGGGAAACGGAGGGTCTTGGTCACCAACGCCCATCAGAAGTCGATCGAGCTGAAGATGCGCAAAACGCCCCTGGCCGGGCAGCTGGAGCATATCCTCTGCTCACACGACCTCAGGGCAGCCAAGGAATCGCCGGACTTCTGGCCTCGTGTGCAAGCGATCGAGCCCTTCGATCCGCAGCGCACGCTCTTCGTCGATGACAGCCTCCCGGTCTTGCGAGCGGCCCGGGATTACGGCTTTCGCTGGCTGCTCGCGATCCTGGCGCCGGATTCGACCCAGCCCCCGCGCAGCTGCGACGAGTTCGACGCGATCCGCGATTTCTCGGCCCTGCTGCCGGGCCTGAGAGCGGCTTGAGGGCTGGCCCCTGGGACAGCGAGCCCTACATCGCCTCGGCCAGGTGGGCGCCCATGGCCATATCCGCGCCGTAGATGTGGCCGGTGAGCCAGTGCTCCAGGAACTCGATCTCCTGCGCCGAGAGCGCGGAGCCAGGCGCCTCGAGCTGGCGCTGCAGCGCCTTGCCGCTGGCGATCAGCTCCTCGTGCTCGCTTCGGTGCTGGGCGAGGCCCGGGTAGCCGTGCTTCTGCATCAGCCACTCCTCGTGCTTGAAGTGCCACGCCGTGCAGCTGATCAGCTCGTCCATCACCATCCGCACGTAGTCCTCAGACTCGCCGTCCTCC
>CAZTYV010000205.1:0-5397 GCA_964617675.1 uncultured Halochromatium sp. | reverse complement strand
GATCGACAAGATCGCTGACCGCAACCTCAACCTCAGCCTCGACTGAGATGTATCCACGAAGGCTCATGCCGCCACCTCCATCGTCTCGGTCTGGATTGGCGGCAGCGTGCACAGCTCGGCGAAGTACTTCACCGGCACGACCACCGGCGCATAGTCACCGACGTAATGCCAGACCTTGCCGTTCCATTCGGCGAAGTCCATCAGCAGCTCAGGCTCTCGCGGGTCGTCGAGAAGGACGATCAGCTCCTGGCGCTTGGGCGGATCGAAACGATCCAGGGGCTTGAACACGGTCGGCTCAGCGACGACGATGCAGCCATCGTCGCGCTCGATGGTGGTTTCGTTGAGGCGCTTCATGCCAAGCCCTCCCCGATCCGCTTGATACCGGCCGGTGGCGGCGGAATGAGCTCCTGGTGCTGGTCGGCCTTCCAGCGCACCTGGCAGCCGCACATCGGCCGCACGTAGGTCTCGACTCTCTGGCCGCGGATCCGCTCGAGCATGTAGGTCGCACCACCCAGCGCCAGCGCGGCCGCGTTGGCCTCGATCGTGATCACCGGCTGATGGCCACCGATCTGGATATCGATCACGTGGCAGTCGTGCGCGTCCAGGCGCGCCAGCGCATCTCGAACGCAGGTGGTCTGGTTGTAGGTGCGCAGATTGAGTTTGCTGACGAAGCTCATGACGACGCTCCCAGCTCGTCGCGAGCGGCATTGATGTCCTGGCACTCGACACTGCGCTTCTCGCCCAACGCGTACATTGAAGAGAGCCGCAGTACCTTGTTGAGCTGCCGAAGCCCTCCAGCGCTCGCGGCGATTGAGCGAAGAGTGGTCAGGCAGCCTTTAGGGTTGATCTCCCAAGCCGCCAGAATTGCGTCCACATCGTGCTTGCTCGCCTTGCTGAGCCGCAGCCGCATCCCTACGCGAGAAAACAGCCGGTCGAGGTAGGCCGCGCGATTACCGCCAGTCATGTTCGAGTAGACTTTTTCGTTCCCGAGCAGCGCCAGGCCGCAACCGGTCGCGTCGTGGATCGATCGCAGTTGATCGAGCGCCTCAGCGCTAAGGCAATGCGCTTCATCAACGACCAGCAAGCCAAAGGTGCCGGTCATTTTTTTGCAGATGGCGCGGTACATCCGCGCACCGCCGACCGTCGGGGGCAAGTCGACCTCCTCGTTCAGGGCCTCCAGCATGGCCGGAACACCCTTCATCACGGGGCTTGCCGTGATCACCCAGATGTTCGGCCGTGATGCCTTGAATCGCTCGATCGACTTCGTTTTTCCGGTACCTGCACCGCCGTAGACCACCACAATGTCATTGGCGATCTGCGCGTACTCCAGCGCTGCGATGATCTCGGAGCTGGTCGGCGTGGCCACGTATTCCGGGGCCTTAGGAAGCGCTCGTTCACTATCTGAGCGCTGCTGATAAGTGCCCAGCCAATTCCTGATCTTCCTCTCCAGCCCAGGGACATCACCGGCGTATTCATCCTTGATCCACCGGCTGATGGTGGTCGGGCTGACCCCGACCTGCCGCGCAACCACGGTTTGGCTCATGCCGCTGTCGCCAGACATGATGGCTGCGAGCTCTTGGCGGAGGTCCGGTTTTTTCAATTCTGTCACTTTGCTCATTTGCTATACTTCCTTTCGTTGATGACGCCCGAATGGGCGGAGTAAGCGGCCTCGCTGTGCGGACAGCGGGGCCTTTTTTTATTCCTGATCTCGTTGCTTTGCCATGATCGATACGGCGTTGCGAAACGCCTCTCGGCGGCGATCTTTTTCAGCAGGGCCGTCGCCGGTCTCGCCCTGATCCGGGTTCACATCAGAGCCCACCGCGCGGCGCACATCGCGAAAATCGATCGCAGTAACACCTGGCTCCGGGTCTTCCGGTTCGTCAATGTCCGGCATCAATCTCGTCGCCTCGGCAGCGCTCATCAGTCGCATGGCTTCGGCTTTCTGCTTTTCTGCGTTCATCCACTGCTTGCGGGCGCGGTTGTGCTTGCGTCCGGCCACGGTGTCGCCATAACCGTGCGCTGCAATGCACTCGCAAGGGCCTAGATACTCATCGGCAGCGCTATAGGCATAGACCTCGCCATGCAGCGCGTGTGGATCAAACCGGATGGCCACCTTCTGCCCGATGTAGGGGTGTAGCGCTTCGGAGCCGTATCGGTTCTTGCCGACGCCAACAACGCCGCCCGCCTGGAGCATCACCGTGCCGTCATGAGCAACCCGAACCTGCTCAGCCTTCATCAGCCAGAGTCGACGCTGGGCGGCTGTCGCCTTGCGAATCTCCGATTTCTGATAGCTTTCCTCAAACGCCTGGTCATAGCTGAGCTTTCCGGCGCAGATCTCGGTGCGACGACCGATGCGGGCGTTCCAGGCCCGAATCTCGCGAACCAACACCGCAACGAACTCATCGAAAGGCACGGCGCGTTGGCCATAGTTCTCGGGCTTCTTCGTCGGGTCCTCGCCACAGAACGCACCCTCAAACTCTCGGGCCCTGTCCACGTAGTCACCCAGGCCTCCCTTCGACTGGAATGCACGCTCGATGGGCTTGGCCTGGCCATGCCCTCGGCCGTTGTGAACAGACGTCCAATGCACCTGCACACCCAGTGAAGGAAGCAAGCCCAGCGGCTCGTCTTCGCGCACCGTAAAACGGTAGCGATTCGGCACGCCGCCGGTCAGCCACTTATTGGCCGCGGCTCGCGTGTTGTCGATCGTCGCGTGCCTGGGGATGCCAAAGCGCTCGACCACATCACCCAGGGCCAGCCGGATCATGTCCGAGTGCTCTGTTTCGTCGGTTCGAAAGCCGACAATCTTGCGGCTGTAAACGTCCTGCCAGAACCAGGTCTTCGGCCGCGCGATGGTGCCGTCCGGCCACTCCACAAACACGTTGTGCTGGTAGCCGTCGCCGTTGATCCACTCCAGCGCGTGCAAATCCGCAACCGTCCTCTGCATGTCTGGGTACATGCGCATCAGCATGCCCTCGCCCTCACGCAGCAATGCGAGCTGCGTTGGGTGCTGCTTGCAGTACTTCTCGACCCGGCGACGCACGGTGCGCTCCGGCGGAATTTCCCAGCCCTCGGCCTCAGCGGTACGCCGCAGGCGGTCATAGCACGCTGAGAGCGTCGGCCTCTCCTGCCGCAGATAGTCGCTGATGAGGTAATCCCAGGCTTTGCGAGAAAATGAAGCCGTCGCCGTCCGACCGCGGTAGTTCCGAAGCGCGGCGGCTGGCCAGTCGCTACGGTGGTACTTGCGTATCTTCTCGTGCCAGCGCTGTAACGTGGCCCGGCTCTTGCCGACCGACTCGCCGGCCTTCGCCCACGCGACCCTGGCAGGGATGTCGCGATCGATCATCGCCAGCGCCAAATCCACCGCCACCGCCAGCGCCTCAGCCTCCTTCTTGCGCCGCGCTGACTGACGCTCGAACCGCCGCCAGAGCGAATCCGGGTCATACTCAAAAGGAGCCGCCGCCTCACCACCCTGGGAGACGGCGGCACCGGAGGCGGCAGGAGCGGACCGCCCGTCGGCCTGATGCTGAACAGACCCGCCTGCGGATGATGAGCCCGCAGGGCTTTTGCGAAACTCGCGCTTGGCCAGCTCCGCCTGCGCCAGCGGCGGCAGGGAGTTGATGTGGTACTCGAAGCCCTTGCCCTTGGCGCGCTTGCGCTTTTGCCAGCCTTCGCGGTCAGCAGCCTTGTGGATGCCGGCGATGGATTTCGGCACATCAGATAGCCCCCGCAATTCCTGCGCTGTAAACCACTCACGCATAGCAAGAAACCTCAGAAAAACGGACGTCTCTCCTGGCGCTAAGATGGAGTTTCCACACAACCACCAACCAGGAGAAACATCCGATGAACGAAGAACAGTTGCAGCGCGCCATGAAGGCTGTGAATGAGGACCTGCCGAAGCGCCCTGAGATCGTCATGGGGCTGATCGGCCAGACGGTCATTGAGCTGATCTCAGAGCGCACAGATCCATCAACCTCGGCGATTGTCCGGGCGCTCGAACAGACCGCCACGCAGGGTGGCCTGAAGGAGGTCACGGCAAAGGAGGCAATTCTGGTCATCAGCTTGGCCGAGGCGGGGTCAGGTCCTGACTGAGATTCATCAAGGCGATCATCAGCGCAGGGCCCGCCTGCGCTGGTGCCTTTCTCAGTAGGCGGTCCAGCACCACCCGAAAGAAATCCTCGCTGTCGACGTACTCATCGCTCGGGATTTCAAGGGCGAACAAATTGCGGAAAAACAAGTCCGCATCGCGGTGGGCGAGGAACTGATCCACGGCACCGTCAACCAGGGCATGCATGGTCTTCATCGAGTCACCTCCATCACTTTGCGCAGCCGCGTAATGCGCCGCTGCGCTTCCGCCCGTTGCCGCTCCAGCTTGGCCAGCTCGCCGGCCAGCGCATCGCGCCCAACCAGCAGCCGCCCGCCGCGCGTCGCGGCCAGCCAATTCGAGAGCTCCAGGGATTCACACGCCGACTCGATCGCCGGCACCAGATAAAAGGGCAGATTGAACGTCTCGCGCGCCTCGCTGGCGTAGGCATCGAGCATGCACTTCGTTACGCTCGTGCCGGTCAGGCCGCTGGCGCGCGCCGCCACCTCGTGCCGGTCGCCGTCCGCGGTCTTCAGCATCCGGCCCACCAGTGCGCTGACTTGCGCCCGATAGTCCATGCCGGCCGGGGCCGACTCCGCCTCCGGCACCACGAACAGATCCAGCGTCCGATCATCAGCGGCGCGGCGTGTCATAGCCGACCTGGCCACTTACCGTGGGGATCGAAATCATCAATGGCCTTCCGGATTAGCGCGCGTCCAACAGCCGCTTTCAACATAGGGTCCATTTCACCTACCGCCGACCGAATCTTCTCCAGCATTACCGGCAGCTCATTCCGGCGCTCCGCATGGACCGTGATCATGCCCTCCAGAATCGAACCGACGTCATCGATCGAGATGGATGATCGAGGCAGGTCCCGGCCCACGTCGCGGTCACAGCAACAACGATTACAGCAGCGCATCAGGCGGCATCCTCATATTCATTTCCGCAGTCGCGGCCGACATTGCGATCAGGCGTGGTCCTGCTATGCTTTGGGCTGCGTTTTATTCGCCGCTTGGTCTTGGCGCCGAGAGGCCGCCCCTTCCTGTAGAAAGGAAGGCCCGTGGCTTGGTCGTAGCGCTCTGGAAACAGGTCCTTGGGCTCCATGCCGAGCGCTCGAGCAATGATCTTCTCCATGCGCGGATAGGTCATTTGTCCAGCGTGATAAATGCACTGCCGGGTGACACCCGCTTCATGCGCCACCTGAGCGAGCGAGCGACCCTGTAACTGCAACTGGTATTTGATCCAGGCCCAGCGGGCATCGGGGTCTCTAAGGAGCTTTTTTGAATGGTTGTCTAGCTTCGTCATGGAAATAAATA
>CAZTYV010000204.1:3284-5425 GCA_964617675.1 uncultured Halochromatium sp. | reverse complement strand
GCCCTGAGCCCAGCCCACGTTGACGACGGAGCAGCAGCAGGATCAGGCCGGTCAGCAGCGCGTAGACAGCGAAGTGCAGCGCGATGTAGTCGGCGATCGCGATCGAGAGGAAGTCGCTTGGGAAGGGTCTTAGGACGAGCGGGGTGAGCAAGGCCGGGATCAAGGCGGCCGGCAGCAGACGGCGCCAGTCGAGGCCGGCGCCAAGGGGCCGGCTGCTGACGCGAGGCAGCAGGCGCGAGAGTGGCCAGGCGAGCAGCAGGACGCCTAGGAAGTAGAGCCCGAGCCAGAGTCCGCGGGCGTCGATCCAGCCGCTACCCTGAGGACCGAAGACCTGATTCAGCCAATCCAAGGCGGCCTTGATCGCGCTTGCGCTGTAGAGGACGCCGATGTGCTCCACATCGTCAGCGATCACCAGCCGCCGGGCGCTGCCGTCGGCGTGGTCGCCATAGGTGACACCGGGCTCGATCTCGGCGCCGGACGGCTCGGTGCCTGACTGCTGGGTGCCTGACTGCTGGGCGACGGCGGCGACCGCCGCGCGGCCCTGATCGAGGATCATCTGCGGCTCCCATTCACCGTAGATGAACAACAGGTTGTTTGGGGTCTCGCCCTCGACATGAGCACCGATCTCTTGAGCGAGGTAGGGCGAGACCGCGACCAGGGCATCGAGCTCGGCGGCGGTCTCGTTGCCGCTGTCCGCGTTGGCGTAGCGGACCGCGATGTCGCCGGCCATCGAGTGACCGAGCAGGGCGAGACGGCCATCGTAGGCGGGCAGGCCGCTGGCGTAGTCGACCACGGCCGCGAGCGCATCGAGCAGCGCCTGGGTCCGCTGCGGCTCGCCGATCTTGCCTTCCAGCGGTAGCGCATTGGCACCATGGCCCGGGAAGTCGAAGCTGACCGCGACATAGCCATTGCGGGCGAGGGTGCGGGCAATGGACGCCATCATCTGGCGCGAGCCGGAGAAGCCATGGGCGATCACGACCAGCGGCGCGTGCTCGGTGTTGGCCAGCATCGAGATGCTCACCGGCGCCTGCTCGAGCTCGACCTCGGTGGTGATCAGTCCGCGATCGGCAAGCAGCAGCCAGGCCAGGCCCATCAGCATCAGCGTCAGGCCCACGCCGGCGATTAGGACGGGGATCAGGTTGCCGGTCGGGTGCCAGCGCGCGGTGGCTCGGCCTGTGCTCATGGGGGCTGGTCGCTTAGTGCAGAAAGGGCCCATCATCGCCGAGCTTCCCGGGCCCGTCGAGCACCCAGATGCCGGCGGAGTTGGCCCTGACCTGGAAACGCAGCTGACCGTCGCTGTGCTGCTCGGCGCCGCTGACCGCATCACGGTAGAGGCCGGGGCGGATGCCGCCGATCTCGACCTGCTGATCGCCGCCGATGGCCAGTCCAACCACCGCGTAGGAGCCCTCGGCGGAGAGGTCGCGGACGAAGCTCATGCCGCTACCCCATTCGTTCACCTGGGTCATCGGGGCCTTCTGCAGCGCGGGGATCGAGCGACGGATCAGGTTCAGCCGCTGGATGTGGCGATAGAGCGGATGGGCCTGGGTCTCGGCGATGCGATCCGCCTCGAGATGGTCGCCAAAGTAGGCGCGGCCGGTGGTCTCTAAGGTGTCCTTCTCGCCCTCGACATCCTGCGGCGCGCCGCGCATGAAGGCGATCTCCTCGCCGAAGTAGAGGCAGGGGATGCCGCGCGCGGTCCAGAGCAGGTTGTAGGCCGCGGCGGCCATCCAGTCCTCGCCTTTGAATCGGTACTTGAAGTCGTTGTCGGGGCCGACATCATGATTTTGCAGGAAGGTCACCAGGCTGGTGACATCGCCGTAGATCCAGTCCATCGACAAGATCTGCGCGGTGCCGGCGAAGGTGCCCTTGCTGACCGTGTCGCGGAAGGTCGAGAACAGGCCGAAGTCGAGCTGCGGGAAGCCGGAATCGCCGCCCGAGGTCGGATCGCGGGGGTCGTGACCGAGGCGGGTATACCACCAGGGCCGGATCTCGCTCGGGCCGTTGTCGCCGCCGCCGAGATCGCCCCAGCCATAGCCCTTGACCAGGTTCTCGCCGAACACGAAGAGCCCCGGCTTGTGCGCCTTCCAGGCATTGACGTATTCGAGCAGGTTGTCGCGCTCGACATGCTTGACGGTGTCGAT
>CAZTYV010000204.1:0-3265 GCA_964617675.1 uncultured Halochromatium sp. | reverse complement strand
GGTAATCCTTGACGTTCTGGCGCTCGGTGGCGAGATCGATGCAGTCGCCTGCCAGATGCTTCTGCTGCAGCGGATGGGCGCTCTCCCAGTCGCCACCGCAGATGAAGCCGTCTTGGTGATACCAGTTTGGGTCTAGGTTTTGGGCGTCGATGCCGAAGAAGCGCCCGGGGTTGTAGCCGGGCTTGGGGACGGTCTCGCCGGTCTTGGGGTCGACCAGCGGTTCGGTGCCCTCGGGATCGCGCGCGTGGCGCTCGCGATACCACTCGGGCGCGACCGGGTTGTCGATGTCGTCGCGGTTGGGCCAGGCATAGTGGCCGAGGTTGCCCTGGTAGGGGCCATGATCGATCTGGCCTTGGTCGGCGCCCTGCGGCACATAGTATTTGATCGGCAGATGGTCGATATGGACCTGGCCGCGGATGCCATATTGGCAGGAGTGGTTGACGACCACGTCCTGGATGATCTTGAGGCCCTTGGCATGGGCGGCATCGATCAGGTCCTGATAGGTCGCGTCGGGCGATTCCAGCCGTGGATCGATCCGGGTCCAGTCGTAGGGATGATAGCCGTGGTAGTCGAGCCCGGAGCGGTTCTCGACCGGCGGCGTGATCCAGATCGCGCTGAAGCCGAGGTCGCGGATGTAGTCGAGCTTCTGGATCAGGCCCTTGAAGTCGCCGCGCCAGTGTGGATCGATGGCATGGCCCTGGTCATCGAAGCGGATGCGGTCGCGGCAGAAACAGTTGTTGCTGGGATCGCCGTCGTAGAAGCGGGCGGTGAGCAGGAAGTAGATGGTCTCCTCGCGGAAATCGGTGCGCTCGGCAGGGGCGCGCGGGCCAGGTTGGGGTTGGCGCTGTTGCCCAGGCCCGGGCCGGGGCCCTGGTTCGGGCTGGGACTGGTGCCGGTTCGCGATCGGGGCAGCCAAGGTCGTCTCGGCCTCCGGCGTGCCCGCAGCCTGGGAGTCCGGGTCGCGTTGCCGGTCTGCGGGTCGCTGGTCCGGGTGCTCGGAAGGAGGGTGCCCAGGCGGAGTGTCCTGCCAACCGGTCTCGAGGCGATACCAGCCTTGCCGATCGCGGAACAGGTCAGCACTCTGGCGGCCCTGGCCGTCGTTGAAGACCAGATGCAGCGCGCGGGTCGCCTCGAGACGCACGCAGTACCAGCCCGACCCATCCTCGGCCGGCGACATCGCCAGCCCGGGCCAGTCGCTCGCGTCCTGTGTGGGCTGGCAATCCCAGTAGTGGATGTGGATGCTGTCCGCCCAGTCCTGTGGGGGGCGAAAGTAGAGGATCAGATCGGTCATGACGCGGGTCGCTGCGGTGGTGGCGTAAGATGTGGGCCTCGGGTGCCTGTAGTTTAAGCCTTGTGGCCTGGCGCCGGGTCCAAACAGGCACCACCCCGACACCCAGATGTCATCAAGCAACGTTAGCTTATGACCATTGGCTCATATCGATTCTGGATCAGGACTGGAGTCACAGACCGTGATGAACGACGCGACCAATAACCAACAGAAGACCGACTGGCTCGCGCGCTCCGTGCTCGCGGCCGAGCTGGACGCCAACGAGGTTGCCGTGCTCGCCGAGGCCATGGGCATCGAGCAGTTAGCGGGCCAGGAGGACCTGGTGTTCGAGGGCGATCCGCGACGCACGCTGTTCGTGCTCGTCGATGGACGACTCGATGTCCGCCACAGCCACCAGGGCGCCGACTCGACCGTCTACCGGATGTCGCCGGGTGAATGCGCCGGAACTCGGGCATTCGTCGATGGCTCGCCGCGCAAGGCCGGTCTGCGTGCCGCCGGCAGCTGCATCGTGCTGACCTTGGAGCCCGAGGATTTCGAGGCCCTGCTCGGCGCGCATCCGATGCTGGTGCTCAAGGTGATGCGGGCGCTGTTCCGGATCACCCATTCGAACCTGATGCGCGCGAACGAGGAAAGCGATGCGCTGCGCAACTATGTGACCCGCTCACATGGCCGTTTCTGACTGAGGAGGCTGCATGATGCGATGGACGACGGCCGCCGGGATGCTGCTTGCGCTCGGTCTCGGCGCAAGCCCGGGCCCCAGTGTCGGCTCAGGTTTGGGCGTAACCTCGGACTCAAGCCCGGCGAGCAATCTCCGCCAGGCTGATGTGGGCATCGACCAGGCGCAGTTTCAGCCGCGCTTGCGCTTCTTCGTCGTCGGCGACGCGCCCTACGCGGATGCCGAGTATGCCCCCTTTGAACGGCTTCTGAGCGAGGCCGCCGGCCAGCAACCGGCGTTCCTCGCCCACGTTGGCGACATCAAGGGTGGTGGTCAGCCCTGCACCGACGCGCGCAACCGCCAGGTCGCGGCCTTATTCGAGCGTCAGCCGGTGCCGATGCTCTACACGCCTGGCGACAACGAATGGACCGATTGCCATCGCAAGGCCGCGGGTGCGCTCGATCCCCTTGAGCGCCTGGCGGCGCTTCGGGCGCGTTTTTTCGCTGACCCTGAGGTGCTGCACAACGAGGCGCTTGATCTACGAGTGCCGAACGCCGACCTCCCCGAGAATGCCTATCTGCTCAAGGACGGGGTGATGATCGTGCTCATGCATCTGGTGGGCAGCGGGAACAATCATCGACCCCAGGACGCGAGCGCGATGCAAGAGTGGCGTGCACGCTCGCGCGCCAACCGGGCGCTGTTGGATGCAGCGACCAAGGCGGCGAAAGCGGCTGATGTCCGCGCGATGGTGCTGCTGATTCACGCCAATCCCTTGTTTGAGCGCTCATCGCCGGCGCCGGGCTTTGCGCCCTTCTTCGCGGACCTCGATCGGCTGCTGACGCGTTACTCGGGACCGGTCCTGCTCGTCCATGGCGACACCCATCGCTTTCAGTTCAATCAGCCGCTGATCCGAGCTGGATCATCAGCGCAGGGCGCTGAGCGCCTGTGGCGGCTGGAGGTGCCAGGCTCTCCCTTCCTTGGCGGCGTTTGGGTGACTGTGACCTCAGATCCTGCCGAGCCGTTCGCGATCTCGGTGGTGTATCCATCGGCGGCTGATGCGTTCGAGAGCAGCGCTTCAGGCGGCCATCACCTGCTCACCGCCCTCGAACCGGCACTCCTGAATCAACCGGCGCAAAAACGGCTCAGGCTCAGCGCCAAAGTCCTCACCGAGTAACGCGTGCTGTTGACAGACATTCGCCACATCGCCCGCGATGAGCAGCTCCAGTTGATCCAGATGCCGACCGGTCAGTGCCGGGATCGGCGCCTCGGCATCGCCATAGACCTCACGGGCAAACAACACCCGTCGTTGTGCCGGTGACAGT
>CAZTYV010000203.1:0-5431 GCA_964617675.1 uncultured Halochromatium sp. | reverse complement strand
AAATCAGGGCCCAGCGGCGCCAGGCCGCTAACGACCAGTGCTCCGGATCGAGCCCAGCATGGATTAGTACTCGCGCCAAGGCGGCGATCTGGTGCGGTCGCCAGTCGCCATCGGGGTCGAGCCGCGCCAAGGCGGCGTGCTCGCCGGCTCCGAGGCCGTAGAGATCGCCCTCGAAACGGGCGGCTTGGCCGATGAGGTGGGCGAGCTTGCCAATGGGCGCTTGGTCCTGCTCCAATGCTCGCTTTGGATTTGCGTGGGATGCTGTGGCGTTTGTGTGTTCCATGGCTACTCAGCGGTAAACCTTGCTGCGGTGATCGATGGAAAGCGCCAGTACGACGCAACGGTTGTCGATGATCCGACAAATCAGCCGGTAATCGCCGACGCGATAGCGCCACAACCCTGCCAGCGTGCCTTGTAAGGCTTTGCCAAAGCGGCGCGGATTGTCCTCGCTCATCAGGCGCTCGCGGATGAAGACGCCAATCCGGCGTTGCACGCCGCGATCTAGCCGCTCGAGATCGCGCTGCGCCCGTTGGGTCAGCTCAATCTCCCAGGCCAAGGCGCTTTTCCACCTCGGGCCAAGGCGTTGTCAGTTCCTCGCCTGAGTCAAGTTGTCGACAGACCTCCTCGGCAACTCGCGTGTCCTGCAGGTCTTGCAGGTAGTCACTGACAGCTTCGTCGAGCAGGTCTTGGGCGGAGACGCCTAATGTTTCTGCGGTCGCGTTCAGACGTTGTTCGAGAGTCGGATTAAGCACAAGCACGGTCAGTACCTATCTGTTCAACGGATCATCCAAGCTCGAATTCGAGCTGGGCTGGTGATGTCGCGCCTGTCCGCGCCGGTTGAGGGTCGCAGATCGGTGGCTTGGTTTCATTGCCCGGCGGCCATTGCTTGCGCTGGGCATCGAGGTATTCGGCCAGCGTTGGCAGCTCCTTGCGCAAACCGGCTTTCAGTCGCGCCAAGGCAGCGGTACGGGCGCGATAGCGTTGCTCGCCGCTGCGCGGGCCTGCCGCGAAGGCATCGTGCAGGATGGCTTCCGCCCGCTGGGCCATGTCCTGATACCAGGCCAACCGCACCGCATCGGGATCATCCGCTTCGATCTGCTCGTTCAGTCCGAGCAAACCATCGAAAAATCTGGCGTCCTCGACATGCTCGAAGGTCTTCGCGAAGCGAGCCGCTTTGTCGGCCACGCTGTCGGTGAATTCCGATGTGCCATTCGCAAACAAGGTCGCCAACGCTGACCAGAGCACCTTGCGGACCTTGCTGATATCGGAGACCCGGCCCTCGGCGATCGCCGCTAGCGCATCGGTGCGTTGCTTGATCATGAGCGCGCGCGCCTTCGGCGAGATCGGCACTCGCCGCTCATGGTAGCCCTCGGTCTTGCCCTGGCCACGTGTCACGCCGCGCGCGAGCATGGTGATGCCCTGCCTGCCATCCTCTGCCGACAGCGTTTGCGCAATCGAGCGTCGGAATTTTTTGCCGAATAGCAGCTCGGCGGTCAGTTTGTAATCGAAGCCCTTGGCCGCGATGGTGAGCGCCTTGCCAGCGGCGACATCGATCGGCATCCAGGCATCGCCGGTGACGCCATTGCGGTTCTTGGCCTCGATCCGAGCGCACTTGCTGCCGGTGGCGAGACACCTGAGCCCGTCAGGGGTGTCGACGAGACGGACCCGACGGCAGATCTCGATGTAGAAAGGATCTAGCGCCGCGAAGGCGAGGCTCTCGGTGCCATTCCAGGGCCGCAGCCAAACCAACGCGATGCCCTCTTGGTCGCGCAATTCCAGGGTCGTGACGAGCTCAGTCCGGGACGCCAACAAGGCGCGGACATCGCGCCGCCAGCGTCGTCCCCAACCGCCCGTTGGCATCGCCCCGAGCGCGGGTCGACTGGCGAACCCCCCGTTCATCCGCGAGATCCCGTAATTCCCTGCGCCCAGGAACCCTTCCTGTGTTTGCAAGCTGAGCAGGGCGAACAGCCAGTCATCCGGTGCCGACTGTTTCATGCGCGCGGCCTTTAGATCATGATTCTTCGCGGTCACCAGCATGTCGAGCTCATCCGGCGCCTCCAGTCGCCCCTTCCAGGCCGAGAGGTCGCCCTCGGGCACCGGCGCCTGCAGCAAGGCCGGGCGCTCCGGCGGTGCGATCAAACACCAGGCCGCGCCATCCGGATCATCCGGCGTCAACGTCAGCAGGGCCGACCGCCAATCGGCTTCATTGGCAAAGGGCAGCGAGTAGAGCAGCGGGTATTGCGGTTGCCGACGGGCCTGCATCTGTTCGGCCTCGCGGAACAGGGCCGGCGAGTCGGCGCTGCGGCCCGCCTGGTGCAAGGCAATAGCCGCGAGCTGCACCAGGAATGCATGCCAGGGATGGCGCTGATGCGGTCGCAGCGCGGGGAAGTCTCGGATGCCGTCTTCTGCCAATGCGACGAAGAGCGCCGGCAGGCTGAGCTGGGCCCGCTGCCCATCGACCACACGAGCGGTCATCAAGGGTTCATCGAGCAGGGAGTAGCGTAAGCTCGTCGTCATCGCGGGGTGCTCCTTGGTTAGCGGTCGATCTTCTCCAGTCCAAGCCGGCTATAGCGGAAGCGCGTGTTATCCAGGGTGAACAGGATCGCATCCTCATCGCGCTCGATCGATGCAGGCTGCGCATCGGGGTCGATGCCCTTGCCGAGAAAATGCCGGATCGGCAAGTGCTGTAGCGGTTGCCCGAACGGCCCCATCGGCGCCGGATCGAAGGTCAGCAGGCGGTCACGCTCGCCGAGGCGGGTGGCGATGTCGAGATCGGTCGGGAACCCCGGCTGCTCGTCGAAGACCGTATCGATGTCCAGACCGTGCAGCTGAGCGATGCCACGCTCGGCGCCGGTTCTGCCATCGATCTGCTGCCCCAGTCGCCGCCAGTCTTCCCCCAAGGTATCCAGCGCGCGCAAGGGCTCGGGGTGCGTCGCGGCCTCGACCAACAGCCGGTTATCCTCGGGGATGCGGACCGTTGGTCGCTCCTCGATCAGGCGCCGGGTCGCCTCGACGGTGCGCAGGTCGGGATAGATGCCGTCGCCATCGCGAAACGGCCCGAGGCCATGCCGGGCGCGCTTGAGCAGCGGCGACAGATCCTGATCCGCCGGCGTCAGCACCCAGGCTTGCGGTCTGCGATACGCCAGCGGGCGTTCGCCTTCGGGGCGCGGATGGCGATGCAACCGGCCGATGCGCTGCAGGAGCACGTCCATCGGGCAGAGATCGGTGATCAGCAGATCGGCGTCCAGATCCAGGCTCTGCTCGAGCGTCTGCGTGCCGACAACGATGCGTGCACCCGGTGGTCGCTGCTTGCCAAGCTGTGCCTGGATGGCGTGATCCAGCACCGGCCGATCCTCGCGGCTGAAGCGGCTGTGATGCAGGGTGGTGATCCCGTTGACGGTGAGCAGCCAATCGGGTGTTGGAAGCAGTGCCTCCAATGCCTCGAACACGGCCAGCGCGGCCGGCACCGTGTTGCGCACGATCAGCACCTTGGCGCCCGCTGAAGCGGCCTCGATCGCTAATCGAGCGACGGCCTCGGGCTCATCGATGAGCCCGCGCAGACTCCAGTTGACGGTCTTGCTCGGGGTGGTCGAGGCGATGCCGCGCAGCCCGGCACGATCGGCGAGCGCCGGATAGGCGGTCTGACAGGCGGCCTCGAACGCCGGCAGCGCGGCTTGCCGCGGCCTCTGCGACCCATCGAGACCCAGATAGCGCGACCGGGCGCTGGCGCCGAGCGTCGCCGAGAGCAATAGCGCCTGGCCGCCGCAGCCGAGGTGTGCCCGCAGCAGGCGCTCCAGCAGCGCCGTCATATAGGGGTCCGAGGCATGGACCTCGTCGACGACCAAGAGGCTGCGCGCCAGCAGGGCGTGACGCAGATGCGCATGGCGGACCTGGAGCGCAGCGAGCAAGGCTTGATCGATGGTGCCAACTGCGATCGGCGCAGCCAGAAAGCGCTTCGGTGACTCAGCGGCCCAGCGCCGGTGCGCCGCGGAATCGCTCGGCTCATCCGGCCAGAGCACCTTGAACTGCGGCAGCGCCATCGGCTCCTGCCCATCGGCGCCGGCGTACCCGGGGAGCGCGCGCACCGTGACCGGCGGATCGGTGGGCCAGAGCCGCTGCACGGCACTGAGGATGCGCGCATAGACTTGGCTCGCGGAGACCCGAGTCGGCAGCGCGAAGTAGAGGCTGTCCACCTCGCCGCGCTGGAACAGGTGCACGAATCGCCAGAGCGCCGCCTCGGTCTTGCCGCTGCCTGTTTCGGATTCGAGCACCACCAGTGACCCAAGCTTGGCATCCGCCATCGCGGCCTGGATCGGGTAAGGCGGATAGCCATCGAACACAACGGGGAAGCTGGGCGATGTCTCCGTCAGTCTGGTCTGCCAGCAGGCCGCATCCAGGCCGAGCGCAGACACGGCCTGCTCGGCAAAGCCGGTCGCCTCCTGCGCACGATCGCCGCAGCCATTAGAGAGCGGAAAGAATCGGGTATCCGAGCCGAGCCAGTCGGCCAGCTGCACCAAGCCCGCGAACAGGTGACCGAAAGCGGGCGCATCCGGCAGCGGCTCACCCTCGGAAACAAACGCTTCTGGATAGAGATCCATCGCGCTTTGGCTGATCTCGCTGAGTACCGGAGCGGGATCGTACACGGTCTGACCATCCGCGCCGATCACCGGTCTCCAGTTGGCGCGCGTCCAGTCGCCAAGCTCCGGATCAGCGATCGGGCGGCCGTGGTGGCTGATGGAAGCGCGAAACAGCGCCGGGAGTGCCTCGCCCCATTCATTCAGGGCTTTCAGCGGTAGACAATCCAGCAGAGGAGCGAGGAACTGCTCATCGCGGAACAGATCCAGGGCTTGGCCACCGTGCCCGGCGGGCTTCGGCCAACTTTGTGGTGCCTCGAAGGACCGCCACCGCTTGGCCTGAAAGCCACTATTGGCCTTGCCGAGGTCGTGCAGGAATGCCAGCACCGCAAGACGCGCGATGTCCCCCTGATTCAACCCTCGTTTAGCCGCTTTTTCCAGGGCTCGTCGGATCCCTCGACAGTCGCACAATCGGCCGAAGCATGCAGCGACGTCGATTAAGTGATCGACGAGTGGCAGCCAGCCAGTGAGGATCCCAGCGTTGTCGCGCTCTAGTTTTCCGAACGCGCGGCTGGTAGCAGGAAAAGATTCCTGCTTCTGACTTGGTTGGGACGAGTATGTTTGCATCCTGCCGTTGTCCCGTAACGAAAGGCCTCAACACATCCTATATACCTTAGCAGAAGCGAAGGGAACGAAGAGATGATCGACTTGCTGATGGGTGAGTTCTCGAAAGATGCCCGTCACGAAGACATTCGGCTGCTGGCCCGGTGCCAGCTCGAGAGCCGGCAGTACGTGGATCGGAGCATGGGCTTTGCCGGGGTCCGCGATCGTGCCCATCTTGCCCATCTTGCCCATCT
>CAZTYV010000202.1:617-5488 GCA_964617675.1 uncultured Halochromatium sp. | reverse complement strand
CAGCGCGCGTGGTCATCGTCCACGGGGGGCCGCACCTGTTGCCGGAGCTGCCAGAGCGCCTCGGCCGCTTCACCGAGCGCAAGCTCGTCCGCCATGGCGGGGTCGAGGTGCGTCTCGAGACCCGCAGCCGCGCCGTCGATGCGCAAGGCGTGATACTCGACAAGGGCAGCCGCATCGACGCCGGCACCATCGTCACACGGCCGCGAACCGGCTCATCGATGCCTTGCCCGCCGAAACGCAGCGCGGTCGCCTGCGCGTCGAGCCCGATATGTCTGTGCCCGGTCTGCCCGGCGTCTGGGCCATTGGAGACTGTGCGGCGGTACCGAATAGCCGCTCCGCTGGAGCAGCCTGCCCGCCGACGGCACAGTTCGCGCTGCGCCAGGGTCCGCAGCTCGCGGCCAATATCGCTCGTCGCGAGCGCGGCGAGCCAACCCGCCCGTTCGGCTATCGGCCCAAGGGCCTGATGTCGGCCATCGGTCACAATCGCGCCGTCGCCCGCGTCGTTGGCATCAATCTGTCCGGGTTCATCCCTTGGCTGCTCTGGCGTGGCTTCTACCTGCTCTACATCCCAACCCTGGCGCGCAAGGCCCGGCTCTATCTGGAGTGGAACTGGGCGATGTTCTTCCCGCCCGATATCGCCCATCTGCGCTTTACCCGGACCGGCGATGAAGGTGACGCTGACCCGGATGACGCCAATAACGCCTCCATCAACGGAGACAGGAAATGACTCGACGTCTTGGACTTCGACTCGGCGGCATGCTCGCAGTCGCTGCCAGCGCGGGAGCGTTGTTTGCTGCAACCCCAAACGATCGGCAGCTGAGCGGCTTTGCCGTCGGTAACAGCCTGGTTCCAGTTGCCGAGATCCACGCTGGAGGCCCCGATCGCGATGGCATCCCAGCCATCGACCGCCCCCAATTCATCACCGCCGAGGAGGCCGAGTTTCTCGACGGCGAGGATGAGGTGCTCGGGCTGGTGCGCGCGGGCGCTGCCCGTGCCTACCCCATCAAGATCATGAACTGGCACGAGATCGTCAATGATCAGATCAACGGTGAGCCGATCGCGATCACCTACTGCCCGCTCTGCGGCTCGGGCGTCGCATTCATCGCCGAGCAGGGGCAGCGCGATCTCAGCTTTGGCGTGTCAGGGCTGCTCTACAACAGCGACATGCTGCTCTACGATCGCGAGACCGAGAGTCTTTGGAGCCAGATCGCCAAGCAGGCCATCGCCGGCGCTTTGGTCGGCACCCGTCTCAACTCCCTACCGCTGGCACACACGACCTGGCGCGCGTGGCAACGCGCCCACCCGAAGACCGAGGTGCTCTCGACAGAGACCGGCTACCGGCGCAACTATGACCACGCCCCCTATGGCGGCTACGAGAACGAGCGCGGGCTCTACTTCCCGGTCAGTGCGCGCTCCAATCGCTACCATCCGAAAGAGCGCATCCTGGGTGTCGAGCACAATGGCGTCTTCAAGGCCTACCCGTTCGCCGAGCTCTCGCAAACCGATGGCAGCGTCACCGATCAGGTCGGCGGCGAGACCATTGAGGTCCGTTTCGACTGGGCGCAGAACAGCGCGAGTGCCTTTGATGCGGCAGGCGAGCCGCTACCGACGATGACCCTGTTCTGGTTCGCCTGGTATGCCTTCCATCCGGACACACAAGTGTTCCAGGCGAGATAGCAAGGTCGACAGCGATGCGCCGCCTTGCTCAGATAGCGGCCGATGAGAATCGAATCCGCTTGAAAGAAGGCGCTACGCGAGCCGGTCCAGAGAGACACGCAACCTCGCTCGAGCGCATCCGTTCAATGCGTTCGGAACACCCTATCGAGACAGATGTGGAGGATTCTGATGCAAGCAGAACAGCGATTGACCTTGGATGCACTGAGCATCGATAGCGCCGACCCCATCGCACGCGAGCGGCTCGAAGAGGCGCAGCGGACCTTGGGGATGGTCCCCAATATGTACGCGCGCATGGCCCAGTCGCCCGGCCTGCTCGAGACCTATGCGCGCGGTTACGAACTCTTCCGCGAGCAGTCCGGATTCTCACCGGTCGAGCAAGAGGTGGTCCTGCTCGCGATCAGCCGCGAGAACGGATGCGCCTACTGCATGGCGGCACACAGCTTCATCGCCGATCAGCTGTCAAAGGTACCGTCCGAGGTCACCGAAGCCATCCGTTCCGGCGCGCCCATACCCGATCCCAAACTGGCCGCCCTGTACCAGTTCACTCAGAGCATGGTGGTCAAGCGCGGACTGCCGACCCGAGCCGATGTTCAGGCCTTCGTCGATGCCGGCTACGATGAGCGCCGCATGCTGGAGATCGTGCTCGCGATCGCGGTCAAGACCCTGAGCAACTACAGCAACCATCTCTTTCACACCCCGGTCGACGAGGCCTTCGCCGAGCGGCGCTGGAGCGACCCGAGGTGCGAAGGCTGAGGGCTACAGCAGCAGGCGCGCAACCGTGCCGGTCTCGGGAGTCGACTCGAGCGAGAACTCCCAGTGATGTGCCGCGGCAATGCGCCGGACGTAGGCCACGCCAAGCCCGTTACCAGAGGCCTTGGTGGAGAAGAAGGGCTGGCCGATCCGCGCGAGGACCTCGGCCGGGATCGGCTCGCCGCCGTTGCGAACCTCGATCACCGGGGTCTCGGCTCCTGGCATCCGCCCGCGGATCAGCGTGACCCGATCACCCAGCCCGACCGCTTCACAGGCGTTGACGACGAGGTTGACGAGCATCTCGCTGAGCTGTTTCGGGTCGGCATGGAGATGGCAATCATCTCGGCCCAGCTTGACCTCGAGGACCCGACCGACCGCTGCGGGCATGCCGCGCAGCGCGGGCTCGAGCTCACGGATCAACGCATCCAGGTCGATTCGCGTCGGCGACGCGCTGTGGCGACCAGCATAGCCGAGCACCTCGTCCAATAGCCGGCTCAGTCGGTCCGCCTCGCGCTGCGCCAACTCCAAGCGTTGGATCGTCGGTTGCGGCAGCGATTGACTCGCCACATGGTCGAGCGCCATGCGGAGGGTCGAGAGCGGATTGCGGATCTGGTGCACCATCATGGCGGCAAACTCGCCCATCTCGGCCAGTCGCTCGAGGGCCGCCTCAGCCTCTTTGCGTCGACTGATATCGCGCAGCAACGCGATGAAGGATGGCGCTTGCGGACACCCATGCGCGCAGATGCTGACCTCACTCGGAAACACCGAGCCATCCTTGCGCCGGTGTCGGCTCTCGAGCAGCCGCGGGCGATCGAGCTCGAGCCCACTCTTCAGCTCAGCGAAGGACTCAGGGTTCAGCCCAACATCGATCTCCAACACCGAGCGTCCCATCAGCTCGCCAGCGCTATAGCCAAGCATCTCCCCTGCACGCGCGTTGGTATCCGTGATCCGGCCGCCGCTGTCGACCATGAAGAAGCCGTCCCCGGCGTTCTCGACGAAGGCGCGAAAGCGCTCTTCGCTGCGCCTTAGCGCCTGCTCCGCCTCCTTACGCACGGAGACATCGCGCACCATCGCAACGATGCAGTCGCGGCCGTCGACCTGCACCACCGACGCCGAGATCTCAGAAGGCAGCCGACGACCATCCTTTCTCATACAGCTGAGCTCATCGGTCCAGCCGCGGCCGCGAGCCCGCACATCGTGCGCGAACTGGCGCAGGCGCTCCATCTCGTGCGGATGCACGCTGGAGATGCGAACCGCGCTGGTGAGCTCCGACTGGCCATAGCCAAGCATGCGTGAGGCCTGCGCATTGGCCTCGATGATGCGGTCGTCATCGGGGTCGATGAGCAGGATTGCGTCATTGGCGTTGTCGAAGATCGCGCGAAGCTGTTGCTCGCTCGCTGACGCGCCGCCCAACCTGGCTTCCGGATACATCGCCATCGTCTCCGCGAAAGATCAACTGAGCCGAACGGGTCTTCATCGGTAGCCCCGTCAGCTGACAACGCAACTGGAGAAACCACCGATGATTGCCCTCGTCAACAAGGCCCGAGGAATGCTCGACGCCACGCGCAGCCTGGACTTCATCGCCCCCCTGCTGCTTCGGCTCTATCTGGCCCCGATCTTCTGGATGGCGGGCACCAAGAAGTTCGCCAGCTTCGAGGACACCGTGGCCTGGTTCGGCAACCCGGACTGGGGCCTCGGCCTGCCCTTTCCGACGGTGATGGCGTTCTTGGCCGCTTCAACCGAGACGGTCGGCGCGGTACTTCTAGTCGTCGGCTTCGGGGTGCGCCTGATCTCGATTCCGCTGATCGTGACCATGATCGTCGCAATGGTCACCGTCCATTGGCAGCATGGGTGGCTCGCCATTGCCGAGGGGAGTGGCTCGCTGTTCGCCAACGAGCGCACCATCGGCGCCATCGAGCGTCTGGACCGTGCCAAGGAGATCTTGCGCGAGCACGGCAACTACCAATGGCTCACCGAGAACGGCAGCCTGGTGATCCTGAACAACGGCATCGAATTCGCCGCCACCTATCTCATCATGCTGGTCGCCTTGTTCTTCATCGGCGCCGGGCGTTACCTATCGATCGATGACTGGATTGCACGTTGGCTCGATAGCGATCGACTCAGCTCAGGGAGGATCTCGCATCAACGAGCATTCTTGGGCTCGAGCGGCTCGGCCAAGTAAGTAGGCGGACCAGCGCAATCGGATTGTCCCGCTCGATCGCGCATGTTTTGCTTTTCGGGAAGGCCCAGATGCTCCTTTGGCGTCTCATAGCAAAGCACCGCGGGCTGTACCAGCCGATGTTGGCGGCACCGATGCCGGAGGTGACGTGGTCACATGGTCACGTGGTCATAGGCCGGCGTAATATCAGTGATCAGCAGAACCAGGTGTTGAACGTCCTATCCTTTCGCCGCCCTCGGCAGCTTCGATGCCGACTGGACTGCGC
>CAZTYV010000202.1:0-606 GCA_964617675.1 uncultured Halochromatium sp. | reverse complement strand
AAGCCACCGCCACCGCCACCGAGAGTGGAACCAGCGCCATCTTTGATAGCATCGGCCTGGAGCGCCTGATGAGCCCCGCTTAGGCGCAGATTGGAAGAGGTCTGTGCGGGCGTTAAGCCGCCTGATTGCGCTTTAAGATCGACTCGGCAGAAAATCGATCACCCAAGCCTAGATCAGCGGTCGAGATACCAGCGACCTCACACTGAGACACCAACGTCGAGAGCGCCTCGTAATACCCCATTAATCGCCCGTCTGCAAACGCATCTCCGCCTGCCTGCGCTTGTGTCTCCTCTGCCGACTCTTTGAGCGACTGCGCCACTTCCTCAAGAACAGCGATCACATCGCCTTTGTTAGCCATCGGTATCACCTCGTTGACGCTTGATGAGTTCATCAAGGATGTCGATCTGGTCTGAAAAATTTTTGATCTCTTTCGGCCAGTATGACTCGATCAACGCTTGACGCTGGCGCGCCGAGATAGCCCGGCCGATGTATCTGTATGGGTTTGCGATCTTGTCCTGATGCAGCACTACCTGCTTCTCGAGCGAGCGTTTTGGACGCTGAAGTTCTTTTGTAGACTTGCCCTGGTTTTGGCGCAAAACCCACTAT
>CAZTYV010000201.1:0-5529 GCA_964617675.1 uncultured Halochromatium sp. | reverse complement strand
CGGTGCCCTTGATCAGTACCTCGGCCTGGCGCGGGTCCTCGCGGATCTGGGCCAGCAGTTCGAAGGCCTGCTGGTCGTAGCGGCGCCAGAGCCGGCTCGAGAGCGGCTCGATGGAGTCCGGCGAGGTATAGCTGTCCAGATCCATCAGCCGTGCCTGGTGCATGTACTCCTCATAGACCGAGCGATGCGGCTCGCCATACCAGCGGTAGCGCGGATGCGGCAGCTCGATGCCAAGCTCGGTCGCGATCTCCGAGACCTCGTTGCCGACATTGACGCAGTCGGTCAGCTTGCCGCCGAAGATCGAGAGGTGGGCGTTGGCGCGGTCGACATCGATCTCGTGCTTGCGTGAAAGCTGCATCCAGTCGCGCCCGCCGTCGTCGTCATCGGTCTTGCGCTTCACCACCAGCGGGCGCACCCCGCAGCGCTCGGCGATGATGTCGTCGCGGGTCAGCGGTTGCGGGAGCTCGAGGCGCTTGTTGATGTTCTCGAGCACGAAGTCCCGGTCTTCGTCGGTGACCTGGGTGAACGGGCTCTCGACGCGGGTATCGGTGGTGCCGATGCAGGTGCGCACGCCCATCGGGATGACAAAGAAGAGCCGACCGTCGTCGGCGAAGAAGGTCAGGATGTGCCGATGCGGCGTGATCTGCGGCACGATCAGATGGATGCCCTTGGAGAACAGGTGCTGATGCTCGGTCTGCTCGCCGCTGACGCGATTCTGCTCATCGACGAAGGGTCCGGCCGCGTTGACCAGGCACTTGGAGCGGATCTGCAGGGTCTCGCCGCTCTGCGTATCGCGCGCCTCGGTGATCCAGACGCCGCCCTCTCGCCTTGACCCCAGCGACTCGACGTAGTTGGCCGCGATGGTGCCGCGGTCCATCGCCGCGCGCACGAACTGGAAGACGAAGCGCGAGTCGTTGTCGTGCAGATAGGCGTCGGAGTACTCGAACCCACCGGCGGCCTTCTGGGTGTCGACCACCGACTCCTCGCGCTTGATCTGCCCCTTGGTCAGGAAGCGCGGGATGCGGGTGTAGCCGTTACCGAACAACCAGTAGACCCAGGTGCCGAGCCAGAGGAAGAAGGGCGAGAAGCGAAAGCCCTTGTCGATGGTGGCGAAGAAGCGGATCTCCTTGACGCGGCTCGGGTAGCTGTCGATGAGATGATTGCGACTGAGGCAGAGCTTGCGCACCAGACGGTAGTCACCGCTTTCTAAGTACTTGATCCCGCCCCAGGCCAGGTTCGACGACTGTTGACTGGTGAAGCCAGCGAAGTCGCGCTGATCGATGAGCGCGACGCTCGCGCCCTTGCCGGAGAGCGCGGCCGCCGAGACGGCGCCATTGATGCCGCCACCGATGATCAGTGCGTCGAAGACTCGGTTCGGCAGCTTGGCCAGGTTGCTATCACGTAACTGCATGGTCTTTAAACGTCTTCTTTCGCCCAGCCCTTCGCCAGCTCTACCGCGCGATGCCAGCGCTTGAAGAGCTTCTCGCGCTTGGCCTGGTTGATGCGGGGACGGTAGCGCACATCCAGCGCCCACTTCTCGGCGATCTCCTCGCGGCTCTCCCAGAAGCCGACCGCAAGCCCGGCCAGATAGGCGGCCCCGAGCGCGGTCGTCTCGATGATGCTGGGCACCTCAACCTTCACACCGAGGATGTCGGACTGAAACTGCATCAGCACGCTGTTGACCGCGGCGCCCCCGTCGCAGCGCAGCTCCTTCAACGTGATGCCCGAGTCGCGCTCCATCGCCTCGATGACGTCGCGGGTCTGATAGGCCATGCTCTCGAGCACCGCGCGGGCGATGTGGCCGCGAGTGGTGCCGCGAGTGAGGCCGATCAGCAGGCCACGGGCATAGGGGTCCCAGTGCGGCGCGCCGAGGCCGACCAGCGCCGGCACAAAGTAGACGTCCTCGTTCTCGGGGACGCCGCGCGCGAGCTCACGGGTCTCGCTCGCGTGCTCAATCATCTGCAGCCCATCGCGCAGCCATTGCACCGCCGAGCCGGTGACGAAGATCGCGCCCTCGAGTGCGTACTCGACCGGCTCGTCGCCGACGCCCCAGGCGATGGTGGTGAGCAGCTTCTCGTTGCTGACCACGGCCTCGGTGCCGGTGTTCATCAGCACGAAGGAGCCGGTGCCATAGGTATTCTTGGCCATGCCGCGCTGGTAGCAGGCCTGACCGAAGAGCGCGGCCTGCTGATCGCCGGCGATGCCCGCGACCGGGATGCCGCGCGTGCCGAAGAACAGCTGCGGATCAGTCTCGCCATAGACCTGCGAGGAGGGCCGGACCTCGGGCAGGATCTCGGGCGGGATATCAAGCAGCTCGAGCAGCTCCTCATCCCAGCGCAGCTCGCGGATGTTGTAGAGCATGGTCCGCGAGGCGTTCGAGTAATCGGTGATATGCGTCTTGCCGCCAGTGAGGTTGTAGACCAGCCAAGAGTCGATGGTGCCGAAGCAGATCTCGCCGCGCTTGGCGCGCTCGCGAACGCCCGAGAGATTGTCCAGCATCCATTTGACCTTGGTGCCGGAGAAATAGGGGTCGATCACCAGACCGGTCTTCTGCTGGACCATCTCGGTGTGGCCCTGGGTGTTGAGCGCGGCGCAGTAGTCGGCGGTGCGGCGGTCCTGCCAGACGATGGCGCGGCCCACGGGCTTACCGCTGGCGCGGTCCCACAGGACGGTGGTCTCACGCTGGTTGGTGATGCCGATGCCTTGAATGTCATTGGGGGTGATGCCGGCCGCTTTGATGGCCTCGGCGATCACCTTCATGGTCACCAAGATGATCTCTTCGGCATCGTGCTCGACCCAGCCCGGCTTCGGGTAGTGCTGGGTGAACTCCGAGTAGGCGCGGGCGCGAATCTGGCCGGCGTGGTCGAACAGCAGCACGGTCGAGCCGGTGGTGCCCTGGTCGATTGAGAGGATTACCCCGTCTTTCATCCTGTCTCTCCGTCATCAGTGGTGTCGGCCCCGATGATGGGTGCGTGAGCGCTGCTTGCTGCGCAGCGACTCTGGGTGCCCTTATCGGGTGCCTTGATCGGGCGCCTTTATTGGATCGCATTTTTCGCCCAGGCTCTCCCGCGATGGGCAAGCCCTGAGTGTAGCCCAGACTGCCGCCCCAGCACCCACCCACCAATCACTCAGCACTTGTGAAGGGCCACCGCGGGCTCGGCTATCGATGTGCCCCGGCCTCAGTGGCGAGCGCGCGCGGCCGGCGAGGCTGTCGAGAGACCCGGCTCGGGCGAGACACCGAGCCGGGTCATTCGCATCCTGATTGGCCAGGTCTGCTAGGCGCGCACCGATCCGGCCTCGCGCCGTTGCTTGCCAGCGGCACGGGCGGCCAAGGCGATGAAGAGGTAGGACCAGCCGTTGAAGATCAGCTCGATGGCGATGAACAGCCCGATGATGAACAGGCCCGACTGCGGCCATTCGGCCAAGATCAGGCCGCCGAGGATGAGCGAGACGATGCCCGAGATCAGCGGCCAGTACCAACCGGCCGCGGGCTTCACCTGAAAGGCCATGATCGCGCGCAGCAGGCCGACGGCGATGAACATGGCGCCAAGCAGCAGGGTGAGTGACACGGCGGCAAGCGTCGGATGCAGGGTCATGTAGACGCCCGCGGCCACGTAGAGCAGCGCGATCAACACATGCCAGGCGGTGCTCTTCCAGCCGTTACACTTCAAGGCGTCGAGCAGCTGGAAGACGCCGCCGACGATCAGCAAGGCTGCGAAAAAGACGATCGCCAATTCGGTGAGCACGAAGGTCATGCCGAGCCCGATGGTGCCGAGCACGATCGAGAACAGCCCGAAGGCCAGCAGCCAGCCCCAGTTCTTCTCGAGATCGCCGAATGGGGGGATGGGTGCCAGGGATGGATTGGTGTTCGAATCGGTCATGGTTCTCTCCTGTGCGGTAAGAAGATCGCGGCCCGATGGTAGACGATTTGCGCGCTCGATGGCGTCCCTGTGCGCATTTGACGGCGCTTGCGCGCTGCCAAGGGCGATTCAGTGGCGATCGCGACTGATCGCTGACAATCGCCTCCGGGCCTGACGCCGACACTTCCCCGCCGACTCCGACCCGAGTAGCCTGACCCGATCTGAAATGCGATCTGAGCCAAAGGCCATGGCCCGAGCCGAGCACCAACAACGAGAGCGAGCGCGCGAGCGGGATCAGGCTCAGCCGGCGACACTCGGCGTCGCGCCCGATCTCTTCGGCTATCGCAAATACTGGGCGCATAAGCTCGGCGTCGCGCCCGAGCTGCCGATGTCCCGCGCGGAGATGGAGCTGCTCGGTTGGGACAGCTGCGACATCATCATCGTCACGGGCGATGCCTATGTGGATCATGCCTCGTTTGGTATGGCGCTGGTCGGCCGGCTGCTCGAGGCGCAGGGCTTTCGGGTCGGCATCATCGCCCAGCCGGATTGGACCTCGGCGGAGGCGTTCCATGTGCTCGGGCCGCCGAACCTGTTCTTCGGCATTGGCGCCGGCAACATGGACTCGATGGTCAACCGCTACACCGCCGATCGCTGCCCGCGCTCCGATGATGCCTACTCGCCGGGTGCCGCCGGTGGTCGGCGTCCAGACCGCTCGGTGCTGGTCTATGCGCAGCGCGCGCGCGAGGCCTACAAGGAGGTGCCGATCCTGCTCGGCGGCATCGAGGCCAGTCTGCGCCGGGTCGCCCACTATGACTACTGGTCCGATCAGGTGCGCCGCTCGGTGCTGGTCGACAGCAAGGCCGATCTGCTGCTCTATGGCAACGCCGAGCGCGCCATCTGCGAGATTGCGCATCGGCTGGCGCGGGGTGAGTCGATCGGGTCGATCCGTGATGTGCGTGGGACGGCCTTTCTGACGCGCCCGGATGAGCTGCCCGCTGGCTGGGCCGTGATCGACGCCACTGATCCCGGCGATCTTGGCCGCGGCAATCGACACCGGCAACGTGGGCCAGCGGCGAGCGCGGATAGCGAGCCCCCAGCCTTGCGCGCTGAAGCCACGATGGGCCAAGCGCCCCGCGAATCCTCCGCCGCTGGCGCAATCGCCGTGGATGGTCTTGCAGACAGCCAGTGTGCTCAGCAGATCGATCGTGCGTTCACCGCGCTGCGTCTGCCCGCGTTCGAGCAGGTGCGCGCCGATCCGATGCGCTACGCCCATGCCGCGCGGCTGCTGCATCTGGAGACCAACCCTGGCAACGCTCGCGCGCTGGTGCAGGCGCATGGCGATCGTGACCTCTGGCTGACGCCGCCACCGATCCCGCTGACCAGCGCCGAGATGGATCGGCTCTACGAGCTGCCGTTCGCGCGCCGCCCGCATTCGTCCTATGGCGATGCGCGCATCCCGGCCTGGGAGATGATCCGCTTCTCGGTCACCATCATGCGCGGCTGCTTTGGCGGCTGTAGCTTCTGCTCGATCACCGAGCATGAGGGGCGCATCATCCAGAGCCGCTCCGAGGCCTCGGTGCTGGCCGAGATCGAAGACATCCGCGATCGCACGCCCGGCTTCACCGGCACCATCTCTGATCTTGGCGGGCCGAGCGCGAACATGTACCGG
>CAZTYV010000200.1:3584-5573 GCA_964617675.1 uncultured Halochromatium sp. | reverse complement strand
AGCGCCTCGACCCAGCCTGGCAGGTCAGGTGACTGCGTGAGCGCATGCTGAAAGCCGTCTCCCAGGGTTCGATCCAGTACTGCCTGACCGCGCAGCTGATTGCTCGGGGAGTCGAAACGCACGAGGGCCTTACCGCCTTCGCGCTCATCGATGGCCTTGACCGGTACGCCAGCGTTCTCCATCGCGGCGGCGATCTCGGCGCGCACGGCGGGGCTGACCTCGCCTTCGGAGGCCTGAACCTCGATCGCCGGGTCCTGGGGAAACAGGTTCGGCAGGGCCAGCACCAGACCGACGAGGATCACGGCGAGGATCAGCAGGTTCTTCCAGAGTGGATACTGATTCATTAGGAAGCGTCTTCCGGAGGCGGATGGCAGAGTTCGGCGGCGCAGCGGCCTCTAGGCACCGAGTGAGGAGCGATCCTCCAGCGGTGATCGTGCAGCCCTAGCGATGATGCCCAGGGTCCCGCGCCGACCGGGCTGGGCCAGCGGGGACGGGGCAGGGGCTGAAAACGACCAACGACCGAGCCGCGCGCCGGCCCGGCGCCGGGCGATCAGAGGTCCTTGAGCGAGCCTTTCGGCAGCACAGCCTCGACGGCTTGACGGCGGACCTTGATGACGACGTTATCGGCGACCTCGACCTGCGCGAAGTTGTCACCAAGCTCGGTGATGCGACCCGCCACGCCGCCCATGGTGACGACCTCGTCGCCCTTGCCAAGGCCTTCGACCAGTCGCTTGTGCTCCTTCTGGCGCTTGATCTGCGGGCGGATCATCAAGAAGTAGAGGATGACGATCAGACCAATCGGGAACAGCAGCCCGAGCAGCGGGTCGCCGGCGGGAGCGCCCTCGGCCTGGGCCAGGGCATCGGAGATGAAAAAGCTCATCAGGGTTCCTCATAGGCCGCGCTTGCTGCGCGTTTCAGCGGTGATCAAGCCCGGTATTATGGCATATCCGCTTCGGCAGCGAACCGGGCCGCGAAGGACTCGAAACGACCCGCTTCGATAGCGGCACGCACCGCTCGCATCAGGTCTTGGTAGAAGGCGAGGTTGTGGATGGTGTTCAAGCGTGCGCCGAGGATCTCGTTGCAACGCTCGAGATGGTGCAAGTAGGCCCGGCTGTAGTGCTGACAGGTGTAGCAGTGACAGCGCGGATCGGGGGGATTGTCGTCATTCTTGTAGCGGGCGTTGCGAATTCGCAAAACACCGCCGCGCACGAACAGATGACCGTTGCGGGCGTTGCGGGTCGGCATCACGCAATCGAACAGGTCGATGCCGCGCCCCACCGCCTCGACGATGTCGCTCGGCTTGCCCACGCCCATCAGGTAGCGCGGCTGCTCTGCCGGCAGCTCGCCGGCGAGATGGTCGAGCACCCGCAAGCGCTCAGCCGGTGGCTCACCGACGGAGAGCCCGCCGACGGCGTAGCCATCGAAGCCGATCTCGAGCAGTCCGGCCAGAGACGCCGAGCGCAACACCGGCGACATACCCCCTTGAACGATCCCGAACAGCGCCGCCGGGTTGTCCGCATGCGCCTCCTTGCAACGTGCGGCCCAGCGCAGCGAGAGCTCCATGGAGCGTCGCACCTGCTCATCACTGGCCGGATAGGGGGTGCATTCATCGAAGATCATGACGATGTCGGCACCGAGCGCGCGCTGCACCGCCATGGATTCCTCCGGCCCTAGGAAGACCGGGCTGCCATCAATGGGCGAGCGGAAGTGCACGCCCTGCTCGCTGATCTTGCGCAGCTCGCCGAGGCTGAAGACCTGGAAGCCGCCGGAGTCGGTCAGGATGGGCCCGTCCCAATGCATGAATCGGTGCAGGCCGCCGAACTGCTCGATGATCGCGGTGCCGGGGCGCAGCATCAGATGGAAGGTGTTGCCGAGGATGATCTCGGCGCCGATCGCGCGCAGCTCCTCGGGGGTCATGCCCTTGACCGTGCCATAGGTGCCGACCGGCATGAAGGCGGGGGTCTCGATATGGCCGCGCCGCAGGCTCAG
>CAZTYV010000200.1:0-3574 GCA_964617675.1 uncultured Halochromatium sp. | reverse complement strand
TTCAACTGCGGCGGCACCGGGGCCCGCCCCTCGGGCGACGGCCTCGCCGCCACCGCCTTTCCCAGCGGCGTGCGCACCGTCCCCGTCGAAGTCGTCGAAACCATGGTCCCCCTCCTCATCCGCCGCAAGCAGTACCGCCCCCGCTCCGGCGGCGCCGGCCGCCACCGCGGCGGCCTCGGCCAGACGCTGGAAATCGAGGCTCATCGGCTTGGCTCCGAGCCGCCCGGGGGTCCAGAGCCCTTGGCCCTAGAATCGTTTTGACCGCCCTGCGCGGCACTGAAACCAGCAGTGGCGGCAGCAGTGGGGAGCGAGGGGCGCGAGGGCGCGGCGGCTGTGGTCTTGGGGCCTTCGCCCGTTGCCGCCGGTTTGCCGAGGTCGAGCCAGGCCTCAAGTGCACTCAGGTCCGCCACCTCATGCAGCGGCGGCTCGAGCTGATTCGGCCAGGCCAGTCCAGCGCGATTGACCCAGACCGCGGCAAGACCCAAGGCGCGCGCGGCCTCGACATCGAGCGCGGGGTCATCGCCGATGTGCAAGGTCTGTTGCGGCGTTGCCTGGGCCCAGGCCATCGCTCGCTCAAAGATGGCCCGGCTCGGTTTGGCCGCTCCGGCCTCGGCCGCGGTGATGCAACGGTCGAAGGCATGGCGCAGTGGGGTCGCGGCGACCTCCGCATTGCCGTTAGTGACGGCCACGACTCGGCAGTGCTGGCGTAAGCGCTTGAGCACCGGCGCGACCTCGACATAGGGCTCGACGCGGTTGCGTGCGATGCGGAACTCGGCAAGCGCGCCCAGCGCTAGCGCATCGGCCTCATGCTCGGCGTAGTCAAGCTCGAGCAACAGGCTGTGCAAGGCCGCCTGGCGCAGCGCCGTGACGTCATGGGCGATCTCGGGACGGCGCTGCATCAGCTGCCGCCGATGGGCGCGCAGGCTGTCGATGGTATGGCGTTCGACCAGGCGCGGCGCTTGCGCGGCGAGCCAGGCATAGTGCGCGGCCTCGGCGGCCTGGATGACCGGCGCACAGGGCCAGACGGTGTCATCGAGGTCGATAGTGATGAGGCGAAGATGCTGCCAGGCAGACATGGTCCAGAACGGTGCGCAGGGATGTGATGGGCTGGCGGGCTGGGTTGACGAGGTTGCTGGTTGAGCCAGGCCGGAAACGCGGTTGCTGGGAAGCGGGCGTCCTCGCCGCCGTCGAGCGGGCCGCGGCTTTGGCTTCGGGGCGCTCGCCCAAACCTCCGAACTCACACGTCAGGGAGAGACGTCAACCCCACCTATCATACCGACTGAGGCCGATATCATGTTCCTGTTTCGCAAGAAGACCGAGCTCCCGAGCGACAAAGAGGCCCTTCCCGGCCGGGCGACGCCGATGCCGGTGACCAACCGGCACGTGGTGCTCGGCCATCCCATCCAGCCGCCGTTCCCGGAGGGGCTGCAGCAGGTGTTGTTCGGCATGGGCTGCTTCTGGGGTGCCGAAAAGGCCTTTTGGAGCCTCCCCGGGGTCTACAGCACCGCTGTTGGCTACGCCGGTGGTCTAACGCCAAACCCTCACTATGATGAGGTCTGCTCCGGCTATACCGGGCACAACGAGGTGGTGCTGGTGGTCTACGACCCGCTGCGGGTCACTCTCGAATGCCTGCTGAAGACCTTTTGGGAGGGCCACGATCCGACCCAGGGCATGCGCCAAGGCAATGATGTCGGCACCCAGTACCGCTCGAGCATCGACGTATTCGACGAGGCCCAGCGCGAGGCGGCTCAGCAGAGCCTTGAGCGATATCAGCAGGCGCTGACGCAGGCGGGCCGGCGCGCCGACATCACCACCGAGATCCGCTCTGCCCCGGTGTTCTACTACGCTGAAGACGACCATCAGCAATATCTGGCCAAGAACCCAGGTGGTTATTGTGGTCATGGGGGTTGCGGCGTGCGCCTTCCCGAGCTCGAGGGGAGCGGTGTGGCGGGCTAATGGCCGGATCATGCGGCCGAAGCCCTTCGTGCACTGTCGCAAAACTGCAAACAAGGTCACGGTTTTGTCGCCAGAGACGGCTATTCTTTAATCTTAGGTGGCAAGAATGCTGCGGCCGGGGTTGACAGCTGGATTAGTATTTAAGAAACTAGCGATGCACTGGAGGTTCGCAGTCCTCTGGTGCACTCCTCCATCCTCCTTTGGTGGTAATCTTGAGAGCGCGGCGCCCGCCGCGCTTTTTTTTGCCCCATCGCCCGATCTGCCGCCAACGCCCTGGCCGCTTCAAGAGCAGCCCACGCTTGGCGCGATTGCAGCGCCATCCTTGCCAAGGCTGCCAAGGCTTTTTGAGCGCCCCCCTGCTCGTTGAAATCAGGGTCTCGATCAGCCGGATCGGGTCAAGAACATCGCATCCCCATAGCTGAAGAAACGGTAGCCTTGCGCCACAGCATGGCGGTAGGCGGCCATGATCGGCTCGTGGCCGGCGAAGGCCGAGACCAACATGAGCAGGGTCGAGCCCGGCAGATGGAAGTTGGTGATCATCGCATCGACCACGCGAAAGGTGTAAGGCGGGCGGATAAACAGGCGGCTCTCACCGCGGTAGGGCGAGAGCACCGATGACACCCGATCGGGTGCGCTGGCACCCGGGGTGCGCGGAGTGGTCGGGTCGGCGGCTGCGGCCGCGGTTTCGAGGCTGCGCACCGTGGTGGTCCCAACCGCGATGATGCGCCCACCCGCAGCGCGGGTCGCCTCGATCTGGGACACCGCTGTCTGGTCGACCTCGAGCCATTCGGCGTGCATCTGATGCCGGTCGAGCTCCTCGTCTCGTACGGGCTGAAAGGTGCCCGCGCCGACGTGCAAGGTGACACGCGCACTCGCGATCCCGGCTTGCGCGAGTCGCTCCAGCATCTGTGTATCGAAATGTAGCCCGGCCGTTGGTGCCGCGACGGCGCCCTCACGCGCCGCATAGACGGTCTGATAGCGCTCGCGGTCGATGGACTCGTCCGGGCGCCGGATGTAAGGCGGCAGCGGCATGTGGCCGTGGCGCTGCATCAGCGTCGCGAGGGGCGCATCCACGGAGCGCAACCGAAACAGCCCCTGGTCGCGCCCGACGACCAACAGCCGCTCGCCGTCGGCCAGGTAGAGCTCGCTGCCCGCCACAGGCGTCTTGCTAGCACGCAGATGGGCTAGGGCCTCGTGAGCTCCTGTCACGCGCTCGATCAGCAGCTCGACGCGACCGCCCGTGGTCTTCTGCGCGAACAGGCGTGCCGGGATCACTCGGGTATCGTTGAAGACCAACAGATCGCCCGGGCGCAGCAGACTCGGCAGATCGCGAAAGCGCAGATCGTCGAGTTGCCCGCTTGGGCCATCGAGCGCGAGCAGGCGGCTCGCGCTGCGCTCGGTCAGTGGATGCTGGGCGATGAGCTCGTCCGGCAGGTCAAAGTCGAAATCGGAACGGCGCATGGGTCTTGGGTGAGAACGTCGAGAGAGCTGTACCGTTTTGGCAGGCTGGCGCTATAATTATAGGTTCGCTGCCGGGGTGGCGGAATTGGTAGACGCAGTGGACTCAAAATCCACCGGTGGTAACACCTTACGAGTTCGAGTCTCGTCCCCGGTACCA
>CAZTYV010000199.1:0-5617 GCA_964617675.1 uncultured Halochromatium sp. | reverse complement strand
GCTCGATGGTCGCACGCAGGGTCTCGCGATAGCTCACCTGAGGCGCACCAACGTTGGCCTCGACGTTGAACTCGCGCTTCATCCGGTCGACGATGATCTCCAGATGCAGCTCGCCCATGCCGGAGATGATGGTCTGACCGCTCTCCTCGTCAGAGCGCACTCGGAACGACGGGTCTTCCTGCGCCAGCTTCTGCAGCGCGACGCCCATCTTCTCCTGGTCGCTCTTGGTCTTCGGCTCGACCGCGACCGAGATGACCGGCTCCGGGAACTCCATGCGCTCGAGCGTGATCGGCTTATCCAGCGCGCACAGGGTGTCGCCGGTCGTGACATCCTTGAGGCCGACGGCCGCCGCGATATCGCCGGCGCGCACCTCCTTGATCTCCTTGCGGTCGTTCGAGTGCATCTGCAGGATGCGCCCAACCCGCTCCTTCTTGCTCTTGACCGGATTCATCACGCTATCGCCGGCATTGAGCACGCCCGAGTAGACGCGGAAGAAGGTCAGCGTGCCGACATAGGGGTCGGTTGCGATCTTGAACGCCAGCGCAGCAAAGGGCGCATCGTCGCTCGACTTGCGCTCCTCGACGGTCTCCGCGGCATCGTCCAAGACGCCCTTGATCGCCGGCACCTCGGGAGGCGACGGCAGATACATCACCACCGCATCCAGCATCGCCTGCACGCCCTTATTCTTAAAGGCCGAGCCGCACAGCATGGGCACGATCTCGTTGGCGATGCAGCGCTTGCGGATGCCGGCACGGATCTCGTCCTCGGTGAGCTCACCGCCCTCGAGATACTTCTCCATCACCTCTTCGGTGGCTTCCGCAGCGGCCTCGACCAGTTTCTCGCGCCACTCGGCGCAGAGGTCGGCGATCTCGGCCGGCACGTCGCGCGCCTCGTAGGTCAGACCCTTGTCTTCATCGTTCCAGTAGATCGCCTTCATGCGAACCAGATCAACGACGCCGGCGAACTCCTCCTCGGCACCGATCGGCAGCTGCAGGGGAACCGCCGTGGCACCCAAGCGATCTTGGACCTGCGCAACAACACGCAGGAAATTCGCACCCATGCGGTCCATCTTGTTGACGAAGGCGATACGCGGAACGCCGTACTTGTCCGCTTGGCGCCAAACCGTCTCGGACTGCGGCTCGACACCACCGACCGCACAAAAGACGGTGCACGCGCCGTCGAGCACCCGCAGAGACCGCTCGACCTCGATGGTGAAGTCGACGTGCCCGGGGGTATCGATGATGTTGATCCGGTGCTCGGGGAACTGCTGATCCATCCCCTTCCAGAAACAGGTCGTCGCCGCCGAGGTGATGGTGATCCCGCGCTCTTGCTCCTGCTGCATCCAATCCATGGTCGCGGCGCCGTCATGCACCTCGCCGATCTTGTGAGACAGGCCGGTGTAGAACAGGATGCGCTCGGTCGTCGTCGTCTTGCCGGCATCGATGTGCGCCATGATGCCGAGGTTTCGGTACCGATCGATGGGAGTGCTACGTGCCACGACTGCGTTGCCTATTACCTGAGATGAAAGCCAGGAGCTGCGCGCGCGTTGCGCTACCAGCGATAATGCGAGAAGGCCTTGTTCGCCTCCGCCATGCGATGCGTGTCTTCCTTCTTCTTCACCGCGGTGCCGCGCGCCTCGGCGGCATCCATCAGCTCACCCGCGAGCCGCAGCGCCATCGACTTCTCGGAGCGCTTGCGCGAGGCGTCGATCAGCCAACGCATCGCCAAGGTGTTACGCCGCGACGGGCGCACCTCGACCGGAACCTGGTAGGTCGCACCACCGACGCGGCGTGACTTGACCTCCACCATGGGGCGGACGTTCTCCATCGCCTGATCGAGGAGCTCAAGGGGCTCAGCCCCTTTCTTCTCGACGACCTGATCCAGCGCGCCGTAGATGATGCGCTCGGCGACGGCCTTCTTTCCGTCCTCCATCAACATGTTGATGAACTTGGTCAGCAGCTCACTGCCGTGCTTGGGGTCTGGCAGGATCTGGCGACGACCGACGATGCGTCTTCTCGGCATTGCTTTGCAGGCTCCGACTACCTTGAACGAGGGGTACCGCTCGACCAGCGAGGCGATAACTGTGAAGCTTTAGCTCTTCGGGCGCTTGGCGCCGTACTTGGAGCGACCCTGGCGACGCTTCTCGACGCCCGAGGCATCCAGGGTGCCGCGTACCGTGTGGTAGCGCACACCTGGCAAATCCTTGACACGACCGCCGCGGATCAGCACCACCGAGTGCTCTTGGAGGTTATGCCCCTCGCCGCCGATGTACGAGGCCACCTCGAAACCGTTCGTCAGCCGCACGCGCGCGACCTTTCGCAGCGCCGAGTTCGGCTTTTTCGGCGTCGTGGTGTAGACGCGAGTGCAGACACCACGCTTTTGAGGACAGGCCTCCAACGCGGGCACCGTGCTCTTCGCCACGCGACGCTTGCGCGGATTGCGCACCAATTGGTTGACTGTCGCCATGAATGACTCCGACGGCTTTAATGCAACTGCTATGCACATACACTGCGAAGCATCAGGGCGAATCGGCGCCGATGCTCGCGCTTGGATTTCGACTTGAGGACACCACTAAAGCCCTCAGGGCTGACCTTCGTCGACCGCCCTCCAGTGCAAGGAGAGCCAGGGGACGGAAGACGTACCGCAGATCATCCGCTCGCAACACCGCAATGGGCGCGAGCACCCTGCCGGCATTGGGCAGAGGATGCGATGGACGGCGGAATCGTCGACGAGAAAGGCGTGCCGCGGCGACCGTGCCACTCAAACAGCAAGCCGGCAACGTGAGTGCCGGCGAGCTAAGACGAGAAGTATATGTAGTGGCGGCGGCCCTGTCAACGGGGCCATCGCACAATTGGGTCCACGATCATCAGGGGCCCGGGACGCCCGCCGGGGGCGTCCGGGCCCGGGCATAGAAATGCCCCGATTGGAGGCACCTACTCGGCCTCCGACTCCTGGGTGTTGAGCGCCTGCTTGAGGGCCGCGGTCAGCTCCTCGTTGGCCAGCTCCATGCGCTCGGCGGCATCAACCGTCCCATCGGCGTGCCGCCGCCGGCGACGCTCATTATGGTGCGCCAGGCCGGTGCCAGCAGGGATGAGGCGACCCACGATGACGTTCTCCTTCAAGCCGTTCAGGCCGTCGACCGAGCCGCGCACCGCAGCCTCGGTCAGCACCCGGGTGGTCTCCTGGAACGAGGCGGCCGAGATAAACGACTCCGTTGCCAGCGAGGCCTTGGTGATGCCGAGCAGCAGCGGCTCGTAGAGCGCCGGATGCTTGTCCTCGGCCTTGACGCGCTCGTTCTCGGCGAAGACCGTGGACTGATCAACCTGCTCGCCGCGCAGCAGCGTGGTGTCACCGGCATTGGTGATCTCCACCTTGCGCAGCATCTGGCGCACGATCACCTCGATGTGCTTATCGTTGATGCGCACACCCTGCAGCCGATAGACGTCCTGGATCTCCTTGACCAGATACTCGGCCAGTGCTGTGACCCCCTTCAGGCGCAGGATGTCGTGCGAGCTCAGCTCACCCTCGGAGATGATCTCGCCCCGCTCGACGCGCTCGCCCTCGAACACGCTGACATGGCGCCACTTCGGAATCAGCTCCTCGACAGCCTCGCCGTCATCGGTGGTGATCACGAGCCGCTGTTTGCCCTTGGTCTCCTTGCCAAAACTGACCGTGCCGGTGGCCTGGGCCAGGATCGCCGGGTCCTTCGGCTTGCGCGCCTCGAACAGGTCAGCCACCCGCGGCAGACCGCCGGTGATATCACGGGTCTTCGACGACTCCTGCGGGATGCGCGCCAGGATGTCGCCGACGCCGACATCGGCCCCGTCGGAGACGGTCACGATCGCACCCGAGGGCAGGTAGTAGCGCGCCGGCAGATCGGTCCCGACGATATTGAGCTCCTCGCCCTCGGCATCGAGGAGCTTGACCATCGGGCGCAGGTCCTTGCCCGCCGCCGGGCGCTGCTTCGGGTCCATGACCTCGAGCGACGCCAGGCCAGTGACGTCGTCGGTCTTGCTTTGCACCGTCACGCCGTCGATCAGATCCTCGAAGCGCAGGGTGCCCGCGACCTCGGTCACGACCGGGTGGGTATGCGGGTCCCAGTTGGCAACCACGGCGCCCGCCTCGACGCGATCGCCGTCGTTGATCGCCACGGTCGCGCCGTAGGGGATCTTATAGCGCTCCTTCTCCAGGCCCTTCTCATCGCTGACGGTGAGCTCACCGGAGCGCGAGACCGCAACCAGGTTGCCGCTGTGGTGCTGCACGGTCTTGATGTTGTGCAGCTTGATGGTGCCTGCACCCTTGACCTGGACGTTGCTGACCGCGGCCGCCCGCGAGGCGGCACCACCGATGTGGAAGGTGCGCATGGTCAGCTGGGTGCCGGGCTCGCCGATCGACTGCGCGGCGATGATGCCCACCGCCTCGCCGACATTGACGATCGTGCCGCGGGCGAGGTCGCGCCCGTAGCACATGGCGCAGACGCCCTCCTCGGCCTCGCAGGTGAGCGGCGAGCGGACCAGCACCTGATCGATGCCCTCGGCCTCGAGCTGCTTGACCCAACCCTCGTCGAGCAGGGTGCCGGACTCGCAGACGATGTCGTCCGTGCCTGGTCGGTACAGATCCTCGGCGGTGACCCGGCCGAGGATGCGCTCACGCAGCGGCTCGACCACGTCGCCGCCCTCGATGATCGGGGTCATCAGCAGGCCGCGCTCGGTCCCGCAATCCGCCTCGAGCACCACCATGTCCTGGGCCACGTCGACCAGGCGCCGGGTCAGATAGCCCGAGTTGGCGGTCTTCAGCGCCGTGTCGGCCAGGCCCTTGCGCGCGCCGTGGGTGGAGATGAAGTACTGGATGACGTTCAGCCCCTCACGGAAGTTGGCGGTGATCGGCGTCTCGATGATCGAGCCATCCGGCTTCGCCATCAGGCCGCGCATGCCAGCGAGCTGCCGGATCTGGGCCGCCGAGCCACGCGCGCCGGAGTCGGCCATCATATAGATTGAGTTGAATGAATCCTGGCGACGCTCAGCGCTCAAACGCGCGCCCACCTCGCCGGCGCCATGGACGAAGCGTTCCTTCGCCTCTTGCTTAGCCTCGTCCTTAAAGTCGAGAGCCTCGAGAATCCTTGGTGAAAACGCATCGAGAAGCCGGGTGGCCTCGACGCGAAAGGCATCAAGATCGAGATCTAAATCCGCACCCCGGCTCTTTCCGGCCGCCTGCTCAACCTCTGCGGACCATTCATTGAACAGCTGCCGAAGCGTTGGACGCGCCGACTCCGACGCCTGGGGCAACAGTGCATTGCGATACTCGGAGATCAACCTCAGCATCTCAAACTGGGGATTGGTGGTCGCATACTCATTGCGTAACTTATCCATCATCGACTTGGCCACGCGCTCGTTATTTCGCGACCAAATATCGATGACCTTGTTGTAGCGCTCACCATTGGTGACCAGGCCCTGGGTATACTGGTCCTCGATTTCGCGCACCTCTGTCTCCGCACTGGCCAGAATCTCGGCCTTCTCGTCGGGCACTTCCATGTCCTCGAGGCCGATCGAGACGCCAGCGCGAGTCGCCATGCGGAAGCCCAGATACATGATCTGGTCGGCGAACACCACGGTGTCCT
>CAZTYV010000198.1:0-5751 GCA_964617675.1 uncultured Halochromatium sp. | reverse complement strand
CGCCGGCATCGCCGAGCTGATGGAGATCCTGGTGCGGCTGATGCCGAACCCGGCCGAGGGCAACCCACCGCCGTTCATGAAGGGCGAGGGCGCCAACATGAAGCCGGCCAGCGTCGAGCCGGACCCGAGCAAGCATGCGATCGCGCATGTGTTCAAGATCATCAACGATCCCTTCCGCGGCAAGATCGGCATCTTCCGCGTCCATCAGGGCCGGATCACACCGAACAGCCAGCTGTTCATCGGCGATGCGCGCAAGCCGTTCAAGGTCACCCATCTCTATCGGGTGCACGGCAAGGAGCTGATCGAGGCCGATGAGGGCGTGCCGGGCGATATCCTCGCCGTCTCGCGCGTCGACGACCTCCATTTCGACGCCGTGCTACACGACTCGCACGATGAGGATCATTTCCACCTGCGCAGCATCGAGTGCCCGGTGCCGCTGTTTGGCCTGGCCATCACCGTCAGCAAACGCGGCGATGAGCAGAAGCTCAACGACGCCCTGCACAAGCTCGAGTCCGAAGACCCCTGCTTCCACATCGAGCACAACGCCGCCGCCAACGAGACCGTGATGCGCGGTCTCGGCGAGGTGCATCTGAAGGTCCTGCTGCGCCGGCTCTCCGAGCAGTTCCATGTGGAGGTCGAGACCAAGCCACCGAGCATCCCCTACCGCGAGACCATCACCGCCAAGGCCGAGGGCCACCACCGGCACAAGAAGCAGACTGGCGGCGCCGGCCAGTTCGGCGAGGTCTATCTGCGCATCGAGCCGCGCGAGCAAGGCAGCGGCTTCGAGTTCGCTGACGAGACCGTCGGCGGCTGTATCCCGAACCAATTCATCCCCTCGATCGAAAAGGGTGTGCGCCAGGTGCTGGAGGAAGGCGCCATCGCCGGCTATCCGCTGGATGACGTCCGGGTCGCGGTCTATGACGGCAAGTCGCACCCCGTCGATTCCAAGGACATCGCCTTCGCCACCGCCGGCAAGAAGGCCTTTATCGAGGCCGTGCTCAAGGCCAAGCCCACGATCCTGGAGCCGATTGTGAAGATCCGCATCACCGCGCCGGACAGCAACATGGGCGATCTTGCTGGCGACCTCTCCGGGCGGCGAGGGCGCATCAACGGCAGCGAATCGAAGAGCCGCGGTCGCATCCTGATCGAGGGTGAAGCGCCGCTCGCCGAGCTCGAGGGCTACGAGTCGCGGCTGAAGTCGATCACCGGCGGTGAGGGCACCTACAGCATCGAGCTCAGCCACTACGCACCGGTGCCGGCCAACATCCAGAAACAGCTCGCCGACGCCTACCAGCGCGCGGGCGACGACTAGGGGAACGCCGATCGCCCCGCGCCCCTTAGCCGCGACGGTTCAGTATCTGTTGGCCCATGCCACCCCCGGAGACCCCAAGATGTCAACATCCCCAGATGCGGCCCGCTGCCGCGCTGCCCGCCCGTCCACACGGCCAGTCAACCGGCCGGTCCCGCGCGCGCTCCTAACCCTCGGCCTCGCCCTGGTGCTGAGTCTGGGCCTGCCGACGCTCGCGCTCGCAGAGACCATCGAGGTGCACGATGCCTATGTGCGCGCCGTACCGCCGGGTCAGCCGAATAGCGCCGCCTTCATGAGCATCACCAACAAGGGCAGCGAGGACCGTGCGTTGCTCGCGGCCCAAAGCAACGCGGCCGAGGTGGTCGAGCTGCATACCCACCTGATGGAAGACGGGATGATGCAGATGCGCCGCGTGGATCAGATCGATCTGCCCGCCGGTGAGACCGTGCTGCTGCAGCCGGGCGGGCTGCACGTGATGCTGATCGGCCTCACCGAGGCGCTCGCTCCGGGCGATGAGGTCGAGCTCACGCTCGGTTTCGACCAGGGCGGCGAACAGGCGCTAAGCCTGCCCGTGAAGCGCATCGACCCGAACGCGATGCCGATGCATCAGCATCACTGAGCGAACGTTACTGGATCGCGCGTCTGCAGGACGTCAGCGTCGGGCCTGAATGCCATGGCGCTTGATTCGCGACGCCAGGGTGGTCGGCTTCAGACCCAAGCGCTCGGCCGCCCCACCCGGGCCAAAGACCTTGCCGCCGCTCGCGGCAAGGGCTTGCTCGATCATGCGCCGCTCCAGCGCAACGCGCTCCTGCTCGTTGCGTGGGACCTGCGGCCCTAACCCCCCGCGATCCACGCCTTCAGCGCCCGTCCCGGTGTCGATCACCATCTCAGGCGGGGTCTCGCCCTCGGCCCCCGGCGATGAAGCCGGTGCGAAGAGGGTCCGCTCTGGACGGCGTCCCGGCAGATCGATGATCAGACGCTCGCCGGTGGAGACGATCACCGCGCGCTCGATCAGATTCTCCAACTCACGCACATTCCCCGGCCAGCCATAGTCCTGCATCGCCGCCACGTCGGCGCGACTGAGCCGCAGCCCCTGGCGGCCGAAGCGCCGCGCGGCCTTGCTCAAAAAATGCGCGGCCAAGAGCGGGATGTCCTCGGGCCGCTGGCGCAGCGGCACCGATTCGATCGGGAACACGTTCAGCCGGTAGAAGAGATCGGCGCGGAACCGACCTGCCTCGGCCTCCTGCTCGAGCCGTCGGTTGGTCGCGGCCACGATCCGCAGATCGACCCGCCGGGTGCGGCCCTCGCCGACGCGCTCGAACTCGCCCTCCTGCAGCACGCGCAGCAGCTTGCTCTGCAGCTCAAGCGGGATCTCGCCGACCTCATCGAGGAACAGCGTGCCACCGTCGGCCAGCTCGAAACGCCCGACGCGCTCGGCCACGGCACCGGTGAAGGCGCCCCGGGCGTGACCGAAGAACTCGCTCTCGAACAGATCCTTGGGCACCGCGGCACAGTTCACCCGGATCAGCGGCCGATCGCCGCGCTGGCTCGCCGTGTGGATCGCGCGCGCGATCAGCTCCTTGCCGGTGCCGGACTCGCCGGTGATCAGCACCGGCGCGTCGGTCGGCGCCACCAGCTCGACCTTGTAGAGCACCTCCCGCACCGCGCGGCTGTCGCCGACGATCTGGTGATAGTTGCTCGCCTCTCGGAACTCCTCTTGGAGGTAGTCGTTCTCGAGCTCGAGCCGGCGCTTGAGCGCCGAGAGCTCGGCGAGCGCGCTCTGCAGCCGCTGCTCGGCCTCGCGCCGATCGCTGATATCGCGGAACACCACCACCGCACCCACCAGATTGCCGCGGTCGAGGATCGGCGTGCTGGTGTACTCGACCGGAAAGCAGGTCCCGTCCTTGCGCCAGAACACCTCGTCGTCGCGCCGCTGCACGGCACCTTCGCGAAAGGCCGCATAGATCGGGCAGTGCGCGTCCGGATAGCGGCCGCCGTCGGCATGGCTGTGATGCACGGTCTGATGCATGCCGCGCCCGACCAGCTCGTCGGCGCGCCAGCCCAGCATCTGCTCGGCCGCTGGATTGACGAAGGTGGTGATCCCGGCCGCGTCGACCCCGTAGATCCCCTCACCGGCCGCGCGCAGGATGAGCCGGTTCTCGGTCTCGATCGAGGCGAAGAGCCGCTCGACCCGCCGCCACTCCGAGAGCCCGCTGCGCACATAGTCGTCGGCATCCGAGCGCGCCTCACGCTGACGCTGTGTGGCCAGATCGCGCGCGGCGATCAGCACACAGGCGCGCCCCTGCAGGTCCAGACGCCGCGCCCGATACTCGACCAAGATGCGCGTCCCGTCGCCACCCTGGCAGCCGAGCCCGCGCGCCCAGGCCTCACCGGTCTCGAGCACCTCTTGCGTGAAGACCACCAGGGCCCCGCGCTCGCCAGCATGTAGGCGACTCGGGCGCATCGCGATGAGCTGATCGGGCGACCAGCGCAACAGCTCGCCGGCGCGTGTGTTCACGGCGAGGAAGGCATCCGCGAACGGATCGACGAGCAGCAGCGCATCGGGATGCTGCTCAAAGAGGGTGCGAAAGGCGGCGTCCGACAACCGTGCGGCCCCAACCGGGGTTGCATCCGCCACACTCGCCAAGGCCATGGTGCTGGGAGTCATCTGCGGGAGACTACGACATTTCGTCAACGAATGCCGAGATTTCGTAATTCACGAGATCTCGTGATCCTTCGCAACACCTCATCGAACGCAGGAATCATTGCCCGCTCAAGGCTCTGCGCGAATCCGGGCGGTTGGCACGGCTTCTGCTTGACCCAGATCAACCGCGCCTCGTGCGGACCGCGAGCAGATCGCTCGCCGGCATCCGGCCACAGTCGTCAACGCCTGGAGAACACAATGCCTTATCAGAGCCTAGGAAATCCCTACGACCCTGACCTCGATCTCACCCATGCACCCGGCTGCGCCTGCAGCCGCTGCGCCTCGCACGACCACTCGACCCAGGCCGATGCGCGCGCCCACGCGCTCCACGGCGAGACCTCAGCGACCTCGACAGCCCTGGCGCTGAGCCCGAGCACAACACCCGCGCGCCATGCCGCGCAGGCACCGCTCTCGCGCGAGGCCATGCTCGACCGCGCGGTCGAGAGCGCCATCGTGCGCGGTGTCTTCGGCCACAACGACCTGAGCCGCCGCAGCTTCCTCGGCCTGGTCGGCGGAGGCACCTTGGCCAGCATCCTCGGCAGCCTGCTGCCGATGGACGCGATCAAGGCCGCCGTCCAGGAGAGCGCCGGCCCGCTGGAGAAGACCAAGCTCAAGGTCGGCTTCGTCCCGATCACCTGCGCCACCCCGATCATCATGGCCCATCCGCTCGGCTTCTATGAGAAGTACGGCCTGGACGTCGACGTGATCAAGACCGCTGGCTGGGCCGTTGCGCGCGACAAGTCCCTCTCCGGCGAGTACGACGCCTCGCACATGCTCACGCCGATGCCGCTGGCGATCAGCCTCGGCGCTGGTTCCACCGCGGTGCCTTATCGCATGCCGGCGGTCGAGAACATCAACGGCCAGGCCATCGTGCTGCACAACGATCATAAGGACAAGCGAGACCCGAAGGACTGGAAGGGCTTCAAGTTCGGCGTGCCCTTCGACTACAGCATGCACAACTTCCTGCTGCGCTACTACGTCGCCGAGCACGGCCTCGACCCGGACCAGGACATCCAGATCCGCGTGGTGCCGCCGCCGGAGATGGTCGCCAACCTGCGCGCCGGCAACCTCGACGGCTTCCTCTCGCCGGACCCGTTCAACCAGCGCGCGGTGTGGGAGAAGGTCGGCTTCATCCACATCCTGACCAAGGACATCTGGGAAGGCCACCCCTGCTGCGCCTTCGCCTGCTCCGAGCAGTTCACCCAAGAGATGCCGAACACCTACTCGGCCCTGCTCAAGGCCATCGTCGACGCCACCTTCTATTCGCAGAAGCACGAGAACCGCAAGGAGATCGCCGCCGCCATCGCGCCGACCAACTATCTGAACCAGCCGGTGCCGGTGATCGAGCAGGTACTCACTGGCCGCTTCGCCGACGGCCTCGGCAACGTCCAGGACGTCCCGGACCGGATCGACTTCGACCCCTTCCCCTGGCACTCGATGGCAGTCTGGATCCTGACCCAGATGAAACGCTGGGGCTACATCGAGGGCGATGTTGATTATCAGGCCATCGCCAAGGAGGTCTACCTCGCCTCCGACGCCGGCAAGACCATGGCCGAGCTCGGCTATCCGGTGCCGGACACCACCAACGCGAACTACGTGATCATGGGCAAGGAGTTCGATTGGACCCAGCCCGAGGCCTATGTCGAGAGCTTCGCGATCAAGCGTGGCTGAGGCTTGAGCAGCCCAGCGACCCGGCGGGTGAGCCGATGCGCTGCCCGCCCGCTGGGCTGCTCCATGT
>CAZTYV010000197.1:3676-5764 GCA_964617675.1 uncultured Halochromatium sp. | reverse complement strand
GCCGGGCCCACTGGCAAGCGAGGGTTCGCCGCGCGCCGACCTCGTCGCGACCATTGCCAAGCGGATCGAGGCCTATCTCAGCCGCCGCGGCGCCTGCTTCCTCTTCGAGCTGCAGCAGCTCGTCGAGCGCGCCAGGCTGTCGGCTGCGCCGTCCGGCAAGGGCGCCGATCCCCGATCCGATCAGTTACCCGATCAGTTACCCAATCAGCCAGCCAATCAGCCACCCAATCAGCCACCCACCGAGCCCGCTGAAGGCTCAAGCCGGAGCAGGGGCAACAGGTCGGACCGGTCCTTGGTGCAACCTCGCGTTGGCGGCCTGGGGCAGGGCAGCGGTCTCGATCCTGATGCCTTTGAGACGGCGCTGTGGGACCTGGTCTGGGCCGGGCGCATCACCAACGATACCTTCGCACCGCTGCGCTCGCTCGGCGCCCCCCGCTCGAAGAGCCGCGTGCGCTCGCGCCGGCCGGGGCGCTTCGGGACCCGAGGCTTGACTGGAGGAATGGCTGGGGGCACGGCTGGTCGCAGGGCGGGCGGCGGTCTCGGGCAGGGATTGGCCGGCGGGCGCTGGTCACTGGTCAGCGACCTTGCTGGGCCGGACGCCTGGCTCGATGACGACGCCGATCCAGGCGCTGCCGGCCGCGAGGATGCCGCTCTCGACAGCGGAGCCGCTGCTGCCAGCAATGCATCGGCGGCGACTGGCGCTGAGGCCACCGAGCGCCTGCTCACCCAGGCGCGAATCCTGTTGGAGCGCTACGGGGTCGTGAGCCGAGAGGCGGTTGCCGCCGAGGGCCTGCCGGGTGGCTTCGGCCCCCTGTACCGGGTCTTGAAACAGATGGAGGAGGTGGGGCAGGTGCGCCGCGGCTACTTCGTCGAGGGGTTGTCCGGTGCGCAGTTCGCGCTCCCGGCCGCGGTCGATCGCCTGCGCGCGGCCCGACTCGACGAGCAACCGCTCGACGGCTTCGAGGAGACCGATGTGCGCATCCTCGCCGCGACCGATCCCGCCAACCCCTACGGCGCCCTGCTGCCCTGGCCGGAGGTGGCGCTGGCCGTCGCGAGCCGATCCGTCCAACGGCCCACCCAGCAAGCGCCCCAGCAAGCGTCCCAGCAAGCGTCCCAGCAAGCGTCCCAGCAAGCACTCGAGCAGGCCCGTCAGCCTGCGCCGAAACGCATCGCCGGTGCCTGGGTCATCCTGGTTGCCGGCAAGCCGATCGTCTATGTCGCCGCCAGTGGCAAACAGATCCTGACCTTTCCCTCGGTCGTCAGCGACGAGGGCAACGAGCTCGAGCTGGCGTTGGCCGCGCTGCCGCGCGTGCCTGCGGCCGGGCGCAAACGCCTGCTCATCCAGCACATCGATGGCCTGCCGGCGCTCGAATCGCCGCTGCGCGAGGCCCTGCTCGCCGCCGGCTTCGAGGCCGACTACGATGCGCTAGTCCCCGCACGCTTTTCCGCCGATACTGCGCGCGGCCGCGGGACGGGCCGCGATCCAAACGCGATCTCCTGCGCCGGCCCGCGCGGCTGACGGGCTGTCTGCTGCGCGGTCTGTCGGACTCAATTGCGGGTCACTGAAGCACGAGAGCGCTCTTCAATGCTTGAACCGATCTCCTGGCTCCCGATCATCGCCGGCATCCTGCTCCTGGTGGTTGGCTTTGGCTTCCACTGGATCGGCCAGCTGATCTCGGTGCTGAACTGGCCGCTGGCCGAGCGGCTCGGCCTTCAGGAGGCCTCTGCACCGCGCGAGTATCGGGTCTACGAGCACGGCGTCGCGATGGCCGATGTAGCGCTCGGCTGGCTCTACGGCGTCGCCGGTTTTGGGCTGCTGATCGGCGCCGCGTGGGCGCCCAAGCTGGCCTTCCTGCCGGGCTCGATCCTGCTCTACCACAGCCTCAGCTTCTGGTTCTGGTCGCGCAACCAGCGCCGCGACGGGCACCTACTGATGGGCGCCGGCATGCGGGTCGGTTGGACCGTTGCGAACGCGCTCACCGCCGCGCTGACGCTCTGGGTGGCCTGGAACGGTGCCTGAGCAATCGTGGGTCGGAAGCGCCCAGCGCTATTTCAGCTTGATGCAATAATTCCCGCTGGTGCGGTAGC
>CAZTYV010000197.1:0-3666 GCA_964617675.1 uncultured Halochromatium sp. | reverse complement strand
GCGTGCGGGTCGTTTGGACCCTCGCAAACGCGCTCACCGCTGCCCTGACGCTTTGGGTGGCCTGGCACGGTGCCTGAGCACTCAACGCGAGGACACACCCGCCGCAACTCGACAGGATCGCCGATCATTGGCCGATGTCATTGCATCTGCTCCAATGGTTTTGCCCGCCCGAACGCGGACCGGCACTGAATAGACAGCGGCGCAGCGTCTGATCATCATGGCGGCTTCCCAGAGGAGAGGAGGCTGCTGAGGTGCCAAACCCATGGCCCATCTCGTGCCCGATGACTTGACCCAGCTCGCGCTCAGCGGCGCCCACGCGCCCGAGCTCGAGACGCTCGCCGAGTTGGCCCAGCGTCTACCGGATGCCTACACTGTCTTCCACGGCGTGCACTGGACCCGCCAGTACAAGGGCCGAACCCTCTACGGCGAGATCGACTTCATCGTCATGGAGCCCGCGGGCGCCGTGCTCTGCATCGAGCAGAAAAACGGTCCCTTACACGAAGATGCAGGCCGGCTGATTAAGCACTATGGCATCTCCGAGAAGGACGTCGGCGCACAGATCCACCGCGCAATCGACAATCTGCGCGGAAAGTTCGCCGAGCAGGCCGGACCTGGCGCCCGGATCGCTGTTGAGTACCTGATCTACTGTCCTGACCACGCGCTCAAACGCCTATCGGCCGCGGGCCTCGATGCCGAGCGTATCGTCGACGCACGTGCCCGCGCACAGCTCGCGGCGCAGATCCAGCGCATCCTGCCGGCCGCCGATGGGCCAACCTCGGGCCAGTCCGAGCGCGTCGAGGCCTTCCTGCGCCAGTGCTTCGAGGTCGTCGCCGACGTCCATGCCCACATCGACGCCCAGCAGCGCACCTACACCCGGCTCTCACACGGACTGCGCGAGGTGCTTGCCAACCTGCGGATGACCCCATTGCGCTTGCAGGTCCTCGCCACCGCTGGCAATGGCAAGACCCTGGTCGCTCAACACTTCTACGAGAGCGCGCTCAACGCCGGCAAACGTCCGCTGCTGCTCTGTTTCAATCGGCCCTTGGCCGAGCGTTTGCGAAATCTGGTGCGACCCGGGGGCTGGGTCGACACCTGGTACGGCTTCTGCGATCACTTCCTGCAGACCCAGGGCGTGCAGCTCGACTACAACGCGATGCACGGAAACCCGGACTTCTGGCTCGCGGCGGCACGTCAGCTCGAGGCCATCGCCCTGGCCGAGACGCCGACGGGCGACTGGCACTTCGATACCCTGATCGTCGATGAGGCGCAGGACTTCGAGGAGGCCTGGTTCCAAGCCTTGCGGCTGTTCCTGCCGGACGATGCGGACATCCTCTGGCTCGAGGACCCGAACCAGAACGTCCGCGGCGCCGATGCGCTCGGGCTACAGGCGCAGGGTTTCGTCGGCTATCGCTCGCTGCACAACTATCGCTCGCCGGCCAGCATCGCGAGCGCCATCCAGCAAGCCTTGCCGGAATTCGCCTTTATCGCTGCCAACGACCTGCCCGGACTGGGTGTTGGTGTCACCCTCTATGAAGATCCCGCGGACCAGCCGCGCCTGGCTGGGCGCCTCATTGGTCGCCTCCTCAGCCAGCGCTTCCGCCTGCAAGACATTGTCATCCTCTCTTGCCGTGGGGTCGCCAAGACCGCCTTTGCAGATATCGAGCGCGTTGGTAACCGCCATCTCAAGCGTTTCACCAACACCTACGACCTGCTGGGAAATCAGGTCTACAGTGCCGGCCAGATCCTGTTCGAGACGGTGCGTCGCTTCAAGGGCCAGCAAGCCCCAGCGGTGATTCTGACCGACGTCGATCCTCGCGCCGAGCGCCTCGCCCAGGAGCTGCAGGTGCTCTTCTGCGGTATGACCCGCGCCACGGTGCGCCTGGAGATGCTCTGCAAGGCGGACAACCCTGTGGTGGTCGAGCGGCTGCTGCCGATGCACTCAGGTGCACTCAGGTGAAGCAAACGGATGTCGAACAGTGATTTATCGGGTGCGTGCAGTCTCGCCCGACGAGCCGGGGCTACCTGAGATGGCTTGAGGCGCTTGTTTGATCGACCAACCAGGTGGAGACTGCTGCTGCGAGTGGCCAAGGTCGGTCCTCTCGGGCCCGCGGTCTACCTCGCGAGCTTGAGCTCGGTTACCTTGGTCTCCGCGTTGCTCGCTGGCGTCTCGGAGGTCGGCTCAGGGCGATCCTTGCGCTCGGCGGACGGCGGCAAGGGCTCGGGTGCCTTGCCCTTGAGCACCCGCTCGATGTTGCGGGCGTTGCGCGCTAGGTAGATGCTCAGCTCTTCAAGGTCCGCCTCCGGCAGTTCGGGCAGGACCTGATCGTCGCGCAGCAGCTGCACGAGGCGCTCGGCGATCTCAAGTGCCTTGTCGTAGGCATCGGCAGCTTTCTTGTCAGCGGTCCGCAATCGTTCCGTCCCGTGCCTGTCTTTGACGATGTACTCGATCTCGATCAACGCGATGGGCTCCAGTCGCTGGCGACGGGCTGGATTCTAACGCAACTAAGGCTGGCTCGAGCCGTCAGGGGTGGAGCCCGGCGAGGGGCATGATGCGCGTTCCGTGCGGACGCCCGCGCAAGGAGTGGGCAGGATGACCCGGTCGCGCGCCGAAGGCGATGCTGTGCGGGGACCTGCTGCCTGAGCGCGACCTCCTTGGCCGCTCCCTGCGCCTTTTCTATCCAACACAGGCTATCGCATCGATCTGGGCTAATGGCTTCAAGCCTGGGCCAAGGTGCTCTGCCTCCCAGCACACCCATAGCTGACGCGATCCGAACCCCCTGACTGATCGGTATGCACGCCCGTAGCATGGGCGCGTGGAGGGGCATTAGGTGCCACAGCGCCTGGCCGTGCTGCACGGCACCGGTGCGCCCGATGTCAGAGCGCCGTGGCGTGCGGCGATGCGCCGAGCGCTGACCAACGTGATCGACATGCGATTGAATCGCGCGACGCTCGATGAGTCGCAAACCCAGCCGCTGCTCCTGATCCTTGAGGCGATCGGCAGGAACCGAGGCACGCAGCGCTACTCCAGCTTGATGCAGTAATTCCCGCTGGTACGGTAGCCCCGCGGGCAGGACTTGGCCTTGATGATCACCTCCTTGTCGGTACTCTCCAGCGGGATGCAGTAGTCGCCGCTGGTGCGATAACCGACGGGGCAGCTGCCGACCTTCGGGATCGGCGGCTGGTCATCCTCGGCGGCCGCGACCGGCGCGATGCCCATCAACAGCGCCACCCCCAAGCCGCCCAGTGCGGGCGCGCTCGCTCGAAAGAACCCCTGTCTCGTCGTCGGCATGATCTGCTCCTCCGCGCTGAAATGGCGACGCCGGGCGCCGCCTGACCCTGGTCTGCCATCTTAACCCGCGCCGCTCGCCTGCAGCGCGAGGTCACACTCCTGACGGATCGCGGCCTGCTGTAGCGCCTCATACTCGCCCTTCAGGCGCGAGAGCTCCTCCTTCTGATCATCGCCAGCGAGGAAGAACAGCGCCGGCCAGAACAGCACCAGGCCCACGCCCATGGCCACCGCGTCATTGTCGGCGTGCTTCTGCTGGGCGCCGGTGACCTGCGCCAACTGGCGTTGGACCCGACCCATCTCGCCCTTGATCTGCGTGCAGGAATAGTCCGCATACTGCATCGGCGAGACATAGCTCGCGCTGATCTTATCCGGTGGGG
>CAZTYV010000196.1:0-5845 GCA_964617675.1 uncultured Halochromatium sp. | reverse complement strand
CCCCGAGGCGCGCCTGCTGCAACGGCCACAGCCATTCGGGCGTCCCGCCTGGCTCGGCACCCATGGAAGAGCGTGCGCTCAGGAGCGACGGTAGAGCGGGAATTCGCATGGACAGTCCTTCCAGCATCGGGGATAAAGCCGGGTCGCGCGTTATTGTAAGGGCTGATAGACCCGATACACCGTCGAATCCGATCTCATCATGCTCTGGACCCTCTTGGCCTTCATCCTCGTCTTCGCGGTCGTTGCGGCCCTGCTCATCCGGTGGTCGCGAGGCCTGATGCCGCCCGAGGTCAAGCTGGTCTCGATCCGGCCCGAGCGCTTACAGATGCAGCAGCAGACCCTGCGCGTCGGGCTGCGCATCAAGAACCCGAACCGGATACCGCTGCCCGTCCGTTCCATGAGCTACAAACTCTGGCTCGACGAGCAGGAGATCGCGAGCGGCAGCGGGCGCCTCCAGCGCTGGGTTCCCGGCCAATCGGCGCAGACCATCGAGGTGCTGGTCACGGGCGACAGCCGGCGCTTGGCCAAACGCCTGCCAAGACTCGCGCTGAAGCCGCAGCCATGGCCCTATCGAATCGCCGGCAGGCTCTCGCCCCTGGCCCCGATTCAGATCGATTACGACCATCGCGGGCAGATCGATGCGCGCGGCATCATCAAGCTTGCTGCCGCGCTGCGTTGACGCCTCGGGAATCAAACGCCTGGAAGCCCTCGAGAAGCCACCCCAATCACCTACCGATGATGGTGTTTTGGTTACACTATGACCTCTGAGCGCGTCCGAGACGCAGCCAACCAAAGAGTTCCTTTGAGCACAGCACGACCCACCCTGCCCAAGGCCCCGACCGGGATTAAGGGCCTCGATGAGATCACCGGCGGCGGCTTACCCAGGGGCAGGCCAACCTTGGTCTGCGGCGGCGCCGGCTGCGGCAAGACGCTGCTGTCGATGGAATTCCTGGTGCGCGGCGCCACCGAGCTCGGCGAGCCCGGGGTCTTCATCGCCTTCGAGGAGACCACCCCGGAGCTGACCCAGAACCTGGCCTCGTTGGGATTCGATCTCGATGAGCTCGTCAGCCGCGAGCTCTTGAAGCTCGACTTCGTCGCGATCGACCGCGGCGACCTCACCGAGACCGGCGACTTCGATCTCAGTGGCCTCTTCATCCGGCTTGGCTACGCGATCGACAGCATCGGCGCCAAGCGTGTTGTCCTCGACACCATCGAGACCCTCTTCATCGGCCTGTCCAATCCCGGCATCCTGCGCGCCGAGCTTCGGCGCCTGTTCCGCTGGCTGAAGGAGAAGGGCGTCACGGCCGTGGTCACCGGTGAGCGCGGCGATGGACAGCTGACGCGGCAGGGGCTCGAGGAGTACGTCTCCGATTGCGTCATCACCCTCGATCATCAGGAGCGCGATCTGACCTGGACCCGTCGCTTGCGGGTCCTCAAGTATCGCGGCTCCAGCCATGGCACCAATGACTATCCGTTCCTGATCGACGAAGACGGCATCTCGGTGCTGCCGATCACCTCGGTTGGGCTCGAGCAGGCGGTGACCTCAGAGCGCATCACCACCGGCGTCGCGCGTCTCGACACCATGCTCGGCGGCACGGGCTATTACCGCGGCAGCAGCGTGCTGATCTCCGGGACCGCGGGCACCGGCAAGTCCAGCCTCGCGGCCCACTTCGCCGATGCCACCTGCCGCAACGGCGAGCGCGTGCTCTACTTCGCCTTCGAGGAGTCGCAGGCGCAGATCATCCGCAACATGGGCTCCATCGGGTTAGATTTAGCGCAATGGGTCGAGCGCGGCACCCTGCAGTTTCAGGCCGCTCGCCCGACCCTGACCGGGCTGGAGACACATCTGACGATGATCCATCGGGGTGTCGAGCGCTTTCGCCCCGCGGCGGTCATCCTCGACCCAATCAACAGCTTCATCAGCGGCGGGAACCAGCTCGAGGTCAAGGCCATGCTGACGCGGCTGATCGACTTCCTGAAGCGGCAGGGGGTCACCGGACTCTTCACCAACCTGACCATGGGCGGGGAGTCGCTCGAGCGCACGGATTCGGCCATCTCATCGCTGATCGACACCTGGCTCCTGCTCAAGGCGATCGACAGCGGCGGCGAGCGTAATCGCGTGCTGAGCATCCTGAAGTCACGCGGCATGGCACACTCGAACCAGACCCGCGAGTTCTTGATCACGAGCCAGGGGCTCGATCTCCGCGACGTCTACCTCGGCCCGCGCGGCGCCATGACCGGCTCGGCCCGCCTCGCCCAAGAGTCCGCCGAGCGGATCGAACGCCTGGAGCGGCGCCAAGAGATCGAGCGCCGAGAGCGTGACCTCGAGCACCGCCGTGCGCTGCTCGAGGCCCAGATCGCCGCCTTGCATCAAGAGTTCAAGGCACACGAGGCCGAGACCCTGGCGCTGATCGAGCGCGAGCGCCGCCGCGAAGCCCAAGGACTCGAGGACCAGGCATCGATGGCATCGTCGCGGTCCGCCGACGCAGCCAGTGCCGAGGATCGATCATGAGCGAGCCATCGGGGACAACCGCCGAGGAATGGACGCTGCGCCTGTACATCGCCGGCCAGACGCCGCGCTCGATGGAGGCCTTCGCCAACCTCCAGGCCCTATGCGAGGCACACCTCGCGGGCCATTATCGGATCGAGGTGATCGACCTGCTCGAGCAGCCGCAGCTGGCCCAGGGCGATCAGATCCTGGCGATTCCCACCGTGGTGCGACGGCTGCCGCTGCCGATCCGCAAGATCATCGGCGATCTCTCCGACACCGAGCGCGCGCTCGTCGGCCTCGACCTCCGATCGTCCGGCGGCTCGACGGATCGATCGCCCTAAGTCCAGTGCGCGCACCGGCGACGGGCCTGATTCCGGCCCGATCCCGGTCGCGATCGCGACACCCCAACCTCATGACCTCGAAGCGCCCCCTTCTCGCCTCTGCTGTCGATCCGGCCGAAGAGCTCGCGAGCCTGCGCACGCGCTTGGCCGAGGCCGAGGCGGTCATCGAGGCCATCCGCGGCGGCCGGGTCGACGCCCTGATGGTCGCGGGCGAGCAGGGCGCACAGGTACTGACGCTCAAGCGCGCCGAGCACGACTATCGCCTGCTGGTCGAGGAGATGGGTGAGGGCGCGATGACCGTCACCGCGCGCGGACAGATCTACTTCGCCAACCGTCGCCTCGCGACCATGCTGGGCACCGCGCGCGAGACGCTGATCGGCACCGAGCTTGCCGCGCACCTGTGCACCGACGATCGGCCCGGCTACCTGGCTTGGCTAGAGGGCAGACCGCCAAGGCCGCAGCAGCGCATGGAGCTGCGATTGCTCGACGCCAGAGGCAGCGAGGTGCCCTGCCACCTCTCGTTCACCGAGCTCTCGCTGGCGGAGAAGCAGGGCGCCTTCTGCGTGGTCGCGACCGATCTCAGCGCCCAGAAACAGGCCGAGGAGGCCTTGCGTCTGAGCGAGCAGCGGCTCAAGACCATCGTCGAGAATCTGCCGATCGGCGTCTGGCTGCTCGATGCGACCGGCCAGGTGACCTACGGCAATACCGCTGCCGATCGCCTCTGGGCCGACGCTGAGGCCAGGCTCACACAACCGCGCCAGGGCGCGTCTGGCGGCCGATCTGGCAGCCGGTCAGGCAGCGGCCCCGGCCGCGACAGCGGCGGCAGCCCAAGCAGCGATCCCATCGTCGTTCCTGCTGCGCCCGATCGTGCTCCAACGCTATTACCCGGCGCCCAAGGATCGGCCGCACGCGCCATCCGCAACGGCGAGACTCGGCTCAACGAGGAGATCGACATCCACTGCGTCGACGGCGCACACAAGATCATCCTCAACTCCGCGGTGCCGATCCGCGACCAAGACGGACGCATCGCCGGCGCCGTGGTCCTCAATCAAGACATCACCGAGCGCAAGACGGCCGAGGAGCGCATCGAGCAGCTCGCCTTCTACGACGCGCTGACCGGTCTCCCCAACCGCCGGTTGCTGCTCGACCGTCTCCAGCAGGTGCAGGCCGCGGTCAGGCGAAACGCCTGCCATGGCGCCCTGCTCTTTATCGACCTCGATCACTTCAAGGACCTCAACGACAGCCTTGGGCACGATGTCGGTGATCAACTCCTGCAACAGGTCGCGCGACGCCTGCTCGACTGCGTGCGCGCCAGCGATACGGTTGCCCGGCTCGGTGGCGACGAGTTCGTCGTCATCCTCGAAGACCTGAGCCCTGAGCGCGCCACGGCCGCCGCGCAGGCCCGCCAAGTCGGAATCAAGGTGCTCGAAAAGCTCAGCGCCCCTTATCAGCTCGGCAGCCAGGTCCAGCGCAGCACGCCGAGCATCGGCGCCACCTTGATCAGCGCCTCCGATTCGAGCATGGATGACCTGCTCAAGCACGCCGACCTGGCGATGTATCGATCCAAAGAGGCCGGGCGCAACCAACTGCGCTTCTTCGACCCGCAGATGCAGACCGCCCTCGACCAACGCACCAGGCTCGAGGCCCAGCTCTACGACGCCTTCCAGCACGACGAGTTTCGGCTCTACTACCAGCCACAGGTCGACCAGTTCGGCCGCGTGCTCGGCGCCGAAGCGCTGGTGCGCTGGGTCCACCCTGAGCGAGGGCTGATGTCGCCGGATGGGTTCATCCCGATCGCTGAGGCCTCGGGACAGATCCTCAGGCTCGGAACCTGGGTCCTGGAGAGCGCCTGCGCGCGCTTAGGGGCTTGGTCGAGAGAGGCAGGTGAGTCGGCAGCGCACTCGCTCGCCATCAACATCAGCGCGCGCCAGTTTCTCGACCCAGCCTTCGTCGAGCAGGTGCGCAGCGCCTTGCAGCGTCACCAGGTTGACCCTCAGCGACTGACCCTCGAGCTGACCGAGAGCCTGCTGCTGCAGAATGTCGATGAGACGATCACCAAGATGACCGCACTGCGCAAGCTCGGCCTGCGCTTCGCGTTGGACGACTTCGGCACCGGCTATTCGTCACTCGCCTACCTTAAGCGCCTGCCACTGGACGAGCTCAAGATTGATCGCTCCTTCGTTGCCGACGTGATTCGAGACACGAACGACGCCGCCATCGTCCGCGCGATCCTGGCGCTGGCGCCAAAGCTCGGCCTCTCCGTGATCGCCGAGGGCGTCGAGACCCGCGAGCAGCACCGATTCCTGGTCGCGAACGGATGCCGTACCTTCCAAGGTTATCTCTTCGGCGCGCCTGGCCCGGCAGAGGATGAGGGGCCGGGCTGAGGCACGAGCGGGGGCTCATCGGCCATCACGACGCGATCGCGCCCCGCCTCTTTCGCCGCGTAGAGGGCCCGGTCAGCGCGCAGCAGCAGATCATCGGTCTGCTCGTCGGCCCCGGCGACGGCAACGCCAATGCTGACCGTGAACCGATGCTCGGACTCCAGCGGCTGCAGCACCGCCATCCGTTTGCGCAGCCGTTCGGCAACCTTGCAGGCCTGCTCGGCACCGGTGTCCGGTAACATCAGCGCGAATTCTTCACCACCGATGCGCCCCGGCAGGTCGGCGGCGCGCGCATCCTCGCGCAACAGCCGCGCGAAGGCCTTGAGCACCGTATCGCCATCGGCGTGGCCGAAGCGATCATTCACCTGCTTGAAGTAGTCGAGGTCGGCCATGAGCACCGACAAGGGCCGGCGGTGGCGCCGCGCGTGCGCCAAGGCGCTCTCGAGGCGCTCGAAGAAGTAACGCCGGTTGGGCAGGTCGGTCAGATCATCGCGGTTAGCAAGGGCCTGCGAGCGCTGATTCGCCCGTCTGAGCTCGCGCACCAGGTTGCCCATCTCGGTGGTCAGGCGCGACATCCGCTGGATCGCCTGTGACTCGTCCGGGTGGATCGCGGCCCCGATGAGCAGCACCTG
>CAZTYV010000195.1:0-5942 GCA_964617675.1 uncultured Halochromatium sp. | reverse complement strand
CAAGAACCCCATGCTCAAATCCGATACCTGGCGCTCCATCCTCGTCTCGGTGTCGCTCCTCGTGCTCTTCCTCGGCCTCTGGCAGCTCAGCACGCCGGCGCCGCAGGCCGAGGAGGCGCTGAGCGAGTACGAGCTACTGATGGGCGGCGCCGATCAAGAGGCGCGTGTCCCCTCGCCCGCCGAGATCATCCGCCTGGCGATCAGCGAGCTCTCGAACCCCTTCTACGACGCCGGCCCGAATGACAAGGGCATCGGCATCCAGCTCGCCTGGTCGCTCTATCGCGTGCTCACCGGCTTTGCGTTGGCGGCGCTGATCGCGCTGCCGCTGGGCTTCCTGATCGGCATGTCGCCGATGATGTACAAGGCCCTAAACCCGTTCATCCAGGTCCTGAAGCCGATCTCGCCGCTGGCCTGGATGCCGCTGGCGCTGTTCATCATCAAGGACTCCGAGACCTCGTCGATCTTCGTCATCTTCATCTGCTCGATCTGGCCGATGCTGATCAACACCGCCTTCGGCGTCGCCGGCGTGCGTAAGGACTGGGTCAACGTCGCCCGCACCCACGAGCTCGGACCGATGCAGACCGCCTTTCAGGTCATCCTGCCGGCCGCCGCACCCACCATCCTCACCGGCATGCGGATCTCGATCGGCATCGCCTGGCTGGTCATCGTCGCCGCCGAGATGCTCGTTGGCGGCACCGGCATCGGCTACTACGTCTGGAACGAGTGGAACAACCTGGATCTGACCAGCGTGATCTTCTCGATCCTGATGATCGGCGTCGTCGGCATGCTGCTCGACCTGGCCCTGGCCTCGGCCACCCGGCTCGTCACCTATCAGGAGTGAGCACCATGACCCCGCATTTCCTCGAGATCAAATCGCTGGCCAAGCGTTTCCCCACCAAGGGCGGCGAGCTGACCGTGTTCGAAGACGTCAGCTTCGGCGTCGAAAAGGGTGAGTTCGTCTGCATCATCGGCCACTCCGGCTGCGGCAAGTCGACCATCCTCAACGTCCTCGCCGGGCTCGACGCGCCGAGCGAGGGCGAGGTGCTGATGGCCGGCAAAGAGGTGCGCGGCCCCGCGCTGGAGCGCGGCATCGTGTTCCAGAACTACTCGCTGCTGCCCTGGCGCTCGGCGCTCAGCAACGTCATGTTCGGTGTCGCCGCGCGCTGGCCCGGCTGGAGCAAGGCGCGGGTGCGCGAGCACAGCCTGAAGTATCTGCACATGGTCGGGCTCAAGGACGGCACCGAGCATCGCAAGCCGGCCCAGCTCTCCGGCGGCATGCGCCAGCGCGTCGCCATCGCTCGTGCCTTCGCCATCGAGCCCAAGCTGCTGCTGCTCGACGAGCCCTTCGGCGCGCTCGATGCCCTCACGCGCGGCACCATCCAGGACGAGCTGCTCAAGATCTGCGCCGAGACCCATCAGACGGTCTTCATGATCACCCACGATGTCGACGAGGCCATCCTGCTCGCCGATCGCATCCTCCTGATGACCAACGGCCCGCAGGCGCGCATCGCCGAATCGGTGCGGGTCTCGATCGAGCGCCCGCGCGAGCGCACCAGCATCGTGCACGATCCCGGCTACTACCCGATCCGCACCCACCTGGTTGACTTCCTGGTCTCGCGCTCACGCGAGCTCTCAGGCTCCGCCGTATCGGGTCAGCCCGGCGCCAGCCACCAGGGCCCACCGCGCATCGTCGACCCCGCCCAAGCGGCCCGCGCCGCGAGCGCTGAGCAAGAGACCGGAAAGGCACGGGCCGCGGACGTCGGCTCCATGCTGCGGGCCGTCAACCTGTGACCGGCGAGCCCCGACACGGCCGATCCACCGAATCAAAGCAACCGTTCCCCCTCGACAAACAGGTAGTCACCGATGACCAAGACCGAGATGAAGAGCGCCATCCTCGAGGCCAAACAGGCCAAGGGCCTGACCTGGGAGGCGATCGCCAAGGCCGTAGGGCTCTCGAAGGAGTTCACCTGCTCCGCCTGCCTGGGCATGAACAGCCTGAGCGCACCGCAGGCCCAGGCCTGTGCCGAGACCCTTGGGCTCGGGCCCGAGGTCGCCGTGGCCTTGCAGGACTTTCCGCACAAGACCTGGGATCAGACCATCCCGACCGACCCGCTGATCTACCGCTTCTACGAGATCGTCGGCGTCTACGGCGAGACCATCAAGGCGTTGATCCACGAAGAGTTCGGTGACGGCATCATGAGCGCCATCGACTACAGCATGGACATCCAGCGCCAGCCCGACCCCAAGGGTGATCGGGTGGTGGTGACCCTGAACGGCAAGTTCCTGCCGTACAAGTCCTGGTGACCTGACGGCCGGAATCCAGCCCGGAATCCAGCCCGGAAGCCGGCCCTGAAGCCAGCCCGGAAACCGGCCCAAGAACGGGCCCGGAAACGAAGACGCCCCGGCAAGTACCGGGGCGTCATCCGCCCGACCTATTGGTCGCTCACGGCCGATCCCTCCTCAGAGGTCATCGGCCGTCTGGCACTCAGCGCAGCCCGTGCAGCATCTCCCGGTAGGTATGCTCGCTGAACATGCTCTCCGAGATCCTCACCGTCGGCCGGGTCAGGCAGTTGTCTAACACCTTGGTCGCGTGGACCATCAGGATCTCCGGCTTCACATTCACGTGCGGCATGCCGCTCTGCGCGAACTGCAGGTTCTCGAACTCGACCATGGTCAGGTACTCGAACGGCACCGTGAAGCCCTCCCAGACCTCCGCCGAGCGCTGCAGCTTGGCACCCGGCTCGCCCCTGAGGTGACCGAGCATCGATTCTGAGGTCGCATGACCGCTGCCAAGGGTCGAGAGGCCGATGCGCTTCAGGATCTGCCAGCCGAGCACCCCGGGCGTCTCCGAGAGCATCTCCATCGTCTGGATCTCACCCTCCTCGAACTCTGACTCCTTGCCAGCGCGCACCTGGTGCGAGGCCAACACCATCACCGTCTCACCGGTGTTCAACGCATAGCCCTTCAGATCGCCCTTCTGCTCGAACCCCATCTTCATCATCTGATTGCTCGAGATCAGCTTCGGCAGCGTGCTCTTGACGATCCGATAGATGGGCTCTTCCGGTCCGTCGAGCAGCATCCCGCCGCAATTGCCGCAGGCTTCAACCACCACGTCCTCGAAGGTCTCGTGGAAGTCCTCGTGCGCCTGCCAGGAATCCCAATACGTGAACTGATCGATCCAGATATGCGAGAGCTCGGCGCCCATGTCCGAGCTCGCGCCCCAGCGCATGCCCATCGGACAGGTCCCGCGCTGGCGCATTAGATCGAAACCTCGGAAGCCCGGCGTGAGCGCAGTGGCCAGACACATCTTGCTGCTGGCCTCCTTCATCATCCGCATCAGGTTCGGATCATTGCGCACCAGCACGCGGTTGACGGCGACATACAGCGGAGACTGCGGCTCGGCATCGAACAGGGCCTTGATATCCATCGGACGGTGTACCTCTAAGGAACGACGGGGAACGATGCAATTGACATTTGTCAATGTAGCCTACCACAAGCCTAGGCGCGCGCGAGAAATTCGGCAGGCCCGGCAGGAAGCGCACATTGCTCGCATCAGCGAAAGCATTCCGTGCGCTCAGGCCAGTCGTTGGCGAGGACCAGATGGGCCCGATCCATTTGCGTTTTCGCACTGACCCAACGCGCACCAGGACCTAATCTCCGGACGGGCTTACTGCAACGAGAAGGAGAGGAAGGCTCATGACAAGCAACCAACATCCCGCCACAGGGACAGGACATCGCGCAGGCGAGAACATAGCGCTCAGCCTCGGCATCACGCTGCTCCTCGTCACCTCAGCCTCTACGGCCGCCAGCGAGCTGCAGATGGCACCGGTCAACCCCGCCTACGAACAGTGGGTCCAGACCCAGGAGGCCGCCAGCACCGCCAACCGGGCAGCCACCTCGTCAGCGGACACGCAGCGGCCGACCGGGTACATCCCGTCTCCGATCCAGATCCCGCCCGTGACCGCCGCGCCTGCGCTCAAGACCCTGAGCGCCGATCTGCCAGCGCGGTTCGACCTGCGCGAGCTCGACGGCGTCACACCGGTTCGGGACCAAGGCCGATGCGGCTCCTGCTGGGCCTTTGGAACCCTGGGCGCTTTGGAATCCTTCGTCAAATACCGCCACGGCCTCGAGTACGATTTCTCCGAGCAGGACCTGAACCAAAACCATGGATTCGAGCCCCGCGAATGCGAGGGTGGCGAGGGCCTGATGACCTTGGCCTATCTCGCCCGCTGGGGCGGCCCCGTGCTCGAGGTCGACGCCCCCTATCCGTACCTTGGCAACGATAGCGACGGCGGCGAGCCCGGCGGGGCCACCGCGGGCCTGCCGATGCGCGTCCAGGGACACCTCACGCGCGCCTACATGATCCCACCCCGGCAGTCGCCCACCGACAACGAGCTCATCAAGCGCGCCATCGTCGAGTACGGCGGTGTTGCCGTGTACTACGCGAGCAACTCCCTGTTCTTCAATAACGAGACTTCGGCGCACTACAACCCGACCGAAAAATGGGCGAATCATGAGGTCCTCGCCATCGGCTGGGACGACGACTTTCCGCGCGAGAATTTCAATTCGTTCGCAACCCCGCCCGGCGATGGCGCCTTCATCATCAAGAACAGCTGGGGCACCGAATTCGGCGAAGACGGCTACTTCTATCTCTCCTACTATGACCGTGCCTTCGGCCCCGACCTCGTCTTCACCGGCATCCAGTTTCCCTGGAACTATGGCGAGGTTTACCAGTACGACCCGCTCGGTTGGAGCGGCTCCTGGGGCTTCGGCGATGAGGACGCCTGGTTCGCCAATCTCTTCATGGCAAGAGAGAAAGGCACCGACATCGCCGCCGTGAGCTTCTATACCCCGGTTCCCGGGAGCGTCTATGAGATCAGCATCCATTCGGAGGTCGATCCCGGGCGACCGCTGAGCGGAACACCGGTCATGACCACCACCGGCGTCATCGAGCACCCGGGCTACAACACCGTGCAATTCGATGAGATCGCCCAGGTCACACCGCTGAAGCGATTCTCGGTCGTGGTCAACCTCACCACACCCGGCTACAACTGGCCGATCCCGACCGAGGGTCTCGCCCAACGTATCAATCCGGGCGCGACCAACGTCAACGCCTATACCGGCCAGAGCTTCGTCAGCGACGACGGCATCGAGTGGGAAGACCTGACGGAGGTCCGCTATCAGGACGGCGCCGACTATCCCCCGCTCGAGCGCGGCAACGTCGCCCTGAAGGCCTTCGCGAACTGAGGCCAGCCACCATGCTTGCCCAGCTCCGCGCGCTGACCGCGGAGCTGGGCGCGACCAACGGGCATCACCCGCTCGGCGCGAGTCACCTTGCGCCGGGCCCTCCCCGCACCGGTGCGTCAGGAATCCGAATCGCAGTACACTGTCCCGAGATGGAAACCGACCACCACCGGGAGCCAAGCCATGATCCGGCTGATCGCGACACTCACCCTAGCCGCCGCCACCTCGGTCACCGCCGCAAGCACCTCTTGGTTCACGGCTGGGCCTAGTGTTGAGCCTAGCGTCTTTAAAGGCTTGGAGCTCCAACTGGTCTTCGATGCGGAGCGATCATGCCAGCACGCCCTCTTCCTGATCACAGGCAGCGACGCGTTTGAGCGCATCGTCATCTGCGGCGATTGGCGCTGTCTCGAGCTCGAGCGCACCCGGCTGGACATCAACAGCATCGTCAGACTCCCGCGCGGACTGCCCTACAGTGGCTTCCTGCTGAACGACGAAGACCTCGACGAGCTGAGAAGCACCCACATGGCAGAGCTCATCGCGGGAGACGAGAGCCTTCAGCTCTCCCTCGCCGGCCTCCCCTCAGCGATCAGCCAAGCCTGGGAGACTTGCGAGGAGTAGCGCCCGCTACTTGGTTGGCCGTCTCAACAAGGATCGGCGCAAACGCGGTGGCCGCCTAGGTTCACCGTCACGTCGCCGAC
>CAZTYV010000194.1:0-6201 GCA_964617675.1 uncultured Halochromatium sp. | reverse complement strand
CGGCTGTTTGCCTGCGAGCACGCCGGCATCAGCCCGGACATCATGACCCTCGGCAAGGCGCTCACCGGCGGCTACCTCACCTCGGCCGCCACCCTCACCACCGAGCAGGTCGCGCACGCCATCTCCAGCGCCTCGCCAGGTGTCTTCATGCATGGTCCGACCTTCATGGGCAACCCGCTCGCCTGCGCTGTTGCCAACGCCAGCATCGACCTGTTGCTCGAGCCTGGCTCTGGCTCTGGCTCTGGCTCCGAAAGACAGACGGCCGCGGGATGCGAGCCCGGGCCGAGCGCAGGCGCCAGCTTCAGCGCCCAGCCAACCACACCCTTTCGGACGGACGAGGCCACCGGGAACCGCCAAGACTGGCAGGCCAAGATCGCGCGCATCGAGCTCAGGCTCAAGGCCGGCCTTGAACCCTGCCGCAACCTGCGCGGGGTTGCCGATGTCCGTGTGCTCGGCGCCATTGGCGTGGTCGAGATGGAGCAACCGGTCGCAATGCGCGCGATCCAGCGCCGCTTCGTCGAGCATGGCGTCTGGGTCCGCCCGTTCGGCCGGCTGATCTATCTGATGCCGCCATACATCGTCAGCGACAACGAGCTCGAGACACTGACGGGGGCCGTTGTGGACGTGCTGACCCAGGACGCTGTCTGACTTGAGGTTCCGACTCGCTTCTCCGCGAATCAGCACTCTTGATTCGATCTCGGCGGCCCCAGACCTTCTCTGACACTGCCCGCGTCGCCCGCCCACCGCGTGCGGTCTGCGCCCGGACGCCCCTGTCGGCGTGGCCCGTGTCGTCTGGGGGCGAGCAGCGCCGAGCAGCCAATAAGACCACACCAAAGAATCCAGAGGAGATCCGCTGATGATCCGCGCCCTTGCCGTGTTATTGCTCGCGTCACCGATCGGCCTGATGGCTGCCGAGGCGACAAGCCAGATCACCCGCACCCCGGCGCCCGAGGGCGCCGCGGTCTACTTCATCGAGCCCAGCGACGGCGACACCCTGCCGACGACCTTCACGGTCAAATTCGGCCTGAAGAACATGGGCGTCGCCCCAGCCGGAACCGAAAAGGCGGCCACCGGCCACCATCACCTGTTGATCGACCAAGACCTGCCGCCCCTCGACCAGCCCATGGGCGGCGACATCATGCACTTCGGCGGCGGCCAGACCGAGACCGAGGTCACCCTGGAGCCCGGCCAGCACAGCCTGCAGTTGCTGGTCGGGGACATGAACCACGTCCCGCACGACCCGCCGGTGTACTCAGAACAGATCACCGTCACCGTCGTCGACTAACCCAGTGCGGGCGCTGAGCGCTAGCCCCGGGAACCGCACCAAGCACCGGGATCGCGCTCAGCGCGCCAGCAAATCCGCGTCTCCAGCCCGCCCGACAGAGGCTCCCCGGTTGCAGCCAGGGCCCTCCATCAGCGCCCATCAGCAACCAGCAGCAACCCGAATCACCGCGCGGAATGGATCATTGAACCCAGCCGCACGGGCCACACCTTCGCGGCAGTCCAAAACACTTGTAGGCAGGCCGCGATGACCGCGAGAACTACCATGACCCACCCCCTCTCACGCCTGACGCGGGCGACGCTGCTCTGGACTGGCCTCCTCGTCGGCGCCGGCGCGCTCGCCGCCGAGACAGACCCGCCAGCGCTCGTCGACGCTGGCTGGCTCAAGGCCAACCAGGGCCAATCGGACCTCGTGGTGCTCGACATCCAGGACCCGAAAGACTATCAGCGCTTCCATATCCCGGGCGCCGTCAACGCGGGCTATGACCGCTGGCGCACGCAGCCCCCGAAGAAGGGCAGCCAAGCCGCCGCCGTCGATAAAAGCGGGCTCTCCTCGATGCTGCCGCCGGTCGAGCAGCTCGAGGCGATGCTCGGCGAGCTCGGCATCGCCAACAATGATCAGGTCGTGATCGTCGCCACCGGCCGCGGCGCCGGCGATCTCGCGGCCGCGGCGCGGGTGTTCTGGACCCTCAAGGTCCTCGGCCACGAGCGAGTGAGTGTGCTTGATGGCGGCCTGGTCGCCTATGCCGACACCGGCGCACCGCTCGCCCGCGGCGAGGCCCGCGGCGAGGAACGCCGTCCGGCGACCGACTACCAGGTCAATTTTCAGCCTGAAATGGTTCCCGACGCGCAAGCGGTGCGCGCGGCCTTCGAGCGCCAGGTCGCACTCGTCGACGCCCGCAGCGAGGGTGAGTTCGTCGGCCTCTACACCGGCGACGAGAAAGAGCGCCCGGGCACCATCCCCGGCTCCAAGCACCTGCCCCACGATTGGATCAGCGATGACGGCGCTGGCAAGCTGCGCAGCCCCGGCGCCCTCAAGGCGCTGTTCGAGGCCCGTGGGATCGCCACCGAGGGCGATCAGATCCACTTCTGCCACAGCGGCAACCGCGCGGCCCTGACCTGGTTCGCCTCCTATGCCGTCCTTGGTAACGACGACGCCGTGCTCTACGACGGCTCAATGATGGAGTGGGCGCGCGATGAGGCACTGCCGATTGACGCCGAGATCGAGCTGTGCGAGGCCTGCTGACCCGGCCAGCGTCGTGAGCGCTCGATCGACGAAACCAGGCGGCAACGCCGAGCCCAAGTCGATACGATGAGTGCCGTGGGATGGATGTGGCGGCCCCGGGATGGCCGCCCAGGCGCGGGCGGCCATCCCGCCATCGAGCTACTTCGACGAGCTGCCCTCAGCGGTACTGGTTTGGGCCGGATAACCGTAATACCCCGGATAGGTATAGCCGTAGGGGGCAACGCCGTATCCGTAGCCATAGGGATGGCCACCCCAATAGCCCGGATAGCCACCCCAGTGGCCAGGGTAACCGCCCCAGTATCCTGGATAGCCGTAGCCGTAGCCCGGGCCGTACCAAGGGTTGCCCCAACCATTGCCCCAGTTCCAGGGATTGAACGGGCCCCAGAAGGCATTCGCCGAACCGGCCGCAAAGAAGGTGGCCGCCGCCAACCCCGCAGCAAGCATCAGTCGCTTCTTGGTGAGCATCGTTTAACCTCCGTCATAGCGGTGATCGATCGAGAGGGCCGGCCCCGGGCCGAGCCCGTGCTCAGCTTAGGCACTGACCGACAGCCCTTGTTTGATTCAGATCAATATTCGAATTTCCTAATGCGCTCAGCGCAGCCTCGGCACCGCGTCGACCAGTCTCGCGGTATAACGATCGGCGGGTGAATGCAGGATGTCAGCGGTTATCCCCTGCTCGATGATTCGGCCCCGGTGCATCACGCACAGCTCTTCGCAGAGGCGCTCGACCACGGAGAGGTCGTGCGAGATGAACAGGTAGCTCAGCCCCAGCTCGCGTCTCAGGTCGGCGAGCAGCGCGAGGATCTGCGCCTGCAGCGAAAGGTCCAGTGCCGAGACGGGCTCATCCAGGATCAGCAGCTTGGGTGTACCGAGCAGCGCCCGAGCGATGGCCACGCGCTGCGCCTGCCCGCCGGAGAGCTGATGCGGGAAACGCCCGAGCAGGGCGCTGCCCAGGCCAACCTGATCGGCCACCTCGTGGATGCGACGCTGTCGCCCGCGCCGATCGCGCGCGAGCGCTGATCCCTGGGCAAGCCCGCGGAGGCTGCTGCTGAGGATGCGCTGCACGCGCCAGCGCGGATTGAGCGCCGTTGCCGGGTTCTGGAAGACATACTGCAGCTCACGCCGCCACCGGCCACGCTCAGCCTCATCAAGGGCGTCGATCGCTCGTCCGCGCCAGCGCACGCTGCCGCCGCTCGGCCGCGTCAGACCGGCCGCGATCCTGGCCAAGGTCGTCTTGCCGCTCCCGGACTCGCCCACCAGGCCGACCGCCGCTCCTTCGCTGATGCGCAGCTCGGTTGGCTCGAGCACGCTCTGCCAACGCCCTGCGCCCGGCCAGAGCGCGCGCCATCCGCCGCCGGCCGGGTAGCGTTTCGCCACCCACTTCAGCTCCAGCAGCGGGGCGCTCGCGTGCGTCACGCCCTGCGTCGGCGCCCGTGAACAAGGATGAGGCCCACCGACGGTGCGCGTCCCAGTCAAAAGCTCAGGCCGATGCCGCCGCCACGCCAGCCGCCGCTACCCGCGCCGATACCGATGCTGATCATCGGCCGCGATGGCCAGCCGTTGGGCGTCTCTTGATCGGACCAGATCACCGGCGCGGGATCACGCAGCAACGGGAACCGATAGACGCTGTCGCCGATTCGGCCCTCGCGCATGCCGATGATCTCCCCGGTCGCCGTCACTGGGGCTCCGGGTCTCAGATCGGCGGCCTCCAGATAGCCCGGTCGAACCACGATGAACCGGCCAACGGCCGCGCTGCCGGTCCGCGGCCGGCCGCAGTCCCCAAGCGGCATCCCGATCACCTCCAGCTCGGTGTCACGCTCGAGGTTTCGCACCTCGACCAGCGTTCCACCCCAGGTGACGCGCTCACCCTGGTGCTCGCCGCTGGCGGCGGCCATGGCCGGGGTCAGACCAGGATCGCCGATCGGACGGCGGCACTGCCCCGTGTCCGTGGCGCAGCCACTGACCAGCAAGGTCAAGGCGCCAAATCCCAACAGAGTGAGCATGCGCATCGCGACCCTCGCTACCACCACCAGGGCCCATAGGCCGGGCCATACCATGGGCCAAACGGCCCGTACCAGGGCGGATAACCGTACCAGCCATACCAGGGATAGCGGTAGCCGACATCCGGCATCGGCTCCGCTTCAGGCCAAAGATAGCGGCTGCTCGCGGCCACAACCGGATAGGGATAGGGATAGTCGCCGACATCGCGGGTCACCAGGCCGGTCACCTCACCAACGATGGTCAGCAGCCGATCCGCACGGTAGTCAGCGGGATCGGCAAAGCCGGGAACCTCGGCGATAAATCGACCCTGATTGGCGACGCCAATGATCGTGCCACCCCAACGCACCTGTGCCCCGACGAACTGATCCGGCGCCTGTTGCACCTCGGCGACCGTGACCTGGGTGACTGGGTCATCACGGATGCTCGACGGCACCGAGGAGGCACAGCCCACCAAGGCGATGGCCGCCATTAGCATCAGCAACGGGCGCTGGCCGGCTCCGCTGGCCAGCCGGCTGCTGGATGCATGTGTTTCGTCAGGTGGTTGTGATACGACCATGATTTCCTCTCAGCCTGGTCCGCTGCCGCCTGGCGCCGCGGACATCAACCCTCTCCGTCGATCTGGTCTGGCTTTTCCGCCAGCAGCCTGTAGGGGCTCGTGATGCCTATGAGAGTAAGGCTAGGCGGCCGTCAGCGGAAACCAGCAGCGCGCCCAGTGTTGGCCAGGGTGCGGCTCGAGCCCTGGCTCCTGCTCGTTGCACCTGGGCTGCACCTGAGGGCAGCGGGGTGCGAAGCGGCAGCCGCCAGGGACGGACGCTGCAGCGTCGACACTGAGCGCACGCGGCCCGGGCGGCTGGCCCGGAATGGCACTGAGCGGCTTGTCGGGCCGCCCCAGCTCGGGCGAACAGGCCAGCAGTGCCGCCGTGTAAGGATGCGCCGGCGCACGCAACAGCCGCTCGAGCGGTGCGTCCTCGACCAGGCGTCCGGCATAGAGCACGAGCACCCGCTCGCAGAGGCTGGCGACCAGCGCCAGATCATGGCTAACAAAGAGTAGCGCGCGGTTGCGGCCTTGGCTTAGCCGATCCAGCACCTCGACGATCTCGGCCTGCACGGTGACATCCAGGGCCGTGGTCGCCTCATCCGCGATCAGCAGATCCGGCTCATGCGCCAGTGCCATCGCGATCACCACGCGCTGGCGCTGCCCGCCAGAGAGCTCATGCGGGAAACGCCGCTGGATCGCCGGCACCTGCGCCAGCCCGACCATCGCCAGCAGCGCTTCGACGCGTGCGCCGAGATTCACCTGTCTCTGATGCGGCGAATTGACAGCGTCGAGGACATCGGCCAAGTCGGTATCCCCCGAACAGGCCTCTGCCTCGGCATCAACCCGGGCGAGATCGAGCGCCGCGGCCTCCATGCCTCCCCGTGGCGCGGCTGGATGGGCTTGGATGGCCTCGCGCAGCTGATCCCCAACGCGTCGCAAAGGGTCCAGGGCGTCGAGCGGCTCCTGAGGGATGTACGCGATGCGACGCCCACGCAGATCGCGCAGGGACTTCGCATCAAGCCCGAGCAGATCGGTGCCGTCGAGGCGGACCGCACCCGCAAGCTGCCCGCCCGGCGGCGCGAAGCCGAGCAGCGCCAGGGATGTCAAACTCTTACCCGAGCCCGATTCCCCGACC
>CAZTYV010000193.1:4619-6222 GCA_964617675.1 uncultured Halochromatium sp. | reverse complement strand
GCGGAGAAGACGAAGGTCTGAGACGTCCGCATCGCCGACAACGCTGTCGGGTTTGATCGGGTCGACCGAGGGCGGGTTGCATGTTCGATATCGGCGCGCTAGAGCTGTTGGTCATCGCCGTCGTCGCTTTGATCGTGGTTGGTCCGGAGCGATTGCCGAAGCTCGCCCGGACGGCGGGTCTTTGGGTGGGGCGTGCCCGACGCGCCTTCGCCTCGGTCAAGGAGGAGATCGATCGCGAGATCAAGGCCGACGAGCTCAAGGAGATCCTGCGCAAACAGGCCGAGAGCAAGCCACTCGAGACCATCCTCGAGGAAGGCATGGGTCTGTCTGAGGGCGCCGAGCGAGATCCCGGCCGGGATGCCTCGCGGTCGGCGAGTGCGCCGTCTTCGACACCCAAGCCGCAAGAACGGGCGACAGGTGACTCGCCGCGAAGCGCGGGGATCGATCCGCCTTGAGCGGTTCCTGTGCCAGCCCGCGAATCCGTGCGTTGGCCCGCGACGACTGACGCCCGACCCCCACAACGACGACCTGGATGGCGAGGCCCAGCGGCTCGTGCATCAAGAACTCCCATGAGCAACCTCGGATGACATCCCCCGCCTCGCACGGCAAGTCGAAGCAGCATCAAGCGAACGCGAGCGCCGATGGCCTTGGCGGCGAGCAGCCGTTCATCTCGCACCTGGTCGAGCTGCGCGACCGTCTGCTGCGGATGGTGATCGCCATCCTGCTGGTGTTCCTGGTCCTGTTCCCGTTCGCGAACGACATCTATACCTTCATCGCGGAGCCGATCCGGGCGCAATTGCCGGCCGGCTCTCAGATGATCGCGACTCAGGTGGCGTCGCCCTTCCTGACGCCGTTCAAGCTCGCGCTGGTCGTGGCGGTGTTCGTCGCCATGCCCTATCTGCTGTTTCAGTTATGGGGCTTCATCGCCCCCGGACTCTACACGCACGAGAAGCGGCTCGCGGTGCCGTTGGTGGCCTCGAGCATCGTCCTGTTCTACCTCGGGATGCTGTTCGCCTACTTCGTGGTCTTCCCGCTCGTGTTTGGCTTCTTCTCTGCGGTGACGCCTGAGGGCGTTGCGCAGATGCCGGATATCGCGTTCTACCTCGAGTTCGTGTTGAAGCTGTTCTTCGCCTTCGGCATCGCCTTCGAGATCCCGATCGCGACCATCCTGCTGGTGGCGATTGGTGCGACCACGCCGCAGGCGCTGCGCGACAAACGCCCCTATGTAATCGTTGGCGTCTTCGTTGCGGGCATGTTACTGACGCCGCCCGATGTGATCAGCCAGACCCTGCTCGCACTGCCGATGTGGTTGTTGTTCGAGGCTGGGGTCTTCTTCTCGCGCTTCTTTCAGCGCGCGGCCGAGGACGAGGACGGCGATCCCGGCCCGCTAGGCGGTGGCTCTCCCGCCTCACCCGCGGGTCCCGCCGGCAAGGCGGGTGTCGCGGCGGCAAGCCCCGGCGCCATGGTCGGTGATGAGATCGACGGCGGCGATCGGAACATGCCCGGGCGCTACCGCCCGATGACCGATGAGGAGATGGAGGCGGAGCTCGATGCGATCGAGGCCGAGGAGCTCGCGGGCGCCCAGCGCCGCAAGGCCGCGGAG
>CAZTYV010000193.1:0-4519 GCA_964617675.1 uncultured Halochromatium sp. | reverse complement strand
CAACTGCGTGCGAGTGGCGATGTCGCGAACGCCAAGGCCTTGCTGTACCGGGTGCTCGAGGAGGGCAATGCCGATCAGCGTCAGGTTGCGCGGCACGTACTGACGGATATGGATCGCTGACCCCGCGCGGGTCGACCCTCGAGGAGGCTCATCCGCATTGGCTGCAGCAGCACAGGGCAAGAATACCCAGAACCGCCTCAAACAGTTGCGCGCCTTCTGTCATGCGGCGCGTGTCGGCAGCGTTTCCGCGGCCGCAGAGGCCGTCTCGCTCAGTCAGCCGACGGTCTCACTGCAGATCCAGGCCCTCGAGCGGGAGTTGGATACCGTCTTATTCGAGCGCCGCGGCCCGCGGATCCAGCTCACGCCCGAGGGTGCGCTGCTGTTCGAGCTGGCGCAACCGCTCGTGCAGGGGATCGACGGGTTGCAGGAGACCTTCGCGGCGCAGTGCGGGCGGCTCGATCGCGGCCGGCTCGACATCGCCGCCGGCGAGTCGACCATCCTCTACATCCTGCCCGAGCCGATCCGGCGCTTCGCCGAGCAATATCCCGGGATCGAATTGCAGCTCCACAACGTCACCGGGCGCGATGGTCTCGCCATGGTGCGTGCCGACGAGGTGGATCTGGCGGTGGGCTCGATGCTGGAGGTGCCAGACGATATCCGCTACATCCCCGTCGTGACCTATCGGCCGATGCTGATCACGCCGCTGGGCCATGCGCTGGCCGAGAAGCCCGAGGTGACCCTGCAGGATATCGCCGAGCATGGGCTCATCTTGCCGCCCCGCCACCTGAGCACCTGGCGTCTGGTCGACCTGGTCTTCCGGCAGCAGGGCCTGAGCTATAACGTAAGGCTCGAGGCCGGCGGCTGGGAGGTGATCAAGAAGTATGTTGCCCTCGGGCTCGGCATCTCGATCGTGACCGACGTCTGCCTGACCGGTGAGGAGCCACTGGCACAACGGCCCCTGGATGCGTACTTTCCCGCGCGCAGCTACGGACTGGTGCTCAGGCGTGGAAAGTTCATGTCGGCGAGCAGCAAGCGCTTCCAGGCGCTGATGACCGAGCTGTTCTTGGCCGGTCGCGAGCGGCCCGGCTCACTGGCGCCGGCCGGTGACAACTCCTTTGAGGACGGGCTGCTCGGTTAGGTGCTGCGATGGCCCGCCCGCACGCGTCCATGGCGAGACGCGGCCCTTGTATTCGAGCCGGGGCTGTGTAGCCCAGGCATTCTCTTTCAGATGATTGTCGACACTATGAGCATCAAATCCGACCGCTGGATTCGCCGGATGGCGAGCGAGCAAGGCATGATCGAGCCGTACATTGCTGGTCAGGTGCGGGAAGCCGATCACGGTGGTCGCGTGATCTCCTACGGCACCTCAAGCTATGGGTACGATGTCCGTTGTGCCGATGAATTCAAGATCTTCACCAACATCAATTCGGCGGTGGTCGATCCGAAGAACTTCGACTCCTCCAGCTTCGTCAACCTCAAGTCCGACGTCTGCATCATCCCACCCAACTCCTTCGCGCTCGCGCGCACGGTCGAATACTTCCGCATCCCGCGCAATATCCTGACCATCTGTCTCGGAAAAAGCACCTATGCAAGATGTGGCATTATCGTGAATGTGACGCCTTTGGAGCCCGAGTGGGAAGGGCATGTGACGCTCGAGTTCTCGAATACGACACCCTTGCCGGCGAAGGTCTATGCCAATGAAGGCGTCGCGCAGATCCTGTTCCTGGAATCCGACGAGGTCTGCGAGACCTCCTACAAGGATCGCGGTGGGAAGTACCAGGGCCAGCGCGGCGTGACCCTGCCTAAGCCCTGACTCGCCGGTCTCGAACCCTCGCTGACCTCGCTCGCTCGGACCTGAGGACGCCGTGGCCCCAGGTATTGGGCTCCGGGTCTTGGGCTCCGGGTCTTTTGGGCCTCAGGTAGACCTCAGTCGACCGCGGGTGCGGCAGCGGCTTGGTAGCGGTAGAGCCGCCAGACATTTGATGGGTTCGGGCAGCCGCCGGCCTCCCAGCTCGCCGCACCATCGACCACACTGAAGCGCCCGTCGGGGCAGCTGTAGAGGCTGCGGGTTTCGACCGACTCAAAGCCGGTGATCTCTGGTGGCGAGAACTTGCGTGCGAGCAGCCAGAAGCCGGTCTGTCGTAAGCGATCCGGGTCCGGCAGTGGTGCGATCTGCCCGCGCCCGTACTCCGAGGGTCGCGTGATCCCAGGCCACTGGCTCACCGCGAGCTGGGGCTGGTAGAAGTTCAGCATGGCCGCGAACTGATAGCGGTCGGCGAGCACCGGCTCCGGCTCTGGCTTCGGCTCTGGCAGGCGTGCGGCGTAGGCGGCCAGCTCCTCAAAGCCTCGGCTCTCACGCAGCGCGCGACCTGCGGCGTCAGGCAGGGGCGGAAAGGCGGTCACCGCGTGCAGGACGTAGACGCTGATCAGGACCAGATTTCCAACCGCGGCGAGCAGCACCCAGCCACCTGCGCAGCGACGCCCCTGCTCAGTCCCTGATCGACTCCGACAGCGTTGCAGCAGGAGTGCGGCGAAGGGTGCAGCGCCGACCAGATAGGGCGCTGCCCAGTTCGCTTCGACCTCGCTGCCGAGTGCGACCAGGGCGAACAGACCCAACGGGAACAGCGCCGCTGCACCGAGCAGCGGCACCGCCCTCGGATCGAGCGCACCGCTCACCGGCGCGTTCCTGTCACCAGGCTCGGCGATCTGGGACCTGATCTGTGATCTGATCTGGGCCTCGGCGGCGCTGCGGGTCCTTGTTGAGCCAGCGTGCGAGCCTGATGCATGCCGGGCTGCGCGCCAAAGGGCGATGCCGATCGGCACCAGCAGGAGCCCCCAGAACAGCAGCTGCTCAGCAACGAAGCCGGCGAGGCTGGAGAGCCGCTCGCCCAGGTCCATCGGCGTCGGCGGCGCCAACGCGTAGGCGTGAGCGCCGGTTACCGCGGGCAGCGCGTCTGCGGCGAGGCGGATCGGGCCGCTATCGGTCGAGAAGCCGTGACCGAACTGGAAGCGCAGGGTCAGCCAGTCGTTCTGCGCGTTCCAGAGCAGGTTGGGTGCGAAGACCAGGAAGGCGAGCAGGGCACCCAGATAGGGCCAGGGCGTGCGCAGTGCGCGAGGGTCGGTCCGCAGCAGTGCCCAGAGGAAGATCGGGCCGATCATCACCATGCTGTACTTGCCGAGCAGCCCGAGCCCGGTCGCAATCCCGGCCGTGAGCCAGCGGCGGCGCTGACCCTGGAGCGCCCGCAGCCCCTCGTGCAAGGCCAGCGGCCAGCACAGCATCAGCACCGTATCGGGCGTCGTGATGATGCCGGCGATGAGCCCGGGGATACTGGCGAGCGCCAGGATGATTGCTAGCAGCAGCCCGTTGTCGGTGCTCAGACCGCTCGCACGATAGAGTCGCCAGAGCACCAGCAGGGTCGCGGCGCCCAAGACAACGGCGCCGAGTCGGGCCGCGAGGGTCGATCCCGGCGCGAGCCAGCTGCCGATAGCGACCAAGGCGACGCCGGGCGGGTGGTCGAAATAGCCCCAGGCGAGCTCACTGGCCCAGCCGAAGTAATAGGCCTCATCGCGCGTGACCGGCAGCAGCCCGGCCACGACCAGCCGCCAAGCCGTGACGGCGAGGATCAGCAGCAGTACCCAGCCGAAGCCAGTGCGGCTGGCGCCTATTGAGGTGATCGGCGCTCGGCGACCCGGCTTGCGGTTGGGCTCGCTCATCCGCGCGGCGGGGGCGCTTGGCGGGATCGAGCGCAGCCGCTCTCGCGCAGTCCGCGACGGATCAGCGTCGTCAGCCGCTGTTGGTCATTGAGCAGCTCGGCGGGTGGGCTTGGTGAGCGCTTGAGCATGGTCTCGGCCTGTTTGAGTCCAGCGCACCGATCCAGCCCTGACTGCTTCAGCAGCGCGTGGTAGACCAACGCCGAAGCCCCGTAGATGTAGCCGAATGCGCTGTCGGGCACCTGCGCCCGCGCTTCACTCGCGGCCTCCAACAGCTTCTGGTTCTCGCGATCGAGCTTCTGCTCGCGCACCGAGGCGTCGAGCCGATTGCGGCGTTCGCTGAGGGTGAGCAGGAGTCCGCCGTGGTAGGAGGCGATACTCGGCGACGTGCTGGAGCGCTGCAGGGTCAGCGCCTTGCGATAGCCGGCCTCGGCAGCATCCAGGAGCTGTCGTGTCCGCCCGCGGGTGGCCAAGGCGTCGGCCGGTAGCTGGATGGCGAGGCGCAGACAGGCGTCGGCATGGGTGGCGTGCGCCTCGGCGCAGGCGTCGGTGGCATCACTGCAGTTGATGCTAGCGGCGGCGATCCCTTCCCAGTCACCCGCGGCCACCAGCGCCTGGAGCTGGGTCGGATTGAGGCCAGGGCCCGGCTCGACCACGGGCTGGGTCTCACAGCCCGCCAGCAGCCCCACGAGGAGCCCCAGCAGCACTAAGGTTGTCCTAACGCGCAAGATCGGTGTCTGACGCGCCGAGAGCGGGCCGATGTGCGGTCTGAGCCATCCGTAAAGAGACCCAAGGCCCTCACAGCGAC
>CAZTYV010000192.1:0-6228 GCA_964617675.1 uncultured Halochromatium sp. | reverse complement strand
CTCCGCGAGCGCCAGCGCATGAACAAACAGTGGGGCGACCTCGCCAATCGACTTGGAACCCTCGTCGAAGACATCGTCGCGCCCAGCCTGCCGCGGGTCGCGGCCGACCTGTTCGGCTGTGAGCGCCCGGAGCTCTTCGCGTTACGCGTCCAGCGTCGCTTCAATGGCGAGACGCGCGAATACGATGCGCTTGTGGTGTGCCCGGACTGCGTGCTGGTCAATGAAACCAAGTCACGCCTGCACAGCAAGCATGTCGAGCGACTCCTCGCGAAGCTCGCCGAGCTGCCCAGCGTCTTTCCTGAATACGCTGAAAAACGCATCATTGGCGTGCTGGCCAGCCTTTACCCAGACCCGAGCATCATCAACCGCGCGACCTCCGCCGGCATCCTGGTGATGGGCATGGGCGATGAGGCGATGCAGGTGCTGAATCCGCAAGCACTCACCAAGGCTTAGCGTCCCAAGCGACCCGACAGCAAGCGACAGGCGTCATGTGGAGCTCGACGGTAGCGCCCTCAGCGGCACCGTCAAAGGCACGCCATGCCCAACCCTAGGTGTCGGGTACAGAATACTCGAGCAAGGTCTGCACTGTCGGCCAGCAGTCGCCACCTAGACCACTCACCACTTGGGCTCATCCATTCCATGCAAAGAGCAATTGTCGTGTTGCCGCAACCAGCAGCTTGGGCACATCGGTTCATCGCATCGATCACCCTCGGACTCGTCGCGTGCTCGACCCAGATCCAGGCTCAAGCGCCAACGCCGTCCCTAGAGCCGGCCCAAATCGAGCAGGCCGTCGCCGAGCTGGACGCACTGGCGCCTGTGCTGCTGCAGCGCTCGGGAGTGCCCGGCATGGCCATCGCGGTGGTTGGGACCGATCGCGTCTACTATTCGCGCGGCTTCGGTGTGCGTGATATCAACAGCCTCGAACCAATCGACACCGAGACGATCTTCCAGCTCGCATCGCTCTCGAAACCACTGTCGAGCACCATCGTCGCTGGCGTGGTCGGCGATGGCATCGTCAGCTGGGATACGACCGTCAGCCCACTGGTCCCTGAGCTTGAGCTCGCCAGTCCAAGTATCACTGGGATGGTCACAATAGGGGATTTTCTCGCGCATCGCAGCGGCCTTCCAGACCACGCCGGCGACCTACTCGAAGACCTCGGCTTCCGGCGCGAGCAGATCGCGCCACGGCTGCAGTTTCTACCGCTCGCACCGTTTCGCGCCAGCAACCACTACACGAATATCGGCTACACCGCCGGCGCACTCGCCGCTGCCCGCGCTGTCGGACTTGGCTGGCCTGAGCTGGCTGAGCAACGACTATTCGATCGCGTTGGCATGAGCCGCAGCAGCTATCGGTTCGTCGACTACATCCTCGATCCGAATCATGCCAGCTTGCATGCCTACGTTGACGGACAGTATCTGCCGCTCTACGAGCGCAATGCTGATGTCCAGGCGCCAGCAGGCTCGGCTAGCGCCAGCATCAACGACATGGCGCGCTGGCTGCAGCTGCAGCTCAATGGCGGCCTCGTCGGCGCCACCCCCATCATCGACCCTGACGCGCTGCTGCAAACCCAAGTGCCGCAAAGCATTAGCCACCTTCCAGAACAGGCGGATCAGCGCGCCGGGTTCTATGGCTATGGCTGGAATGTCGGCTATGACGATCTCGGTCGGACTCGACTGAACCATTCAGGCGCCTTCATGCTCGGCGCCGCAACCACCGTCAGCCTCTATCCCGGAGAAGGCATCGGCATCGTCGTACTGACCAATGGCGCCCCCTATGGGCTCGCTGAGGCAACGGCCGCGAGCTTTTTCCAGCTCCTCTTCGAGGGTGAAGCCGACCCCAATCTCCTCGAGGTCTTCTTTCAACGCTTCGTCGCCCTCTGGGCCGCCGACCGCGACTTCATGCGCGACTACAGCCAACCGCCGGTGGACCCTGCCCCCCCGCTGCCGAGCAATCGCTATGGTGGCCTCTTTAGCAACCCCTACTATGGCCTGCTTGTCGTCGCTGAATACGCCAATAGGCTGATGCTCTGGCTAGGTCCCCAGATGATGGCCTTCCCGCTCTCGCATTGGGACGGCAATCTCTTCGTGTTCGAGACCACCGGCGAGAACGCCTTGGGCCTTAGCGGCGCTGAGTTCCATCTCGACGATGAAGGACAGGTCTCAGCCGTGACCCTCGAGCGTTACAACAAGTACGGGCAGGGCCGGTTTGAGCGCTTGGTCAGTACCCCGCAGTTTCAGCGCTGGTAACCCCGTCGTCGGCGGCTGCGCCCAGGCGGACCCAGACGGATGGGCGCTGGCGCAGCCTGCCGTGCGAGCACCAATGCTCCAAATGCCATTCAGGCACTGGCAACAGCAGAGAACAGCGCTAGCCGCTGCCGCTCGTCAACGCTGACCGGCTCCAACGCCGTATCGGTATAGGCCTGCGGATCTGGCTCGGCCATCACCGATTCGAGGATGCGCCGATAGTGCCGATGCATCCGATAGGCACCGCCGTACTTGATCACGAAGTCCCAGGCAAACCTCGGATAGAACTGTAACGGGTGCTCGATCGGCAGGCCCGGCCGGCGATCACGGCGAACCTTGCGTCGAATCAGTCCACCCTCCAGCGGATGCATGCGCTCATGCACGATCGGCGCATGGAAGGCGAAGAGCTTCGCCAGCATGTTCTTCGGGTCATAGCCCCAGACCCGGCAGCGGCGCAGCACCGTCGCGACGTGCTCATCGCTGTAGTAGAGATCCCAGACCTCGCGGTAGATCCCCTCCCACTCGGCGCGCGACATGCGCGGATGCGCCATGGTGACGTGCTGGGTATCGTACTGGTTCATGTCCGGCTCCAGCTCCACACCCTGCTTCACCAGCTGCTGATGATCCTTCGAGCCCGGTAAGGGCGTCAGGATGAAGAACTCCATGATGTCGATCGGCAGCTCGCGCTGGATGATCCGGATATCGCGGCGGATGCTCTCCGGCGTATCGTCCGGGAAACCGATGATGTAGCCGGCATAGGTCAAGACACCGACCGCATGCCAGGCCTGCAGCAGGGCCCGGTAGTCGCCGATCTTGTTCTGCCCCTTTTGCGCACCCTTCAGTGACGCCGGGTTGATGCTTTCCAGGCCGATGAAGACCCGGTTGACCCCAGCCGCCGCGGCCTTCTCGATAAACCCCTTGATGCGATGAGTCTGGGTATCGGCCTGGATCACCAGGTGGATCTCGAGCCCCGATGCACGTAGCGCGATGATCCGATCGAAGATCGCCTCCCAGTTGCGGTTGCGGGCGAAGTTATCGTCGGTGATGAAGAAGTTACGCGTGCCGTCCGCGGCATTGGCGCGGATCAGCGCCTCGACATCATCGGCGCTGCGATGGCGCGATTTGCGGCCTTGGACGTTGATGATGGTGCAGAAGCTGCACAGAAACGGGCAGCCACGCCCGGCATCGAAGCTCGCGCGCTTGCCCATGGTGCGCTTGATGCGCGCTGCCGGCAGATAGGGGGTCGGCGCGCCGGTGAGATCGGGCAGGTCATTGAGATAGTCGTAGATCGGCTCCAGCCGCCCGGCCACCGCATCTAACAGCAGACGGTCCAGGCGGCCCTCGAGCTCGCCGGCGAACAGGCTGATCCCCTCATCCAGCGCCGCCTGCAGCTCGCTTGGGCGCTGATCGAGCATCGACAGACAGCCGCTGACGTGGAAGCCACCAATCACCACCGGCAGATCGGCCGCCTTGAAGCGCCGCGCGAGATCCAGGGCACGTGGATACTGGTTCGATTGCACCCCGACCAGACCGACCAGTGCACCGCCGCCATCACGATCGATCCCACGGCGCAGTTGCCGGATCAGCCGGGTGGTATCGATCCGCGTGTTGGTCTCATCGAGCACCGTCACCTGGAGCTCGACGTCGGCACCGAGCACCTGCCGCTCGCCCGCATCCAGCGCATTCCCATAGACCGCCGCCAGGCTGTTGGAAGGGATCGACGAGCGCCACCACTGGATCACGTAGCCATCGTCATCATAGTGTGACGGCTTGATCAGCAGCAGATGGAAGGGACGGCGTGCTTGGGGCCGGCCGACGAACTGCGGAATTGCCATAAACTTGACCATTTCACTTAGGATGGGGGAATCATACAGGCATCGGCCCCCTTTCTCAGACACGGCAAACACATGGACTCTCGGCCGGCCTAGGACCCATCCGCCGCCTTCAATCGAAGGCCGCGCGGCACCACCCAACGCTCGCCGAGCTCAAACAGCGCCTGAAAAGCCAGCGCGAGCAGTGCCGCCGGCACCGCGCCCTGCATGATCAGGCCAGTGTCATCGAGCCGAATCCCGGTCAGGATCGGCTGCCCGTAGCCGCCCGCCCCGATCAGCGCCGCGAGCGTCGCGGTACCAACATTGAGCACCGCCGAGGTCTTGATCCCAGCCAAGATCGAGCGCGCCGCGAGCGGTAGCTCGACCAGACGCAGGCGCGCATTCGGGGTCAGCCCGATCACATCAGCCGACTCCCGGATCGGCCGCGGGATATCGGTCAGCCCGGCGTGGGTGTTACGCACGATCGGCAGCAGGCTGTAGATGAACAGCGCCGCGACGCTCGGTAGCCAGCCGATGCCGAGGAGCGGGATCAGGAACACGAACAACGCCAGCGAGGGCACCGTCTGCAGCACCCCGGTCGCGCCGAGCAGCAGTTGGCCGAGTCGCGGACGGCGGGCGGCGACGATGCCCAGGGGTACCGCGACCAGAATCGCCGCCGTTAACGAGACGCTCACCAGACCGAGATGCTCCAGGGTGCGCTTGAGCAGCCGCTGCCAGAACCCGGTGCGCTCCACCTCGAGGTCGAGGTCGAAACGCTCGGCCAGGAGCCGCGCCGCCGCCTCCTGCTCGCTCGCGCCGTCGAGCTTCACCAGCCCATTCAAACCTGCCATCTGCGGCTCGCTGATCGCCCCTTCGAAGCGCTGCAGCAGGGTCACCGCCGCGGGCGCGCGCTGGGCGAGATCGCTGCGATAGAGCAGGACCGCCTGATAGTCGTCAAAATAGCCGAGGTCGTCGTCGAGCAGTCGCAGACCATAGCGCTCGATCTCGGCATCAGTGGTGTAGACCACGGTCGCGTCGATGCGGCCGCTCGCGATACCGCGGTAGGCGAGATCGTGATCAAGCCCCTGCACCCGCGTCTGCGGCAGACGGTAGCGGCGCTTCAGCCCGGGCCAACCGTCGCCACGATCGAGGAACTCACTGCTAAAGCCGAAGCGCAGTTGCGGATGCGCGCGCAGGTCCGAGATCCGCCCCAGCTGCAACCGTTCGGCGGTCTCTGCCGTCACCGCGACCGCGTAGGTGTTCTCAAACCCGAGCGGTGCCGACATCAAGACCCCGCGCCCGGCCAGTGCGGTACGCAATGCATCCAGATCGTCCAGGCGTTGATCGGCTAGGATCTCGCGCAGCAGCGTGCCCGAGTACTCGGGATAGACATCAATCTCGCCGGCCAGCAGCGCACCCCAAAGGATACGGGTACCACCCAAGGCGCTGCGGTGAGCCACCTGAAAGCCGGCATCGGCCAGCAGCAGGCTGAGCGCCTCCCCCAGGATCACCGACTCGGTGAACTTCTTCGAGCCAATATTGATCGCTGTGCGCGGTCCCACTCCCGGACCATTTGCGGCAAGACGCTCACTCGCAGCACCAACCTCAGGATCGAGCTCGATCTCGGCGCCTCGCTCACGCCCAGTCTCGGCCAACAGCGCGCTCGGCAGCACCAGACTCCCGAACAGCGCGAGGGCGAGGATCGCCAAACGGCCCATCGACCAGACATGGCAATCGACGGACAGCCATCGTCCGATCCGGCCATAGCGATGATGGCTGTTGTCATCGCGCACGGGCGTCATGCTGACCTCCTGAAGACGAGGGATGGCCCAACAGCGCCCCATCGCGGGCTACCTCCCACGGCTGCAAGCGGCACCCGAGCCTTTTTCATGGGCTCTGCGCCCAATGAGCCGCTCATGGCACCGACGGCGACGGACGCCGCAAAGATCCAAAGACGGCATCGACGCGCTCGAACGGCAGCTCGATCCCGATCGGCAGTCGAACCACCCCGGTCGCACGCAACTCCTCGCAGCCGTCGTGCGCCAGCATCAGCGCGATGGGCTGGAACTGACCGTCCTCTGCGGTCGGCACAAAGGGCCTTGTCACCAGCGCGGTAAAGGGTGTCGGCCAGGAATCCGTGATCACCATCCAGGGCCACTGCAGGCTATATGGC
>CAZTYV010000191.1:0-6308 GCA_964617675.1 uncultured Halochromatium sp. | reverse complement strand
GGGCTGGCTCTGGGCTCGACGAGGGCCGGTGAGACGGGGGGTCGATTGCGTCAGCGCCCGGACAGAAAAAGGGGAGAGACACCTCCCACCTGTGCCGGTGCAGTCCTTCGTTCTTGAACCAGAGGGTTCAAGTGGGAACGCTGCATCGGGCTTCAGGCTTTCCGCTCGAGGCGGACATGCACAACGGCCCGATTCTTGGCGCTCCCAGGGTACGGATTAGGCTCAAGAAAATACCCAGGCCGCTGCCGTACACTGCAGGAGATGTCTGGGATCGAGACTATACCTAATCGTTCGCAGCGTCCACCCCGCGTGGACGCGATGGGGCGGGCGTCTCTTGCGCTACCGCATCGGACAGGCGCTCCTGGAGGGCTTGCAGTCGGTCGCGCTCCTGGGTGATCGTATCGCGCTCGCGCATCAGCTCGTAGACGAGGTTCAGTGCTGCCATCACGGCGATCCGATCACCGCCGATGATGCGCCCATTCTGGCGTACCTCGCGCATGCGCTGATCGAGCAGCCGGGCTGAATCGATCAGTCCATACTGCTCACCTGGCTCGCAGGCGATCCGATATTCCTTGTCGAGGATTCGGATCGTTACCGGCATTGTCCTATCATCATCGGATGCCTTCATTACATCTGCTCCTCCATCGCCTTGAGACGTGCGACCATGGCCTCGAGCCGGCTGCGTGCGAGCTCCGTCTTCTCGATGAGCTCGGCGCGTTCTGCCACCAGGTGCTCCTGACTCGCGCGGAGTGAGGCGTTTTCCTCACGGAGCTGCTCGTACTTGCGGATCAGCGCGTCCACATGTTGCTCTAATAGATTGATATCGAAGTCGGCCATGCCGAGCCCCATCGGGAGAACTTGGCGCGACTATAGAAGGCGGTCAAGGTTGGGTCAAACCGAGCGCGCCTCGACTGCGACCTGAGCCTGTCCCGCGCGACGCCCTTCGACCACCAGGATCCCCTTATGGCCACCACTGAGGCACCCGACTACGACCATCTCGGCGCATTGCTCGCCGGCAGCGAGCTCGCGCCAAGTCCAGCCGAGGCCCAGGCGATGCTCTGCGGGCTATTCATCGTCTTCCGGCCCGATGCGCGCCAATGCTGGCAGGCGCAGCTGCAGGCCCCGCCGACCGAGGCCAACGAGCCCGTCGAGCCCATTGAGCCGGGGCTGGCCGAGCCGCCGGAATCGGCGCACGCGCCGGCGCCGATCGATCTGACCTACCAGGGGCGCGAGCCGCCGATCCCCGAGTCTTCGGGGGCAACGCAGCGACGGGTCGCGCTGGAGCAGCTCGCGGACTGGACCGAATCTGCGCTCGATGCCCAGGCGCTGGCCTTCGATCTGTTGCTTCCGCCCGAGGATCGGCCGCTGCGCGAGCGCGCCACGGCCGTGCATGATTGGGTGCGCGGCCTGCTCTACGGACTCGCGCTCGGCGGCTTGGAGCGCGAGCGGTTGGAGGGCCCGGGACGCGAGGCCTTCGATGATCTGGTCGAGCTCACCCGGATGGACCTTGATGCCATCGATGAGGGCGACGTCGATGAGGCGGCGCTGGCCGAGATCATCGAATTTTTGCGCGTCGCCGCAATGATGATCCGCGAGGAGGTGGCGAAGATGTTGAACGACGAGCGAGACCGACAAGCGGCCGAGGTAGGATTGCACTAGATGAGACTAGCGACGAGCACGTCTGCCAAGGGCAGCCAAGGCCTGACGGGCCCAAGGCAGCCCCACCCTTACAATGGCGCGGAGCTGCGGCGCCGACGTCGAGCGCTGCTGAAGGCGCTCGGCGATGATGCCGTGCTGCTGCTGCCAGCGGCGCCCGAGGTGATCCGCAATCGCGATGTCCACCATCCCTATCGCCAGTCGAGCGATCTGACCTGGCTGACCGGTTTTCCCGAGCCCGAGGCGGTTGCCGTGCTCGCGCCCGGGCGCAGGGAGGGCGCCTTCGTGCTGTTTTGCCGACCGCGCGATCCCGAGCGTGAGGTCTGGGATGGCTTCCGCTTTGGGGTCGAGGGTGCGGTCGAGCACTTTGGTGCCGATCAGGCCTTTCCGATCAACGAGCTCGACGAGCGCTTGCCCGAGGTCCTTGGTGACCGGCGTCGGGTGGTCTATCCGCTCGGGCTCGACGAGGACTTCGATCTGCGCGTGATCGGTTGGCTGCGCGCGGTGCGAGCCTTGGCGCGCAAGGGCATCAGCGCGCCGACCGAGCTGGTCAGCTCCGACGCCTATCTGCACGAGCGCCGGTTGATCAAGTCTAAGTCTGAGCTCAAGCTCATGCGCCGCGCGGCGGCGATCTCGGCGGCGGCGCACCAGCGCCTGATGCAGACCGCCGCACCCGGCTGCTCGGAGCAGCGCCTGGAGGCGACCTTCCTCGGCGCCTGCGCGGAGCAGGGCGCGCGCTTCCAAGCCTATCCGCCGATCGTCGGCAGCGGTGCCAACGCCTGCGTGCTGCACTATGTCGAGAACGCCGATGTGCTGCGTGATGGCGATCTGGTGCTGGTTGATGCCGGCTGCGAGCTGCATGGCTACGCCTCTGATATCACCCGCACCTTCCCCGCCAACGGGCGCTTCAGCGTGCCGCAGCGCCGGCTCTATGATCTGGTGCTGGCCGCGCAGCGCGCCGCGATCGCCAAGGTGCGCGCTGGCAACCATTGGCAGCAGCCGCATAAGGCCGCGCTCGTCGTGCTGACCCGTGGGCTGGTCGAGCTCGGGCTGATCGATGCCGCTGGTGCCGACCTGAAACAGCTCATCAAGGACGAGCGCTACAAACCGTTCTTCATGCACAAGACCGGCCACTGGCTGGGCATGGACGTGCACGATGTCGGCCAGTACAAGCAGGCCGGCAAGTGGCGTCGCCTCGAGCCCGGCATGGTGCTGACCGTCGAGCCTGGGCTCTATATCGCGCCGGACGCCGAGGCCCCTGCCGAGTATCGCGGCATCGGCATCCGCATCGAAGACGATGTGCTGGTCACCGAGGGCGAGCCGGAGGTGCTCTCCGCCGGGGTGCCCAAGGACCCCGACGAGATCGAGGCGCTGATGAGCGCAGCCCGCGCGCGCTCGCTGAGGCCTGAGTGAGCCCACAGAACGCATTGTCGCTCGGCCTGCTGATGCGCAGACTGCGCTACTCTGCAACCCTAGTCGACGTTTCGAGACCTTTTCATGCACGACTATGACCTCGTCATCATCGGCGGCGGCCTCGTCGGCGCCAGCCTCGCGGTCGCGCTCGCCGAGACCGGGCTGCGCATCGCGGTGGTCGAGGCGACCGCGGCCGATGCCCCCGCGCACCCGAGCTACGACGAGCGCGTGATCGCGCTCTCGCTTGGCAGTGCGCGCATCTTCCAAGGCATGGGCCTCTGGTCCGAGATCGCGCCCGATGCCGCGCCCATCCAACAGGTCCATGTCTCCGATCGCGGCCACTGCGGCTTCGCCCATCTCGATGCCAAGGACGAAGGCGTCCCGGCGCTCGGCTATGTGGCCGCGGCGCGGGTGATGGGCGCCGCACTCAGCGCCCGCATGGAGGCCGAGCCGCGTATCAGTCTGCTGCGCCCAGCCCGCTTGCAGGGGCTGCAGATCACCAAGGAGCGCGTCAGCCTCGAGGTCGCGGTCGATGGACAGTCGCGTCTGCTGCGCGCCGCGCTGTTGGTCGCCGCCGACGGTGGCGAATCGGCGGTGCGCAAACGGCTTGGGCTGCGCGTGCGCGCGCGTGACTATGGCCATGATGCGATCATCGCCACCGTCACGCCGGCTGGCATCCCTGAGACGACCCGTCCTGGCACCGCGTTCGAGCGCTTCACCGAGAGCGGTCCGTTGGCCTTGCTGCCGATGACCGAGGGTCGCTACGGCGTCGTCTGGACCGCGGCGCGCGCCGAGACCCCGGGTCTCCTGGGGCTCTCGGATGAGGCCTTCATGGCGGCGCTGCAGCAGCGCTTCGGCGGCCGCCTCGGCACGCTGACACGGCCGAGCCGCCGCATCGCCTATCCGCTGCGCCTCATGCTCGCCAACCAGCTCACGCGCGAGCGCCTGCTGCTGATCGGCAACGCCGCGCATACCCTGCATCCAGTGGCCGGTCAGGGCTTCAATCTGGGCTTGCGCGACGTCGCCGAGCTCGCTGACCTGCTGGTGGATGCACAGCGCACGGCCCAGGACCTTGGGGGTCCCGCGGTGCTTGGGCCCTATCGGCGCCGGCGTGGCCCCGATCATGCGCTGATCGCGGGGCTGACCGATGGTCTTGCGCGACTGTTCGTGAACCCTTGGGCGCCGGTGCGCGCCGGGCGCAACTTGGGGCTGCTCGGGCTGGACCTGCTGCCGATGGCACGTCACCACCTCGCGCGCCGGTTTATGGGGCTGAGCGGACGACAGCCGCGGTTGGCGCGTGGCCTCTCGGCGGCGAGCGCGCTGCCGCCGGGCCCAACCTCGACGATGAAGCGCTTGCCCAGCGGTGATGCACAGACGCCTGCGATGAGGAGCTAACCGATGTCGGATGCCGATCACCCCAACCTCGGCCATTTCGATCTTGCCATCGTCGGCGGCGGCATGGTCGGTGCCGCGCTGGGCTGTGCCTGCGCCGAACGCGGGCTGTCGATCGCGCTGATCGACGGCCAACCGCCGCAGCGCACCTGGCCAGCAGGGCAGGTCGATCTGCGCGTCTCGGCGCTGAGTCGCGCCAGTCAGCGCATCCTCGAGCGCCTCGGCGCCTGGCCGCGGATGGTTGAGCTCGGTGTCAGCCCTTATCGCGAGATGCAGGTCTGGGATGCGGTTGGCGGCGCCGAGATCCACTTCGACTCGGCCGATCTTGGCGAGCCGGATCTGGGTCATATCGTCGAGAATCGCGTCACCCGGCTCGCGCTCTGGGAGCGGCTCGAGGCCTCGGGCCACTCGGCCCGGGTCGAGCTGCTGTCGCCGGCCGCGCTGAGCGCACTGGAGATTGACGACCAACAGGCGCGACTACGGCTCGCCGATCGGCGTGAGCTTTCGGCCGATCTGGTGGTGGGGGCCGATGGGCGCGCCTCCTTCGTGCGCGAGGACCTCGGGATCGCACTGGACGCGGCCGACTACGGGCAGCGTGCCATCGTCGCCAACGTCGAGGTCGCGCATTGGCACCGTGAGACCGCCTGGCAGCGCTTCTTGCCCACCGGCCCGCTCGCCTTCCTGCCGCTCGCCGATGGCCGCTGCTCGATCGTCTGGTCGGCCGACGAGGCGCGTGCCGAGCAGCTACTGGCGCTCGACGATGCGGGTTTCATCGCCGAGCTCGAGATCGCCTTCGACAAGCGCCTCGGCCCGATCCTGGGTGCCGGGCCGCGCGCGGCCTTCCCGCTCAACCGCCAACATGCGCGCGAGTATGTGCGCCCGCGTGCGGCGCTGATCGGTGATGCCGCGCACGGTATCCATCCGCTCGCCGGGCAGGGTGTGAACCTCGGCTTCCTCGACGTCGCCGCGCTGCTCGATGCGATCGATCATGCCCGCGCCAAGAGCCGATCGCTGGGCAGCTTGCACATCCTGCGTCGCTACGAGCGCGCGCGTCGTGGCGAGAACGCGGCCATGGTCACCGCGATGGACCTGTTCAAGCGCATCTTCGGCACTCGCAATCCGGCCCTGGTCGGCGCCCGTAATCTAGGGCTTGCTGCGGCTGAGCATCTGCCCGGGATCAAGTCGCTGTTCATCCGCCAGGCACTTGGGCTGGGCAAGGACCTGCCGACGCTGGCGCGGCTCGGTTGAGGCAAGCGGGATCACCGCTACAGCGGTGGCGTTAGGAATCCCGTCACCCACTTGGCTGCGCCGGGCGTCGGGTGCGATGCAGCAGGCGAGGCAAATATCATTGGAAGCCTGGTGCCGCTCGAGCTAGATTGATGGGTTGGTGTTCACCGACGACAGCGACCCCCGATCCGTTATGACCCAAAAGCTCAACCGCTACAGCTCCCGTGTCACCCAGCCCAAGTCCCAGGGCGCCTCGCAGGCCATGCTGCACGCGACCGGCCTCTCGGAAGAGGACCTCGGCAAGCCGATGATCGGCATCGCCGGGGTCTATCTGGAAGGCAACCCCTGCAATATGCACATCAACGACCTGGCCGCCGAGGTCAAGGCTGGCACCGATGCGGCTGGGCTGGTCGGTATGCGCTTCAACACCATCGGTGTCAGCGACGGCATCAGCATGGGCACCGAGGGCATGAGCTACTCCTTGCAGTCGCGCGATCTGATCGCCGACTCGATGGAGACGGTCGTTGGCGCTCAGTGGTACGACGGGCTGATCGCGCTACCGGGTTGCGACAAGAACATGCCCGGCTCGATCATCGCCATGGCGCGCCTGAACCGCCCCG
>CAZTYV010000190.1:0-6327 GCA_964617675.1 uncultured Halochromatium sp. | reverse complement strand
ATGGCCGCCAGCGCGGCGAGCGTCCGGCAAAAGGGCATAGGGGCGAGCATGGTTTATTTCCGTTATCGCATGAATCTAAGGAGACACCGATTTTTTGGGCATCCTGCCCAAAAATCGGACCGTCCTGGCCCGCACGGCAAACACCGATAAATCGGCGTTTGCCTAATGAAGCCTTCCCGAGCACCAGCGGTCGCACCGTGCGGTCGCTTTCTGCTCAAGAGAGGAGATGGAAATTTGGAATCATGGCTGGGGCAGCCGTATATTCGACCTAGGGTGCCAGGGTTGGTCGCCTCGGTCTGACCATTTCACGCCAATCTGCCGGGAGCTTTCCCGTCCCAGCCCATCACAGAGACACCGACCTGAATATCCCCATCGTCCGGGCGCAGCATCTGATCCACTATATCGGTGTCCTCCGAGCCGCTGGCGTGCCGGTGGAGCGAGCCTTGGAGCGCTCGCGGCTCCCTGTTTTCATTGAACAATCGCCAGACGCGTACGTCAGCTTGCCATGCGCCCTCGACTGGGTCTGGCGCGCGAGCCGCGAGGTCGGGATCATGGATCTCGGCTTCCTTGCGGGCCGCCGTATGTCCGTCGGAACGCTCCATCCCGACGTACAGCGTGCAGTGATCGGGGCTCCCACGGGGTTTGCCCGCGTCGCGGCCATGTCCAACCACATGCACAGGGAAAATAGCGCCCATAGCATCGACACCCGCCGTGAAGGCAACAACCTGCGGGTCATCTTCGAGATCAGAGGCTTGCGGAGCAGTCCGGTCGCCGGCTTCGCCGAGTGGCTGAACATCGGGGGGATCATCGCGATTCTCCGCAGTGCCGCCGGACCTGACTGGTGCCCGACCGAGATCACCTTCGTCTCGAGCGAGCGGGCCTCGGACGCCGCCCTGGAGGCTTACGGCAACGCCCGCATCCTGACCGGTCAGCCGTGCAATTCAGTACTCGTTGCGGCGTCGGACATCGCGCAGACCTGCATCGACCGCCGGTCAAACCCCGATGACGTCACCAATCCGACGATTCCCCCGCAACCCCCGTCTGCCTTGGGCGAAGCCTGGGACTTCGTGACCACCCTGCGCGCGCTCATACGCCCCTATCTCGCGCAGGGTCAGCCGCACCTGTCGCAGGTGGCCGAGATCGTCGGTACGAGCGAGCGCACGTTGCAGCGCAGGTTGGCACAATGCGGCACGAGCTATTCCGGCATTGTCCAGGAGGCCCGTTTCTCGATCGCATCCGACCTGCTAGCGGATTCGGACCTGAACATCGCCGACATCGCGTTTACCGCCGGCTATGAGAACGCGTCGCATTTTTCCAGGGCATTCAAGCGGCTGACCGGCATGACGCCTCGCGACTACCGCTGCAGTGCAGCCTGAAGCAGCGACGACGGGCGTGATGCCCACGACAAGGCCTTCGGCGGTGATTATCCACGGCATGTTAAAGATTGGCTAAGTTGACGGCATTGGTGCGACACGAGGTCGCGCGTGTACTTATCAAGGAACTCTGATCCGGTGTTCTGCCACCGGTACCCTACCAGACCGCGCGTTGGGGGTGACCCTGGGGTGCGAAGCGTCTGGGACAACGTAGCCTCCGTCGTTCGCGACGGGCGACCAATCCGCGAGGGAAAGTCGCGACTGCGAGCCTCGAAGCGGTCAGGAGCTAGGGTTGAAGGGCAAGGCTAACTCAGGTGAACCGCTGTTGAAACGTCGTTATCAACGCCATGCCAAAGAGGCTGACAGGCATGAACCAAAAGGTAGGCAGTCAGGTCGGGGCGTTCGATGTTGGTCCCGCGCAGATGGTGCACTGCCGGCGGATAGGCGGAGCCTAACCCCTTCGGGAATGGTACGCATGCGAAACGTGGTAAGCCCCATGGTCTCCACAAGGAGGGTGGTAGAGGCTCTGCAAGGGGTGCTCGAAGGGCCAGGGGGTAAAGGAGGCTGGAGAAAGCGAACGCTGCGCTGTAATGGCGTGGATAGGGGTTCGAGCTTTGCCCCGCTCCGAAAGGAGGCAGACTTCCGGCTGGTCTTGATTCACGAAAACGGCAAGGAAAGGCTCAACTTGCGAGGTGTCTTTGGACAATGAGCGCCATTGGCATCATTGAAGGCCCGCAAGCCCAAGCGGCACACTGGGCGTCCATCGATTGGCCCAGAATACGTCGCCAGGTCGGCCGACTACAAGCCCGGATCGTGAAGGCGCTCAGAGCAGGTCAGTGGCACCGCGTGCGGTCGCTACAGCGCCTGCTTGCCAACTCGCTGGCCGCCAAGCTGTTGGCGGTGCAACGGGTCAGCTCCAATCGGGGGAGCCAAACGGCGGGGGTCGACGGCATCGTGCTGAAGACGCCCGCACAGAAGTGGCGACAAGCCCATCAGTTGAATGCGAAGGACTACACGCCAAAACCGCTGAGACGGATCTACATCCCCAAGAAGAATGGAAAACGCCGCCCGCTCGGAATTCCGGCTCAAGCCGACAGAGCCGAGCAGGCCCTGGAGCTGCTGGCGCTCGATCCGGTGTCGGAAACCCTGGCCGATGCGTGCTCCTACGGGTTTCGTAAGGAACGTGGCGCACAGGATGCCATCGCCGGGTGCTTTCTGGCCTTGTGTCGACGCCGCAGCGCGGAATGGATTCTGGAAGGGGACATTCGGGCCTGTTTCGATGAGCTGTCACATCCGTGGCTGCTCGCTCAGGTTCCGACGCATCAGGGAAAATTACGGGGCTGGCTCAAGGCCGGATTCATGGAACGCGGGGTGTTTCACCCAACAACGGCAGGAACACCGCAAGGGGGCATCCTGTCCCCGACGGCGGCCAATATGGCCCTTGATGGACTGGAAGTGCGTCTCAAAGCGCGCTTTCGAGGACATCATAAGGTCAATCTGGTCCGCTACGCGGATGACTTCATCATCACCGGTGCGTCCTCGACGCTACTGGCTGAGGAGGTCAAACCCCTGGTGCAGCAGTTCCTCAGGGAGCGAGGCTTGGCGTTGTCCGAGGCGAAAACCCACATCGTGCACATCGACGAGGGGTTCGATTTCCTCGGCTTCAACCTGCGCAAGTATCACGGAAAGCTGCTCATCAAACCGGCCAAATCCAGTATCGCGGCGGTGAAGGAGAAAGTTCGGCGCATCATGAGAGCAGGTGGTCACCTGAGCCAAGATGTCCTGATCTACCGCCTCAACCCGGTTATCCGGGGTTGGGGCCAGTATTACCGCCATGTCGTGAGCAAGGAGGTCTTCAACGACATCGACCATGCGATCTGGCGCATGACATGGAGCTGGGCCACACGACGACATCCCCAGAAAGGCCGAAAGTGGGTCAAGGACCGCTACTATACCCACAAGGACGGTCGCGACTGGGTGTTCACGGATGGATCGGTCACGCTCTTTCGGATGGCGAGCATTCCGATCCGCAGGCATGCGAAGATTCGCGGCGACGCCAACCCGTATGACCCGCAAGACGTGGCCTATTTTGCAGCACGTCACGCACGTCAGCGGGGATGTCCTCCAACGCCTGCGCCTCCTTGGCTCCTGCCGTGATGCGTCGCAGCCAGCCCACCGCTGAGCGCCGGGTGCCTCATAGCGCCTTTTCAAGGCTTGAGCCGTGTGCGGTGAAAGTCGCAAGCACGGTTCTCAGGGGACGGGGTGGCCGTAAGGTCACCCTGTTACCCGACTACTGTCGGCTGGCTCCTGATCCGCGGTCATTGTTGCGGCGCGCTGCTGTTCTGCTGCCTTCTGCTGCTCGCGCTCGGCATCTCGATGCAGCCGCCGCTTCGTATGCCGCAGTCCGAGCCAGGCCGCGCCGACGACCAGCGGCACCGCGATGCCGATCCCGAGGTTCGCGTCGAGCGTCCAACCGCCTGCCTCGAAGCCCTTCAAGAGATAGCCGATCAGCCCGACGCCGTAGTAGCCGATCGCCACCACGGACAGGCCCTCGACCGTCTCTTGCAAGCGCAGCTGCAGCCGCGCACGCTTGTCCATCGAGTCCAGCAGGCCGCGGTTCTGCTCCTGCAGCTCGACCTCCACTCGCGCGCGCAACAGCGCCGTCAAACGGGCGGCACGGTCGGCCAGACTCTGCTGGCGGTGCGCGGTCGCGCTGCAGGTGGCCACCGCCGGGGCGAGGCGCGCATCGAGGAACTCGGTCAGCGTCTGCACACCTTGAATCCGCTCCTCGCGCAGCTGCTCGAGGCGTTGGCGCACCACCTGATAATAGGCCTGCGAGGCATCGAATCGGCTCGCGGTCTCAGCCGCGATCGATTCGATCTCCGCGGCCAAAGCGGTCAGCTCGGCGAGGAGCTCACGCTCTGGTGGGAAGCCAGGATGGCTGGCTCCCCCACTGCTCGCGTTCGCCGTTGCCTGCAGATTGCCATCGACCATACGCGCGGCAACACCCGCCAAGCGTTGCTCGGCCTCACTAAGCAACTGCGAGGCCTGCCGTGCTGCCGGTAGACCGAGCAGCGCCATCGCCCGGTAGGCATTGATCTCGAGCACACGCTTGATCAATCGGCCCGCCTGGCCATCGGAGAGGCACAGATCGCGCAGCAGGATGTGGCCGAAGCCGTCGGCATGGATGCGCAGGTCCGACCAGACGAAACCGGCGCCACCGGCGACCTTGGCGCCGATCACCGGATGACCACCGAAGAGTGCAACCAACTCATCGAGGCTGCGCTCCGGCATCTCGGCCGACTCCAGCGCGAGCTGCACCGCAGTGACCACCTGCCCGGGGAGATTGCGCAGCCAGACCTGCGGCAACATGCCCAGCAGATCGGCGCCGAAGGGCGCCTCGAACGACCCCTCACGGCTCAGGGTATAGGTGACGAACTCGGTATGTCGCTCCCAGCGCAGCCACAGCCCCGCACCAAGGTCGGTCGCGAACTGCAGACCGATCTCCGGCGGCAGCTGCACGCCGAAGTGCGAGAGGAGCCGCGCGAGATACTGTTTTTGACGCCCGCTGCCACGCTCACCGCACAGATAGGCGAGATGCGCGACCCGCACCGGCGCACGCAGCGGGTCGAAGGCGCGCGCATGCAGCTCGGCGGTCACCACCTCGCGCAGCGGGTGAACCGGAAACGGAAGACCCGAGCCGTTCATCGACGGCTCGGGAAGCGCACTGACGATCGAACCGTTGCTGCTGGGCCCGTCGTGATCACCCGAGTTAGAGGTCATGGAGGTGGAACTGTTCGGCATCGTCCTTGAGGAGATCGGCGAAACGTCGTACCAGTTTAGGCCGTTCGAGCAACATTCGCAGCGAATGCTTACGCGAGCCCTTCACGAGGGCCGAGGGGTCGAAGTAGGCCTTGGCGTTCTGGACCGAGAGCACGAAGGGTGGCTTGCCCTCGCGGGCGAGCATCCAGCTCATGACCAGAGAGCCGGTCCGGTGATTGCCCTCGATGAACAGTTGCGGTTGGCTGAGGATCTGGATGTAGGTGCTCGCGGCCCGGCGCCAGGCGGAGGCACCGTTGAGCGACTGCACCCGCTCGACGAGCGCTTCGATGCCGCCATCGCCCTTGGCATAGAACTGGTTCTGAGTCGCGGCGATCTGCGAGGACGCCTCCGCCCGGACCGCCTCATCGCGACCACAGAGCACGCATAGGTTGAGCTCTAGGAGCAGCGGAGAGCTGCCGAGGGCAAACAGATCGATGCCCTCGCCGAGGTAGCGATCGACCTGCTGATAACCGAGCAGCATGCGCTGCAGGACATCCTCACCAAGCGGATCGCGCGGGGTATCGAGGGTCGCATTGATGCGCGCGAAATCCCTTTGTACCGCTCGCAGCGAGTCCTCGATCGCGCCCAGATTCAATCGTCGCGTCTTCGCCATCGAGGTCCGCCGATGCGGGACGAGCCCGCCGGTAGAGGAGGCGCCCTGCCCGACTGCCGCGAGTTGTTGATGCCGCGCGGAGCGAGCGCCCGCCACTCAGCTGAACTCGCCGGAGACGTACTCCTTGGTCAGCTCGGCCTGCGGATCTTCGAACACCTGGCGTGTCTCGCCCATCTCGACCAGATAACCGGTGCGGCTCCCTTGCGAGATGTCCACTGAGAAGAAGGCAGTGGTATCCGCCACGCGCGTGGCCTGCTGCATGTTGTGTGTCACCAGTGCCACCGAATACTGCTCCTTCAGCTCCAGCATCAGCTCCTCGACCTGACGCGTCGCGATCGGGTCCAATGCCGAGCAAGGCTCGTCCATCAGCAAGACGTCCGGCTCGGTGGCCACGGCGCGCGCGATACAGAGCCGCTGCTGCTGACCGCCGGAGAGCGACAGGCCGCTGTTCTTGAGCTTGTCCTTGACCTCGGTCCAGAGCGCGGCACTGCGCAACGCCTTCTCGACGCGCTCGTCCAT
>CAZTYV010000189.1:1628-6335 GCA_964617675.1 uncultured Halochromatium sp. | reverse complement strand
GGACATCTACTACATCCCCGCCGACAGCCCTGCGGCGGCGCGCCACAGCCCGCATCTGGAGGTCTTCCGCAAGAAGGGTGTCGAGGTGCTGCTGCTCTCGGATCGCGTCGACGAGTGGCTGGTCAGCAACCTGCACGAGTACAAGGACAAGCACCTGCAGTCGGTGACCAAGGGCAAGCTCGATCTCGGCGAGCTCGCGGACAAGGAGGAGAAGGAGAAGGCCGAGCAGGCGGAGAAGGAGCACGAGGACCTGCTCAAGCGGCTCAAGGACTCGCTCGGGGAGCGCGTTGATGCAGTGCGGGTCTCCACGCGTTTGGTCGACTCGCCGGCCTGTATCGTCGTCGGTGAGCACGACATGAGCGCCAACCTGGCGCGTGTGCTCAAGGCCGTCGGCCAGGATGCGCCGAGCATGAAGCCGACGCTCGAGGTCAACCTCGAGCATCCGATGGTGCGCCGGCTTGAGGCCGAGTCCGACAAGACCCGTTTCGACGACCTCGGCATGATCCTGCTCGACCAGGCTATCCTTGCCGAGGGTGGACAGCTCGATGATCCCTCGGCGTTCGTCGGCCGTCTCAATAAGCTGATGCTAAACATGTTCATGAGCGGTGCTTGATGGATGATGCCCTGGTGACCCTTGGCTGGCGGGAATGGGTGGGTCTCCCGGAGCTCGGGCTACCCCTGATCAAGGCCAAGGTCGATACCGGGGCACGCACCTCGGCCCTGCATGCCTTCCAGGTCGAGCGCTTCCGCGACGGGGGCGCCGACTGGGTAGACTTTGCGGTTCACCCGCTGCAGGGCCGAGACGATCTCGTGGTGCGCTGCCGTGCGCCGCTGCTCGACCAGCGCATCGTGAGCGACTCGGGCGGCCATCGCGAGGAGCGCCCGGTGATTGCCGCCGCGCTCGAGGTCGGTGGCCAACGCTGGTCGGTGGAGCTGACCCTGACCGACCGCGACAGCATGCGCTTTCGCATGCTGGTGGGGCGCACGGCCCTGCACGGTCGGGCCCTGGTGGATGTGCGCCATTCCTATCTGACGCGTCGCTGTCGAGACGTCGAGGCCGTCTATCGGACTGCCGGCGCGTCGGGTGTCGACCTTTCGGACCACGACCAGCGCGCAGACCGCGACGACCGCGATTTTGGGTCCGCCTCTGGGTCCGCCTGATGCGCCGCGTTCAGGGCTCGGGCCAATGATCCGAAGCTACAAGGCGGCCTTTGTCCTGCTCTTCGTTGGTCTGTTGGTGCTGACGGTGCTCGCGGTCTCGTCGAACACCTATCGACGTGCCACCGAGGCCTCACTCGATTTCTCGGCCGACATCCTCGCTGAGCTTTCGGCCAAGGTGATCGCCAAGACCGGCGCGCTGTTCGAGGCGGCGCGCGACTTCACCGAGCTGAACGCGCTCTTGGTCTCCGAGCAGGGGCTCGCCGACCACCAGGCGCTGTTTCGCCTCTTCGGTCTGCAGCTCGAGCTGCTGCCTCAGCTCGAATCCGTCTATGTTGCCGGGCCCGACGGCGATTTCATCCAGGTGCGTCGCTCGCCGCAGTCGCTGACCCGGCTGATTCGCCGCGATGCGGCTGAGGGTCAGCGTTCGTCTGCGGCCACCGAGCAGCTCACCTACCGCGACCCGGATTTCGATCCCATCGCCCATATCAATGGCGACGCGAGCTACGACCCACGATCGCGTGATTGGTATCAGCAGGCCGTTGCCGGGCAGGGTCTGCAGTGGTCGTCGGTGTACCGCTTCGCGGGCACCGGTGAGCGTGGCATCACGGCCGCCGCCGCGGTGCGCACCCCCGATGGGGCCCTGCTCGGCGTCGTCGGCGTCGACATCTCACTGAGCAGTCTGTCCGCCTTCCTCACCGAGCAGCGTGTCGCCCGTGGTGGCGTTGCCCTAATCATCGACGCCGCCGGTCATCTCGTTGCCTACCCGAGCTCGATCCGGCTGGGCGCTGATGCGCCCGATTCCGGCGAGCTGCGCAAGGTCGAGGACCTGCCGGAGGCCTGGCTGGTCGATGCCTACCAAGGCCAAACCGAGTCCGACGCGCGCGTCTCTGGGATCAACCGCGTTGGCTACAGCCTGACCGAGACCGACGGCAAGGGTTATCTCGGCGTTCGTGAGCCCTTCCCGTCGGGTGTCGGTGACGGCTGGCAATTGCTGACGGTGGTGCCGTCCGCCTCGCTCCTCGAGTCTGCCCGACTGCTGATGAGTGAGGCCGCGGCGGTCTCGCTGATCATGCTGATCGTGGCCACCATCGCGCTCTCCTTCCTGGCGCTGCGCCTGTTTCAGCCGCTCAAGCGTCTGGTGCGCAACACCGAGCTGATCCGCGAGTTCCGCTTCGCCGAGGTGAGGCGCGTGCATTCGCGGTTCACCGAGATCGAGGCGATGGACGACTCGATCTGGAAGATGAGTCAAGCGCTGCGCTCGCTGGAGAAGTTCGTCCCGCGCGACATCGGGCGCGCGCTTATCCAGTCCGGGAAGCGAATCGAGCCGGGCGCCGAGATCCGCGAGCTGGCGATCCTGGTCACGGGTGCGACCAATCTAGCGAGCCTCTGCGGCAGTCTGCCACCCGAGCGCATCGTCGAGCGGCTCGCGCGTGAGATCGACCTCTTCACCGAGACCATCCTGCGCTACAAGGGGACGATCGATAACTTCCTCGGCGAGAGCATCCTCGCCTTCTGGGGTGCGCCGGTGGCGATCGATAACGGTGCCGAGCGCGCCTGCCGGGCGGCGATCGCCTGCCGCGAGGCCGAGGCCGCTCTGCGCGCGGAATGGTCGAAGACCGGGGCACCCGGCGAGCCGCCACCGCCGGTCAATCTCTTTTCGGTGCATTATGGGCGGGCCATTGTCGGCACCATCGGCTCGCGTCAACGCATGAGTTGGACCGCGATCGGGGACAATGTCGCGCTCGGTTGGGACCTGCATCAGCTCAACCGCCGCTACGGCACCCGCATCATTATTACCGGCGAGGTGCAACAGCAGATCGCTGAGCGCTTCTGGACCCGGCGGCTCGACGTGATGCCGCTGAGCAATGCAGCCAGGACGCTCGAGCTGTTCGAGCTGATCGACAGCCGCGAGCAGGCCTTGCCGCCGGCGCGGATGCAGGCGATCGAGGCCTATGAGCAGGGGCTCGAGGCGTTGCTCGACAGCGACTGGGAGCGCGCCGGGGCGCTCTTCTCGCGCCTCGCCGAGCAGCAGCCCGATGACCTGGCCGTCGCCCTGATGTTGTCGCGCTGCGGGGCGCGCGACGCCTGCTTCTGGCCCGGTCTCGCCGGCCCGGGCGACGATCTCGCGAGTGGGCTCTTCGCGCCTCGCGCGGTGGCCTCGCCCGGGTTGAGTCTGAGCGACGCCGAGCCCGAGGGCTCGTCAGGATCGAGCAGCTGAGGCTGATGCGACCGTCCGACGACCAAGCAATCGATCAAGTGACCGAGCGCTTCGCTGGGCTGATCCGTCGCATCGATGCGCGGCAAGGCCGCATCGAGGCCCGAGTCACCTTGCTCTATCAGCTGGTGTTCGGGGCCGTGGTGCTGCTGGTCGCCTCGCTCTCGTTCCTGACCATCATGCTGTCGCGGCAGCTGCCCGATGCGACCAACGCCGTGACGCGCCTGAATGGACAATTCGCCCAGGTTGCCGACAACATGGATCAGATGCAGGGCTCGGTGCGCAGCATTGAGGCGGCGATGCGCTCGCTGCCTGATGTGATCCGCCACGTCGATGGCATGCACGGTGGCGTCGCCTTCATGTCGCAGGATGTGGTCGGGATGGCCGGCTCGGTGACCCGCATCGATCAGGACGTCGAGACCATGAACAGGAGCCTGGCCGAGATGCGCCAGTCGTTCCAGGTGATGGAGCAGACGGTCGGGCGCATGGGTCAGGATGTGAATCGGATGTCGCAGCCGATGCGCATGTTCAACTGGATGAACCCGTTCCGATGATCGAGCGTGACCGGATCGATGCCCTGAGCCAGCTCCTCGGCGATCTTGAGCAGGACCTGGAGCGCAGCGACAAGGCCACGGGCCGGCATCGGCCGGGGGCCGCGCTCTGGGTGCGTTTCCTGATCGGGCTCGTTGCCGCCTTCGCGCTCTCGAACCTCTACTTCGTCAACAACCTCACCGACGAGGTCCGCTTGGTGATCACCCGGATGCAGGAAATGGCCACGCTCTTCGCCCGCGTCTCCGAGCGCATGGATCAGATGAGTGACGAGGTCGCGGCGATCGATCGACAGGTGCTGCTGATGCCGGTGGTCGCCGAGCAGATGCGCGAGATGTCCTCGCACGTCCTGGTGATGGAGCAGGCGGTCTCGCAGATGGACGGGGCAACCACCCACCTCAGCGGCACGGTTGCGAGCATGAACACCAGCGTGCACGACATGTCGATCCGGTTTCGCGCGCTGAACCAGAGCGTTGGCGCCATGGGGGTCGATGTTGATCAGATGGCGCGGCCTGTGCCCTGAGTTGGCTGCGATGGCCGCCAGCGGGGTTGCGCTCGCGCTGCTGGGTGTGACCCTGGGTGCCTCGATCACGGCGGCTGCGCTCGCCCAACAACCCGCGACGGAGCGGCAACCTTGCGCGCTCGCCGCGGTCTCGCTCGACGCATCGGATCAACTTGGTGACGATGGCCCAGATCGACTCGGGGCTCGATTCGGGGACCGACCCGGGGATCGCCCCGCGGACGGCCCTGAGCTCATCCTCAATGAGCAGCGCATCAGCTCC
>CAZTYV010000189.1:0-1618 GCA_964617675.1 uncultured Halochromatium sp. | reverse complement strand
CCGAGGTCTCGCTCGACGCATCGGATCAACTTGCGGACGACGGCCCGAATCGACTCGGGGATCGACTCGGGGACCGACTCGCGGACGGCCCTGAGCTCATCCTCAATGAGCAGCGCATCAGCTCCGCCGGGATCGCTGGCGGCGATTTCTTCGGCTGGTCGATCGCGGTCTCCGGCGATACCGCCCTGGTCGGTGCCTGGCTCGACGATGACCATGGACGCGATGCCGGAGCCGCGCATATCTTCGTCCGTGAGGGCCAGCATTGGCTGCCGCAGGCCAAGATCACCGCCGGGGATGCGCAGGCCGGCAGCTATTTCGGCGCCGCCGTGGCGCTCGATGGCGATCGGGCCCTGATTGGCGCGCCCTTGGGCGGCGAGGATGCCTATTTCGCCGGTGATGCCGGGGCCGCCTATGTGTTCGAGCGGCGTGGCGGCGGCTGGGAGCAGGTCGCGAAATTGACCGCGGCTGCTGGTGCCTCCGGCGATCTCTTCGGGCGGGCGGTGGCGCTCGATGGCGACACCGCGTTGATCGGTGCCTACGGCGATCGTGACAACGGCGTGAACTCGGGCGCGGCCTACCTGTTCGAGGCAACTGACGCGGGCTGGGTCGAGCGAGCCAAGCTCAAGGCCGAGGATGGGCGCACCGACGACCGTTTCGGCAGCGCGGTGGCGCTCGACGGCGAGACGGCGCTGATCGGCGCCTACCGTGACGATGACGGCGGCGTTGACGCGGGCTCGGCCTATCTCTTTCAGGCCTCTGAGGCGGGGTGGCAGCAGCACGCCAAGCTCGTTGCCAGCGATGCCACCGACCTCGGTTTCTTCGGTTTCTCGGTAGCGATCGAAGACGGCACCGCCCTGATTGGGGCCTGGCGCGACGATCAGCAGGGCTCGGACGCCGGCGCGGCTTACCTGTTCCAGCGCCGGCAGGGTGTTTGGGCTCAGCAGCAGAAGCTCGCGGGACAGCTCGCCCAAGGGCGTTTCGGCTATGCGGTGGCGCTTGACGGCGATCGGGCCCTGATCGGCGCCTACCTCGACGACTCCGTCGAGCAGCGCACCGGTCGCGCCTATCTCTTCGAGCGCAGCGGGCAGCGTTGGCGCCAACGCCTGGCGCTCCAGGCAGAGCCGGAGGATGAGGGCTTCGGCATTGCGGTGGCGCTCGCTGGGCAGAGCGCCTTGGTCGGCGCGGTGATCGACGAGGTTGGCCTGAATCCAGGCGTGGTGCAGGTCTATGCGCTCTCGGATCAGGGGGTACAGCTGCAGGGGCGCCTGAGCACGCCAGAGGCGGCGATCGGCGATCGCTTCGGCGCCGCCGTGGCGCTCGCTGAGCGCTATGCGCTGATCGGCGCGCCCCGGGCACGCACCGAGCGCGCCGAGTTGGCCGGCGCGGCCTATCTGTTCGAGCGCGAGGCGCTCGACCTGGGGCGACATCGCACGCTCTCGCCCGGCCAGGCTGCGATTGGCGATCAGTTCGGTCGCGCGCTGGCGATCTCCGGCGAGCGTCTCTTGATCGGGGCGCCCGCGGCCAAGGTCGACGGCGATCAGGGTGGCGCCGCCTACGTCTTCCAACGCGGTGATGATGGCTGGCGCGAGGCGGCGCGCTTGGTCGCGGGGGGTGGCGG
>CAZTYV010000188.1:3730-6380 GCA_964617675.1 uncultured Halochromatium sp. | reverse complement strand
CAGTCCGACGGCGCCGGCCACGTCCTGCAGCTCGCAGTCGCCGTTGGCCGAGCAGGTCAGGCAGTCGAGCGGGTGGTCGGAGATGTAGAGCTCCATGACGTTGCGCCGCAGCTTTGCCACCGCCGGCGTCTCGGTCGAGACCTCCATGCCTGGCTCCACCAGCGTGGTGCAGGAGGCTGGGAAGCCGCGCTTACCGGCGATCTGCACCACGCAGAGCCGGCAGGAGCCGAAGGCCTCGAGCTGCTCGGTGGCGCAGAGCTTGGGGATGGTGATGCCGGCCTCGGCGGCGGCACGCATCACCGAGGTGCCAGGCGCGGTGCGCACCGGGATACCGTCGATGGTGAGCTCCACGGTGGCTTCGCCGGCACGGGCTGGCGTGCCCAGGTCTCGCGTTTGCTGCAGACTCATCGAATCTCCTCCGCTCCCCGGGCAGCAAGCCCGAAGTCTTCCGGATAGTGGTTGAGCGCGGACAGCACCGGAAACGGCGTCATCCCACCCATGGCGCACAGCGATCCGTCCACCATGGTCCGGCACAGCTCGCGCAGTAGGGTATCGTCGTTGGCGCCCGCGTCGCGGGCGCCGATCATACGGTCGAGGAGCTCCACGCCCCGCACGGAGCCGATCCGGCAGGGCGTGCACTTGCCGCAGGACTCCTCGGCACAGAAGGCCATCGCATAACGGGCCATCGCGGCCATGTCGACCCGGTCGTCGAAGACCACCAGACCGCCGTGACCGATGGTGCCCCCGGCATCCGCGAAGCCCTCGTAGTCGAGCACCAGGTCGAACCGCTCCTCGGGCAGATAGGCGCCGAGCGGGCCGCCCGCCTGCACGGCGCGGATCGGCCGCCCGCTGGCGGTGCCCCCACCGAAATCCTCGAGTAGCTCGCGCAGGGTCAGACCGAACGGCACCTCCACCAGCCCCGGCCGGGCACAGTTGCCAGCGAGCTGGAAGGCCAGCGTGCCACGGGAGCGACCCACGCCCAGGGATGCATAGGCGTCGGCGCCATCGGCTAGGATCGCCGGCACACTGGCGAGCGTGATCACATTGTTGACCACGGTGGGGCATCCAAACAGCCCCTCCACGGCCGGCAGCGGCGGCTTGGCGCGGACCAGACCACGCTTGCCCTCGATGCTCTCGAGCAGCGAGGTCTCCTCACCGCACACGTAGGAGCCGGCGCCCTTGACCAGCTCCACCCGGAAGCGCCGGCCGCTGCCGAGCAGGTCGTCGCCGAGCAGGCCCGCCTGCTCGGCGCGCTCGATGGCTGCGCTCAGCGCACGCCAGGCGTGTGGATACTCGGAGCGCAGATAGATGTAGCCGTGGTCCGCGCCGACCGCAAGGCCGGCGATGGCCATACCCTCCAGCAGCGCACAGGGGTCTCCCTCCATCAGCATGCGGTCGGAGAAGGTGCCGGAGTCGCCCTCGTCGGCGTTGCAGACGATGTACTTCTGCGCGCCGGGCGTGCCGGCCACTGTGCGCCACTTGATTCCGGTCGGAAACCCTGCTCCACCGCGCCCGCGCAGTCCGGACGCCTCGACGACGTCGACGATCTCACCCGAGGCCATCGCGAGCGCGGCCTCGAGCCCACGCTGTCCGCCGTGCGCGCGGTAGTCGTCCAGCGACAGGGGGTCGATGACTCCGACGCGCGCGAATGTCAGCCGCTTCTGGGCCGCGAGATAGGGGATCTCCGCTGTCGGACCGAGACAGAGGGGATGATCGGCACCGCTGCAGAGCGCATCGAGCAGCTCAGGTACATCGTCGGCGCCGACCGGACCATAGCCGATGCGCACGCCATCGCGCTCGACCTCAACCAGCGGCTCGAGCCAATAGAGCCCGCGTGAGCCATTGCGGATCGGTTGCACGGCCATCCCGCGCTCGCTCGCTTGCGCCGCGAGCGCTCGCGCGACCTCATCGGCGCCAACGGAGACGGCCCCGGAGTCGCCAGGTACGAAGATACGCAGGCTCATCGGCCGTGCCCCTCAATAAGCTGCTCGAGCCGCTGAGTGCTGGCCCGCCCGATGAGCTGACCGTCGATCTCGGCCGCGGGCGAGCAGGCACAGTTGCCGAGACAATAGACCGACTCGATCGTTACGGCCGGCGCATCGGGCACCGATGCGCGCCGCATCTCCGCGTAGCGCTCGGCATGGGCCGCGAGGGACTCGCCACCCATCGCCTGGCACGACTCGGCGCGGCAGATCCGCAGCAGCCTGCCCGCGCGCGGCGCACGACGGAAGTCATGATAGAAGCCGATCACGCCTTCCACGTCGGCACGCGAGACATGATGGGTCTTGGCAAGCGCGGCGATGGCCTGCTCGGGTATGTGGCCGAGCTCATCCATCAGGGCGTGTAGGGCGGGCAGCAGTCCGTGCGCGGAAGAATCCGCGCCGGCATGCGGCGGCGAAGGCGTTTGGTCTGGCATCGGCTCGGGCTCCAGTCGGCCGCGCCATCACGCCGAGAGACGGCGATGGCGCTGATGACAAGGCGGCTAAGCAAAGGGCGAGCCAAGGTCAGCCGCGAGGCGGACAGCAGAACCCAGGGACGAGCCAACGAGCCCGGCCGCCGCCGCTGACGAGGCGATCGTTGGTTCGCACCGAGCGCGGCGATCCGCCCGATTCTGCGCGAGCAGCCGGCCGCTGAACAGCGGCCAGTACAA
>CAZTYV010000188.1:0-3720 GCA_964617675.1 uncultured Halochromatium sp. | reverse complement strand
AGCCAAGGTCAGCCGCGAGGCCGACGGCAGGGACCAGGGACCAGCCAGCGAGCCCGTCGCCACCGCTGACGCGGCGATCATTGCGAGCAGCGAGCGTAGCGGACTGCCCGATTCCGCTCGAGCAGCAGGCCGCTGAACAGCGGCCAGTACAACACCAAGTGCAACACCAAGCGCTACAGGCGATGACAACCTGTCTCGGCAACGGGACCGCCTGCCGCCAAGCCGCCCGCGGCAGCCGGCCCGACCCGCAAGTCGCGGGCCCTCGTATTGGTACGTATAGGCGCCCTTGGGCGGGCCCCGTAGAGTCTTGGCCTCCTACCACCACACGCGGGGGACATCTCGTTGAATAAGCTTCTCGTCAATCTGCGCTATTTCATGACGCCGGTGATGATCTTCATGGCCATGGGCGGCATCGTCCTGGGCGGTCATTGGGTCTGGTTCGGCGTCGTCATGTTCATCGCGGCGATCCTGGCCGATTGGATCACCAGTATCACCCCCATGCGCGCGGCTCCGGCCGGCACCGATCGTAACGGCGAGCTAAACGGCATCCCATGGCTGCTGAACGCAATGATGTACGCGCAATTGCCCGTGTTCATCCTGCTGCAGCTCTCGCTTGCATGGCGCGTCTATGAGTATGTCGCGGGCGTGCCAATCGGTAGCCTCCAACTGCTCGGTGCGATGCAGATCTTCGGCGTCGAAACGCCCGCTCTGGCCGTGCAGACCGGCATCACCGGTGTGCAGCTGATCGGCGCGACTCTCAGCGCGGGCATCTACATGGGCCTTGGCATCATGTTCGGCCACGAGCTCGCCCACACCAAGGGTCCCACGTTCGTGATCTCGCGCTGGATGATGGGTCTCAGCGGGATCGCCCACTTCTGCTACGCCCATGTCTACAACCACCACCTCGAACTGGGCCATGAAGACGACCCGGCCACCTGTCCACGTGGGCGCAACATCTACAAGCACTATCTGCTGTCGCACTTCGGCCAGTCCCGCTTTCTGTTCCTGATGGAGCAGAAGCGCCTGAGCCGTCTACGCAAGTTCTTCATCTCGCCGCAGAACCGCTGGATCCGCGGATACCTGATGGCGCTGCCAACGGTGTTTCTATTCTGGTGGGCCGGCGGTTGGGTCGGCCTCGGCGTGATGCTCGCCATGTGGATCATCTCGGGCTTCGAGCTGGAGGTGCTCAATTTCCTGGAGCACTACGGGTTGATCCGCGAGAAGGGGCAGCCCATCGAGTACCGCCACTCCTGGGATGTCGGCAACTCGCCGGTCACCCAGTTCGGCTTCATTGAGATCGGGCGCCAGGGTGATCACCACGACCGCGGCGAGACCCACTTCTGGGAGCTTGAGGAGGTCGGCTCGCCGGATACCGGGCTCGGCTATTACGCCATGTTCTCGCTGCTGCTGATTCCGCCGCTCTGGGAGAGCTTCATCAAGCCGCATCTCGCCAAATGGGATGCCGAAATGGCCTCCGAGGGTGAGCGTCGCATTGCCCAGCGCATGAATGAAAAGGCGGGATGGCACGACATGGAGCAGCTCGCCGCCGCCGTCTGAGGCGCCACCCGCCCCAGGATGCGCGCGGCCGGAGCACCGGCGGCGCGCAGCGCCACCAATCAACGATAAGAGGTTTCCAACATGGTTTCGTTCAAGGCCTTCTCCGCTGTCGCCGCCTTCACCGCACTCTGCATCTACGGCCTGGTCCTGCTTGGTGTCGGCGCCCACCACCAAGACCCACTCTGGGCGCTCGGCACGGCGTTCGCCTTCATCGCCATCCTGACCATCGACGTCTGGATGTTCTTCGCGATTGCCAAAGACGAGCCTTTCCGCTGGGAGTAGCGGGTAGGCGTCGACACAAGCGTCACCGCAGCGCGTCGCGGCAAGTCCCGCCGCGTCGGCGCGGGGAATCGACATCGGGAGACACTGACATGGGCCTATTCGGCAAGAAGAAGCACAAGCAAACCGCAATGCAGCTGCGCGGCTATCCGGCCGATCCGGGCACCAACCAGTGCCTGCTGATGGCCGCCGAGCGCGGCATTGCGCTCGACACGCAATTGGTCGACATCGGCGAGCGCGCCTGCGACAGGCCCGAGTACCGCGCCCTGTCGCCGTTCGGCAAGGTCCCCTGCCTGCGCGATGGCGATTTCGTCATCAGCGGCGCCCAGGCCGTGCTGGCCTATCTCGACGTCAAAGGCGCGGGCCCTTCGCTGATGCCGAAGAAGGCATCGGTACTGGGCGAGCAGAACTACTGGATCGACCTCGGTCAACGTCTGGCCCAACCCGCGGTGACGACGCTTGTCGCCCCGCTGCTGCCCGGCGCGAGCCCGGTCGCGGAGGCGGAGCTCGACGCGGCGCGCTCGAGATTGTCCGACGCGCTCGCGCTCCTGGACGCCGCGATGGCTGACGGGCGAACCTTCATCGTCGGGCCTTATTCCATCGCCGACGTGCATTGGACCGCTTACCTGCACCTGTGCCTGCTGAGCGGCGAGCAAGCCTTGCTCGACCCGCATGCAGAGCTTGGCGGTTGGCTCGAACGGATCCGGGCCCGCAAGGGCCCGCCTGGGCGCTCGACCTACGATGCGCTGGCCAGCGTCGACGAGATTCAAGACAAACGCCTGAAGTCCGTCGCCTGACGGACCCGCGACCCTGGGGAGACGACGACATGAACGACCTATTCGCCTTCGGCAGCGGCGCCAAGGCACTGGACTCCGACGATCGCTACGGTGCGGCTGGCGACTTGAAGAAGACCCAGTACGTGATGCAGCTGCTCGGCCATCCGGCCGATGCCGACACGCTCAAATGTCTGATCATCGCGGCGGAAAAGGGTCTGGAAGTGGAGACCCGGGCGCTCGACATCGACGCCGGTGAGCACCGCAGCGAGGACTATCTGCGCATCTCGCCAACCGGGATGATGCCGGCACTGAAGGAGGCACACTACCAGGTCTGCGGGGACCTCGGCATCCTGAGCTTCGTCGAGGGCCGTGGGCTCGGCAATCGAATGCCGCCGCGCAACGCCGCGCTGCTGGCACAGCAGGAATACTGGGTGGATATCGCCCGCAGCGATGCCGGGCCGCTGGTGCAGCGGATCGTCCAGGCCGTTCTCGCCGGGCCGCCCACCGACGCGGGGGCCGCCGGACTCGGTCAGGCAGTGGAGACCGACGCCGTTGCCGAGGCACGCGCGGCGCTGGTGCCGATGCTGGATGCACTCGACGAGCAGCTCGCCGGTCGCGAGTACATCATTGGCCCCTACAGCTACGCCGACGTCCACTGGACGGCCTATGTCCATCTGCTTGGCCTCGCCGGCGAGGGTGCGCTGATCGATGCCCGGCCCAACCTGGCCGCCTGGCTCGCACGGGCTCGAGCACGCAAGAGCTTCTCGGGACAAAACCTCCAGTCCTATGCCCTGCTGCCCTCGCTCGAGGACATCCGCGCGAACCGGCTCAGCGATGTGGTCATCACCGACTACTGATCACCGACGCGGGCGACGCCATGCACGACAATAGCCGCATCCTCCAAGAAATCATGCAGGCCCACGGGCTCGGCATCGAGGATGTCGCCCGGCAGCTCGGCGTCGCGTCGGCGACCGCACGGGCCTGGACCCTAAACGAGGCGGATGGCGGCGCATCGATGCCCGACGCCGAGCTCAGGCTGCTGCAGTACGCGCTGATGACCGAGAACCAGCGCCGGCATCTGTTCTAGGTCGCTGCCCCCCTCTGCCCT
>CAZTYV010000187.1:0-6497 GCA_964617675.1 uncultured Halochromatium sp. | reverse complement strand
GACATCCCGGTGGTTGGGATCGGTGCCTCTGCCGGTGGCCTGGCGGCGTTCAAGGCGCTCTTGCGGGACCTGCCGCCGGATACCGGCATGGCCTTCGTGCTCATCCAACATCTGGCCCCGAATCATCCCTCGCTGCTGGTCGAGCTGCTGGCCAAGGACTGCCCGATGCCGATTCAGTTGGCCAGCGATGGTCTGCGACTGGCCCCGAATCAGGTCTACGCAATCGCCCCCGGACAGCGGCTGAGCTTGCTGCACAATCGCCTGTTCGTGCTGCCCGAGGACGGGGAGCAGGAGCGCGCCTATCACCTGGTCGACCTGTTCTTCACCAGTTTGGCCGAGGATCGCGGCAGCAAGGCGATCGGCGTCGTGCTCTCGGGGACGGCCTCGGACGGCAGCTTCGGCTGTCGCGCCATCAAGGAGGCGGGCGGCATTACCTTCGCGCAGGATCGTGAGAGCGCTGAATACGACGCCATGCCGGCGAACGCGGTCGCTGCCGGTTGTATTGATCTGGTGATGCCGCCGGCCGAGATCGCGCGCGAGCTCGGCCGTTTGGCACGCCACCCCCTGCTGCGCCCGGATCAGATCGCTCAGCCTGCGGAAGCGGTGACTTCCGCTAGCCCGACGGAGCTGAACAAGATCTTCATCCTATTACGCGCGCGCAGCGGGCACGATTTCTCTGCCTACAAGGAGACGACGATCCGGCGCCGGCTCGAGCGGCGCATCCTGCTGCACAAGCTCGACAGCACCGCCCGCTACATCCAGCTGCTCCAGCATGACGCCGGGGAGATCGATGCCCTCTTCCATGACATCCTGATCAATGTCACCGGCTTCTTTCGCGACCCCGATGCTTTCGAGGCACTGCATCGAATCGCCTTTCCGGCGTTATTGGCCGGGCGTTCGTCGAGCCTGCCGCTGCGGATCTGGGTGCCAGGCTGCTCGACCGGACAGGAGGTCTATTCGATCGCCATCGCGCTGGATGAGTACCTTGGAGAGGTCGCGGAGAGCACACCAGTACCCGATATCCAGATCTTCGGCAGCGATGTTGATGATGAGGCGATCGATACGGCACGCACCGGCATCTATCCACCCAGCATCGCTAACGAGGTCTCGGCCGAGCGGCTCAAGCGCTATTTTCAGCGAGTCGCCAAAGGCTACCAGGTCTGCCAATCGATCCGCGATCGCTGCATCTTTGCGCTCCAAGACCTGACCCGCGATCCACCGTTCTCGCGTATCGATCTACTGAGCTGCCGCAACCTACTGATCTACCTGCAGTCGCGGCTGCAGCAGAAGGTGTTGCAACTGTTTCATTACGCCCTGCAGCCGGAGGGGTTCTTGCTGCTCGGTAGCTCCGAGACTGTCGGCGATCAGGTGGCGTTGTTCGCGATGCAGGACAAGACGGCCAAGCTCTATCGGAAGAAATCGGTGGCCACGAGGCCTTTGAGCACGCTTGTCCTGCAGACCAAACCCCGACTAGATGAGCCGGCAAGGGTCGACCAGCCTGGGCCCAAGAGCAGGGTTTATGATTTGGACCGGGAGATCGAACGACGTCTCCTGGAGCGCTATGCGCCCGTCGGCGTCGTGATCGACCCCGATCAGTACATCCTGAGGTTTCTCGGCCGGACCTGGCCGTACATCGAGCCGGGCGCCGGGACGGCGTCTCTGAGTCTCTACAAGCTCGCCCATCCGGACCTGCTGGTCGAGCTGCGCGCCGCCATCTATGCCGCGACCAAGGAGGGCACCGAGCAACGCAAAGAGAACGTGCGCCTGCTCGTCGAGGGGCAGGAACGGCGAGTGGATATCCAGGTGCTCGCGCTCGGCGGCGCCATACGCGGCGAAAACAATCTTGTCGTGCTGTTCGAGCCAAGGACCGCTAGCGCGATGCCCAAGGGGCGTGCCGCCGCCGCCTTGGCCGCCTCGACCGGGGTGGCGGACGATGCGGCTTCCGCCACCGCTGCCGAAGCGACGGGTGAGCTGCTGCGCTACCAGGCCGAGTTGGAGCGTGAGCTTATCGACACGCGGGCGTCGATGCAGTCGATCATCGAGGCGCAAGAGGGCACCAATGAGGCGCTCAGTGCCGCCAACGAGGAGGTGCAGTCCGCCAATGAGGAGCTGCAGAGCGCCAACGAGGAGCTGGAGACCGCGAAAGAAGAGCTGCAGTCGACCAATGAAGAGTTGGCGACGGTCAACGATGAGCTCGAGAACCGAAACCGCGAGCTGGCCCAGACCAACAACGATCTGATCAATCTGCTCTCCAGCGTCGAGCTTCCGATCCTGATCCTCGGCGCCGATCTGAGCATCCGGCAATTTACCAAGCCGGCGGAATCCCTGCTCAATCTGATTCCGGCGGACATTGGCCGGCGTATCAGCCACATCAAGTCGAATCTCGAGATCCCGAATCTCGAGCGTCTTGTGCTGGAGGTCATCGATCAGATGAGCCCGCGCCTGCTCGAGATCGAGGATGGCAGTGAGCATTGGTACTCGGTGCGCATCCGTCCGTACAAGACGATCGACAACCGCATCGACGGCGCCATTCTGGTCTTCATCGACCTCGACGACCTCAAGCAGCGCGAGCGCCTTGAGCATCGCCTCGCCGAGGAGCGCCGCCTGGCGGCGGTGGTCCGTGATGCCAACGACGCGGTCATGGTGCTCGACCTGGATGGCCTCATCCGCGCCTGGAATCCAGCGGCCGAGCGCATCTATGGCTATGCGGAGTCAGAGGCCTTAGGGAAGCACCTGAGCGCTATGATGCTGGCCTCGGATCACCCCAAGCTCGAGCGCCTGCTAAGCGGTGTCGCCGCTGGGCAAGCGCAAGGGCCGGTGAGCTTGACCCGAGTGTGCAAGGACGGTGGACATCTGAGGGTCTCGATCTTCGCCTCTGTTCTCGTCGACAGTGCTGGCCAACCGGTGGCCGCCGCGACCACCGAGCGTGCTTGCCCCGAATAAATGGCGTGCGTTACTCAAGGCGCGCCTATACTTCAGATACATCCCTCCATGAGCACTCGGATGCGCCATGACACGCCACGATAACCTCAGCAGAGCGGATCTCATCCGCCTGTTGAGCGATGCAGAGGCCGCACTCGATGGCGGCGGGGGGGATGAGACGCAGCATCTGCTGCACGATCTTCAGCTTCATCAGATCGAGCTCGAGATCCAGAATCGGGACCTTCGCCAGGCGCAGGCCGAGCTCGAGGAGAGTCGCCACCGCTACGCCGAGCTGTATGATTTCGCGCCGGTCGGCTATCTGACGCTCGATCACAACGGCGTCATGCGATCGCTGAACCTGACCGCTGCCAAGCTGTTGGGGCGCGAGCGCGGCAGCCTCATCGATCGTCCGCTAAGCGGCTTTCTCGTCAACGGCAACAGCGCGCGGCTGTTCGCCCACCTGCGGGCGGTCTTCGCGGCGGCGCACGAGACGTCCATCACCACCGAGATCAAACTGCGGGCTACGGTCGCCGGGCCGATGCGCGACCTGCGTTTCGATAGCCGCGCGCATCAAGGCGCCGATGGGAGCTTAAACTGCCTCACGACCTTAACGGATGTGACGGAAATGCGCCGCGCCGAGCACGAGCGCGACGAGGTCCGGCGTCGCCTCGATCTGGCCATCGAAGGCGGCGATATCGGCACCTACAGTGCCTTGCTGCCAAAAGGTCGAGTGCAGGGCGACGAGCGCTTCTACAACATGCTCGGCTACCGGCCGGGCGACCTCGAGCTCGACTGGCCAGCCTGGCTGGCGATGGTGCACCCGGATGACCGAGAGCGCATCGAGGCGCGGTTGCGCCCAGTGCTCGCGGCTGAGCTGGATCGTTTCGAGTCCGAGTATCGGGTCCGCCATCGCGTCGGTCATTGGGTCTGGGTATCGGATCGCGCGCGCGTGTGCAGCCGTGATCAAGCGATTGGGAGCATCGAGCTCGCTGGCACCCATATCGAGGTGACACGTCGACACGAGGCCGAGCTCAAGCTGGCCCACCTGGCCGATCATGATGAGCTGACTGGGTTGCTCAATCGCCGCGGGTTATGGCAAGCGGTGGAGCGCATCCGCAGTCAGGCGAGCCGCTCCAACACATCCTATTGTCTGGCGATCTTAGATCTGGATCACTTCAAGTTGGTGAACGACGCCTACGGGCATGCCGCCGGTGATGAGGTCCTGCGGGGCGTGGCGACCCGGCTGCGCGAAGGGTTGCGGCAAGCGGATTGGATCGGCCGTTGGGGCGGCGAAGAGATCGTCGTGCTGCTACCGAGCACGACCGTGGCGCAAGCGGTGCAGAGCATCGAGCGGATGCGTGAGACAGTGGCGGCGGGCCCAATCTCGACCGATTCTGGCGAGATCCTGATCACCTTGAGTGCCGGCCTCGCGTGCTCGCGCACCGGCAGCGACGACCCCGACGAGATGCTGGCCCGTGCCGACGCCGCGCTCTATCGGGCGAAGAATGCTGGCCGCAATCAGGTGGTCTTCGATGGCAACGAGGCGGGCCAACGTGCGCTCTCGATCGCCGTGCAGTTACAGGATGCGTTACGCAAAACCACGATTCGTCCAGCCTTCCAGCCGATCGTTGCGCTCAGCGATCGGCATCTGGTTGGCGAGGCGGCGCTGGCGCGCGTCGTCGATCCGGTGCAAGGGAACCTGGCCGCGGGTGCATTTCTCGGCGTTGCCCAGCAGCTTGGACTGATGCACAAGGTGGATGCCCTCTTGCTGCAAGGTGTGATCGAGCAGCTGCAGACGAGCCGAGCGGCATCCGATCCCGCGTTGTTATCCTTCGTCGACCTGTCTGGAGACCTGCTGTTGCATCCGAAGGAGATCAATCGGGCGGCTGAAGCGTTGAGTGGTCTTTCGGACACGCTTGGGCGGGCACCGCCGGTGGTGCTGACCATCGCCGAGGAGCAAGTCGTCACGAGCACGGCACAGGTGACTAAGGCGCTGGCGCCGTTGCTGGATGTGGGTTGTCAGCTCGCGTTGGGACGCTGCGGGGGCGAGTCGGGTGGTTTTCGTTTCTTGGCCGCCTTGCCGATCAAGTTCGTCGAGCTTGACTGTGGCTTGGTGCGGCAGGCGCTCGAGTCGCCGCGTGCACGCATCCTGCTCAGCAGCCTCCAACGTGCGGCCCAAGACCTTGGCCTGATCACGCTGGTGAAGCGTGTCGAAGATGAGGCCACCTGTGAGCAGCTAATCGAGCTCGGCGTCGACTGGGGCCAAGGGTATCTGTTTGGCCGCCCATCGGAGCCGCAGCTTGATTAGGGAGCGGTCCGCGCCGGAAGCAGGCGCTCGAATTCCCGGCGCACGACCTCGTAGCACTCGCAAACCCGTGCCTCCAGCCCCGCTCGATCCAGCACCTGAATGTGGCCCCGGCTGTAGCGGATCAAGCCGGCTCGTTGTAAACGTCCTGCGGCCTCGGTGACGCCCTCGCGCCGCACGCCCAGCATGTTGGCAATCAGCTCCTGGGTCATCTCCAGCTCGTTCGACGGCAGCCTGTCCAGGCTGAGGAGCAGCCAACGGCAGAGCTGCTGGTCGATCGTGTGGTGGCGATTGCACACGGCTGTCTGCGCCATCTGGGTCAGCAGCGCCATGGTGTAGCGAAGCAGGAGAGGCTGCAAGCTGCCGTGGCGCCGCCCGCCGAAGCGGGCGAACTCGCGTTTGAGCACCGGTCCCTTCAGGCGATAGGCGTGGCCAGCGCTCTGCACCACGGCGCGATTCGGCATGGTTTCGCCGCCCATGAAGAGGGCGATGCCGACGATACCCTCGTTGCCGACCACGGCGATCTCCGCGGAGGCACCATTCTCCATCACATACAGCAGGGAGACGATTGCGGTGGTGGGGAAGTAGACATGACTCAATTCCTCGCCGGACTCATACAGGACCTTGCCGAGAGGCAGCGGAACCGGCTCGAGGGCGCCGTGCAGCTGCTCGTACTCTGCCCGGGGCAGCGCGGCGAGCAGCTGATTCTGCCGCGGAGAAGCGGGAGTGGCTGTCCTGGTCATCTGTCTTTGATTCCGAGCGAGCGTGACTGAAGGCGGAATCATCATCCGTGGGAACTGAGTCTAACCGACGCGGCTCGCTGTGTACCATAGCGCACAAACTGCAGGGTTGGGGGAGTCTTCGCAGGAGATCATCGGCCCTGCGCGTCAGTTCATGATCTGTTGGTCGATTGCTGTCATCGCTCCATAACAGTCGCAGGCAGCGGCCAGGAGACCGGCGCGGTCAAGGATGGTGATATCCCCGCGACGGTAGTCGATGAGGTGACATCCTTGCAAAGCCGTTGCCGCCCTGGTCACGCCGGCGCGGCGTACGCCGAGCATGGCAGAGAGCACCTCGTGGGTGACATGGAAGCGGTTCGAGTGAGCCCGATCCTGGGACATCAACAGCCAGCGGGCAAGGCGTGCCTCGACGACATGAAAGCGGGTGCAAGCCACCATCCGTTCTGCCTGGCTCATCAACAGGTCTAGATAGCGCTCGAGCCTGCGTTGCAGGGCATTGCTCTGGTGCAGCGCCTCGCCAAATTCCGCGG
>CAZTYV010000186.1:0-6537 GCA_964617675.1 uncultured Halochromatium sp. | reverse complement strand
GGCGCTGACGCGGCCCATGAGTGGCAGAGGGACCATGGGCTCGGTGTATGGGTCGATCGGCTGTGGGTCGCGGCCGAGGCGGGTCTCGCGACGGTGGAGGATCAGCAGGCCGGGCTCACTCATGGGGCTCACTCATGTACACCGGTTAACGGAGCGGTCCCGCCGATGGTAGGGGGCGCAAACCCATCTGTCAGTGCGGCCCGGGCCTGGACGCATGAGGCCAGATTGATGGGACAGTCTATCTCGGTTAGCAGAGAGGCGTCGGCCACCGCCAAGGCGGCGCGCAGCGGCCTCTGGTAGGCTCGCGCGTCGACCCGACAGCTGTAAGCCGGTCCTGTATGCCTCGCCGCTCCCCTGCCGCCTCCACCCGCTCGAACGCTCGCTCCAGCCCCCGCCGCCCGCGCTCAGGCGCCGAGCCGGCCCCCGCCTCACCGGCCACGCGGCGAGCCGTGCCCAAGACGGGGTCGCTGTGGAGACCGCTGCGCCTGCTGCGGTTCGTCGGCGCCAAGCTGCGCGATGTCGCCATCGGGCTGGCGCTGATCTCGGCGATCTCGTTCGTGCCAGCCTCCGCGACCGCGGACTGGCCGGCGCCGGCGCAGCAGGCAATGGCGATTGCGCGCGAGGTGCGTACGCTGCTGCTCGAGATCGGCGCGGAGCTGTTTCGCGGCGGGCGCGCCTGGCTCAGCGATGCGGTCCCGGCGCTGATCGATGAGGGCGGCGCGCTGCTCGCCGGGGGCCTCGATCGGGCCGGCAATGCGGACCTCGGCGCCGGGCTCGCGGAGCTGACGCACGGGCTCTCGGACCCGCTCATCTGGATCGGGGATCTCGTCGACGATGGGCTCGGGGCGCTGCGCGACGAGCTGCTTGGCGACTGGTGGCCGCAGCCGACCCTACCGGCCGGTGGCGGCGACCTGCCGCACGTAGCCGGCAGCTTCGCAGCGGCCAAGGACCTGCTCTACGACCGGGTGCAGCGCGGCCGGCGAGTCACGGCCTACTGCGGCTGCCGGTACAATGGTCGGGGCGAGGTGAATCTCGCCGGCTGCGGTCTGGAGCGCTACGCCAGCAACCCCCGCGCGCGCCGGGTCGAGGCCGAGCACGTCTTCCCCGCGGCGCAGTTCGGCAACTTTCGCCGCTGCTGGCGATCGCCCGCGGCCTTCCGCGCCTGTCGCGAGAAGGACGGTGATCTGATGTCCGGGCGCGAGTGCTGCCTGCGCGTCGATGAGACCTTCGTCGCGGCGCACAACGATCTACAGAACCTGATCCCGGCGGTCGGCCTGATCAACGGCGACCGGCGCGATTACAGCTGGGGGATGGTGACCGGCGGCACGCGCTACGGCGACTGCGGCATTCGCATCGACTCGGCCGCACGACGGGTGCAGCCGCCGGAGGCGCTGCGTGGGGATATCGCGCGAATCATGCTGTACATGCGCGAGACCTATGGCTTTCGGCTCTCACGGCAGGATGAGCGATTGTTCGAGGCCTGGAGCCGGGCCGATCCGGTGGATGATTGGGAGCGAAAGCGGCAGGCGCGGATTGCTCGGTTGCAGGGGGTGGAGAATGGGTATGTAGCCGCTTACGAAAGGCTCTGACCCCGCAAAATCACCCGGCCGATACCCCGATAAGTCGGACAGTCTCCTGGGCGCGGCCGATCGATGGCCGCGCCGCAGTGCGGTGCGAGGGTCAGGACGAGAGCGTCGACGCTGATCACGGCAATGACGGTGGACGCCTGAAGCGGTGCGGCGACGGTACCCAGCGCGCCGCCGAGTGCCGCAGCTGCTGCAATGCGATAGACTTCGTCGGCGCGACCTGGACCCGGCGAGCTTTCCTCCCTCCCCACAGCCCGAACCGAAGCCCGCACGGCGCAAGGGGGCCGCTTGCGCGTGTAGCGCTGTTGTTGTCTCTCTGGAGTGGTCATCGATGTCGTCATCCCTGTCGTCATCCCCGTCCTGGCGTGCGCGCCTTGGCGTCTGGATCGAATCGGCGCCCATTCAACGCCTGATCATCACGCTGATCGTGCTCAATGCCCTGACCCTGGGGCTGGAGACCTCATCGACGGTGATGGCGGCCGCGGGACCCCTGTTGACCGCCGTCGATCGGCTCGTGCTGGCCGTCTTCGTGGTGGAGATCGTGAGCAAGCTGCTCGCCTTCGGCGGGCGCTTCTTCCGCAGCCCTTGGAACGTCTTCGATTTCGTCATCGTCGGCATCGCGCTGATGCCGGCCAGTGGGCCGCTGGCGGTGCTGCGTGCCTTGCGGGTGCTGCGGGTGCTGCGGCTGGTCTCAACGGTGCCGCGGCTGCGCTTCGTGGTCGATGCGCTGTTGCAGGCCATCCCTGGGATCACCTCAATCGCCGGGCTGATGCTGCTGTTGTTCTACGTCTTCGCGGTGATGGCGACCAACCTCTATGGGGGTCACTTCCCCGAGTGGTTCGGCAGCATCGGTGCCTCGATGTACACGCTCTTCCAGATCATGACCATGGAGAGCTGGTCGATGGGGATCGTCCGCCCAGTGATGGAGGTCTATCCGCTGGCCTGGCTGTTCTTCATCCCGTTCATCCTCATCGCCACCTTCACCATGCTGAATCTGTTCATCGGCATCATCGTCGATACCATGCAGACCATGCATGAGTCCGAGCACGCGCAGGAGCGCGAGGAATTCGAGGGCTCAATGCACGCCGATACCGACCGGGTGCTGGAGGAACTGGCGGCCGTGCGGCGGGAGCTGGCGGACTTACGCGGCGCGTTGCCCCCGCGGCCGGGGCACGATGGCTGAGCTGCGACGCACAGGCCGAGGCGGACTCAGCCGTCGATGATCCCCTTCGCCTGCAAGGCGTCGCGCGTGAGCGCCTCGCGCAGGGGCAGATCGGACTCATCGCGGGTGTCGATGTTCAGGGCGAAGATCCAGGTCGCATCGGCGGTCTCGACATAGCCGACGTACCAGCCGATCTGCGGTGTCGCGCGCGCGGCCCAGCCGGTCTTGGCGTAGAGGCGGAGCTCGCTGCCCTCCTCGGCCAGCATGATCGTGCGCAGGGCGGCGTAGGTCTCAGGACGATAAGGCAGTCGGCGCTCGATGACCTGGCGCAGGAAGCGTACCTGCTCCTGAGCGCTGATGGTCAGGCTGCCGTCGAGCCAGAACCCGGTGGTGTCAAAGGGCTCCTGGAGCTCGCCATAGTCAGCCTGCATCAGATGCGCGCGATAGCGCTCCGCGCCGATGCGCTCGGCCAGGCGTTGATAGCACCAGACGCAGGAGACGGCAAAGGCACTCTTGAGGGTTTGATCCTGGTTCCAGGCCGGATAGGAATGCTGGCGACCATCCCAGGTCAGCACCGCGTCCGGTCCGCTGATTGCGCCCTCCTCCAAGGCGATCAGGGTGTTGAAGACCTTGAAGGTGGAGGCCACCGGCAGGCGGCGCTCGGCGCGCGCTTCATTGTGCACGATGACCTCCTGGCCATCGAGGCGGGCGAGCACGAGCGTGCCCTCCACCCCCGCCTCGGCAAACAACGCGGCGATCTCGGCGTCCTCAGCCTGCGCCGCGCTCATGGCGAGCATGGCCAGCAGCAGCGCAAGCACCCGCGCGGAAAAGGTCAGACTATCGACGATCTGCTCACGCCAGCGCTGCTCTTTACCGAGATCGGAGCTGACGGCGGATGCTGGCTCTGGCTGCGCTCGCGCGGCAGCGGTTGGCAAGATCAGGCAGGCGACGATCAGCGCAGCGAGGGTTTTCATGGTGGGGACTCCAACGGATTCATCACCCGAGCTTGCCCGAATGCGCGGATGGGCGTCGAGTCCGATGACCCGTGGATCGCTCGAGGCGCCCAGGCTCACCCAGGCTCACCCAGGCACGGAGCCGATGGCGTGAGGCAAGACTGCGAAACATCAGGGTCAACGATGCTTGGGAGGCCGATACTCTGCAGTCATCCACCGAATAGCATCCTTTTGGAGCCCAGAAACCGATGAAGATCGCCATCACCGCTGAAACCGATCAGGGTCTCGCCAGCCCGGTCGCGCAACATTTTGGACAGGCCCCCTACTTTGTGTTGGTGCTGTTGGAGAACGGCGCCGTCGGCGCCAGCGACGTCATCGCCAACCCCTTTGCCCAGGGCCATGAGCCTGGCCAGATTCCGGCGTGGATCCAGGAACAAGGCGCGAAGGTCATGATCAGCGGCGGCATGGGCGGGCGCGCCATCGGCTTCTTCCAGGAGGCGGGCATCGAGACCGCAACCGGTGCCAGCGGAACGGTCGAGCAGGCGCTACAGGCCTATCAAGCCGGAACACTGACTGAAACGGCCGCTTGCGCCGAGAGTGTCGCGCACGGCCACGGCTAACGCCAGACAGTGCCGGGCCGCAAGGGCGCCGATCAGGCGAAGATTGGGACTCATCGCGGTACCCTGATGTTGACCGAGCACGGCAACGGCCGCTCAAAGCGCGATGGAATGGGCGGCATGATGCGGCGATCATATCCGTAATCCGATGCCGATGCTCACCCTCCTGCCGCCATCGAACACCTCGGGCGTGCGGCCGCTCGACACCGTCCGAATCGAGGACGAACGCTGGAGCGTCGCACTGCCGAGCCTGGGCAGTCAATGCCACACCCTGATCGGCCCCCAAACAGCGGGCGTGCAACCCCGGCTCAGACCGCCACCTCAACCAGCTGCGGCGACAGCAGGCGTTCTAGGTCCGCGCTGCGCAGCCGCAGGATGTAGCCGCGCTTGCCGCCGTTGATGTAGAGCTGCTCGAGCTGCAGGATGCTGCGCTCACAGTAGACCGACATGGTCCGGCGCGTCGCAAACGGCGAGGTGCCGCCGACCTGGTAGCCGGAATGCTTATCGGCGATCGGCGGTGCACAGGGCTGAATCCGCTTGGCGCCGATCTGGCGCGCCAATGCGCCGGTTGCCACCTCGCGATCACCGTGCATCAGCATGATCAAGGGCTGATGTCGCTCATCTTCCAGGATCAGGGTCTTCACCACTTGGTGCTCATCGACGCCCAACGCCTGCGCCACCTCAGCCGTGCCACCACCGTTGTAGGCATAGCAGTAGCCGCTAAAGGGGATGCCAGCCTGGCGGAGAAACCGCACCGCAGCGGTCACAGGTTCTTTGATTCGTGCCATCTCAATCCCCTTTGATCGATGGTCTTGCCCTTTTGGGCTCACCGGTCACACTAGCGCTCAACACAACCGGACATTTGCTCGGACGTTCATCGTCCAGGAGACGCAGAGTATGCACACAGGTTACGCGATGATCGTCGGCGCGGGCTCCGGCACCGGTGCCGCCGTTGCCAAGCGGCTGGCCGCTGAAGGCTGGCCAGTGGTGCTAACCCGGCGCAACGCCGAGGCACTCGACGCCCTCGCCGCCGAGATCGAGGCGGCTGGTGGCCGCGCGCTGGCGGTCGCGGCCGATGCCGGTGATGAGGCCGAGGTCAGCGCATTATTCAACCGCGCGGCAGAGCACTTCGGCACACCGGAGCTGATCGTGTTCGCAACGGCCGGATTCGCGATGGGGCATCTGGTCGAGACCGAGCCCAGCCGGCTCTATGAGCTGTGGCAGGGCAGTACCCTGGCGGGGTTTTTGATCGCGCGCGAGGCCGCCAAGCGCATGCTGCCGGCCGGTCACGGCTCGCTGCTGTTCATCGGCGCCACCGCGTCGATCAAGCAGAGCGCAGGCTTCTCCGCCTTTGCCGCGGCCAAGCATGGCCTCAGGGCGCTCGCTGGCAGTCTGGCGCGCGAGGTCGGCCCGCAAGGGATTCATGTCGCGCACCTGATCATCGACGGCATCATCGATGTCCCGCGGGTGCGTGAGGAGATGCCGGAAATGGCCGCAGCGCGCGGTGAGCAGGGGCTGATCAAGGCCGAGCATATCGCCGAGACGCTGCTCTGGCTGCATCGCCAGCCAAAGGATGCCTGGACCTTTGAGCTGGATCTGCGCCCGTCCACTGAGCCTTGGTAACCCCGCCCCACTCAGAGCAGCCAAACCCCATGAACCCAAAGGATCTCGAGCGCGCCCGCAACGCCTGGACCTATCGCGGCCAGAGGCGGCCACCGTTTGCTGTCACTCCCGCCGAGGGGCAGGAATCGGTCTGGGATTACCCTCGCCCACCCGCCTATGTCCCGGACTCACGGCTGATCGAAGTCTATGCCGGCGAGCAGCAGATCGCCCGCACCGAGCGCGCGATGCGGGTGCTGGAAACGGGCAGCCCACCGGCGTTTTACCTGCCACCAGACGCGGTCGATCAAGCCCGTCTGCGGCCCAGCGCGCGCCGCACCTTCTGCGAGTGGAAGGGCGAGGCGGAGTACTTTGATGTCGAGGGCAGCGCCGGCTGGATCAGCAACGCGCTCTGGCGTTATCGACAGCCGCAGGCCGAGGCGAGCGTCATCGCCGGCTGGTTTGCCGCCTATCCCAACCTGTTGCGCTGTGTCGTCGCCGGCGCGCCGGTGCGGGCGCAGGCCGGTGGTTTCTATGGTGGCTGGATCACCAATGAGCTGGTCGGCCCCTTCAAGGGCGAGCCGGGGACTGGGCATTGGTAGCGGCATCAGCCGCAATAA
>CAZTYV010000185.1:0-6539 GCA_964617675.1 uncultured Halochromatium sp. | reverse complement strand
AGGCGGGCAGTGTGGATTCAGTTCGGGTCGGCAGCGTGTGCGGCTGCGGGTGCGCGCCACCTCGCTGTCGGCGACCCGGGTCATGGCCGCGCTGCATCGGCGTGTTCTGGCCCGGCAGACCATGGGCGATGGCGCGCTCTGCGAGGCCCCGCTCGCGCCCTTCCTGCCGAAGAGCCAGTACAAGCTCTCGATGTTCTATCCGCTGCCCGAAGCGAACAGCGCCCATGTGATCGGTGAGAGTCCGTTCCGCTGGGGCATTCATCGCACCTATCCCGGTCCTGGCGAGGATCACCTCTACGTGCTCTGGCGCTGGCAGGATTGCTGTGCGACCTTCTGAGCAGGGTGCCGGCTCGATGAGGCGTCATCCAGCGCAAGAAACAAACGCCCGGCCGTCCATGGGTCGCCGGCTGATCACATCGTCGCCGTCTCGGGTGGCGCGGTGCAGACCAACTGCGCCCATGGCTGTATCGAGGTCGTCTACGACTTTCCCGGCGCCGCGCATCAGCCGTCCTGTCCCGACTGTGCCTTCTTCAGGCGTCTCGCTGGTCGACTACATCCAGCTGATCGTTGCCGTCACCAAGATCGATGCCGCGATCATGGCCAGCGAATCCGGCAGCACCCTGCGCGGCGGCTGGGAGCTGCTGCGCGATCCGCTGGTCGAGACCTGGGATGCAGTGACCGAGACCATCACCTCGGCGGCGAACAACCTGGTTGGCAACACCGCGGCCGCGACCAGTGAGGCCGGGGCAAGGCTCTCGTTGGATGCGGCCAAGCAGGCCCTGTTGCGCCAGACCGTCAACTGGACCGCGCAGGTCTTCGGCGATGCCGCGGCCAATGCGCTGTTTGCGGTCGAGGGCGGCGGGCCAGCGGTGATCAACGGCACGGTGCAGGCGGGCAACCTGCAGCTCGGCGGGCTGATCGGCACCACCCTGGCCTGGGCGATGACGGCCTATCTGATCTACAGCGTGGTGATGATCCTGATCCGCATCCTCTGGACCTGCGAGGAGGAGGAGTTCGAGCTGGGGGTGCAGCGTGAGCTCAGAACCTGTCACTACGTCGGCAGCTACTGCGACAGCGAGATCCTCGGCATCTGCATCGAGAAGCAGAAGGCCTTCTGCTGCTTCAACACCCCGTTGGCGCGGATCATCAACGAGCAGGCCTACCCGCAGTTGGGTCGCAGCTGGGGTGAGCCTGAGCATCCCAATTGCCGTGGACTCTCGCTGCAGGAGTCGATGCCGCGGAGATCGGGCAGGAGGCGGCGGATCAGGTGTGGGAGGCGGTGCGGCGGGGGTTGCCATGAGGCCCCAGGCGTTTTCGCCATGGGGCGTCCGCCGGTCTATGAGCCGAGTCGGGTGCAGGGTCACTCATCCGCAATGAGTCTGGAAGCCATGACCGGTCGCAGGCGGGCCCAATGGCATCCGTCATGAAAGTTGACCCGCCGCTCATGCGATATACACTGTGTATCAGTTCCGGAGTGTAACCAACCATCAAGGTCCGCCATGCCTGCTTCGCCCCCTGCAGCCCACGCCGAATCGACCACCCGAGCCGTGAACCTTCGGGTGCGCGAGGAGATTCGTGATCTGATCGATCAGGCGGCCCGGATTCAGGGTCGTTCGCGCTCCGATTTCATGATCGACGCGGCTCGACGGGCCGCCGAGGAGGCGTTGCTCGACCAGACCCTGGTCAGGGTCGATCAGGAGACCTACGCACAGTTTCTATCCGTCCTAGACCACCCGCCAGCAGGCGAGGGTTATGAACGTCTCATGGCCGCGCCGAGCCCTTGGAAGGCGTAACCCTCGAGGCCCCCGCGCCGCTCACGCAGACGCATCACGTCGAACGCTTTCGTTGCGGTGTCCAAGCCCTCGACGACTGGCTTGCGCGCCGCGCCTGGAACAATCAGCTCAGCGGGGCTTCTCGGACCTACGTCGTCGCGACGCAAGGGGCCGTCGTCGGCTATTACTGCCTGGCCTCTGGTGCATTGGCGCTGCGCGAGGCCCCCAAGAGCATCCGGCGCAACATGCCTGACCCGGTGCCGATGGCCATCCTGGGGCGCTTGGCGGTCGATCAGGCCTGGCAAGGGCGCGGACTCGGTGTTGCATTGCTCCGCGATGCCGTCGAGCGCACGCGCGCCGCGCGCCAGATTCTGGGTGTCCGTGGGCTCCTGGTCCACGCGCTGTCGGACCAGGCCGCGGCCTTCTATGTGCGTCACGGATTCGTCGCGTCGCCGACGCAGCCGCACACACTCGTCCTGTCACTGCAACACACATCGTCGTCCATGCCCCGCACGGATTGAGTCCAGCGCGAGAATGTCGGGATACTGCGAGTCTAGTAGGCCGCCCCACGTATTCTCGCAACCGCACGAATCGCGATGCGAACTCGTGGCATCGAACTTGGCCTCAGGGTTGTAGTCTTAACGTGACTACAATAGAGCCTCGCACACTGAGGAGAGCAAGCCATGGCAACTGCCAATACCTATGTTCGCGCTCGCATTGATGCCGATACCAAGGAACGCGCTGCGGCTGCGCTCGATGCGATGGGCTTGTCGGTCTCTGATGCCATTCGCCTCTTGTTGCTGCGCGTGGCCCAGGATCGCTGCCTTCCGTTCGAAGTGAAAGCTCCCAGCGCCAGTAGCCGTCAGGCACTGGCCGAGATCGACGCTGGTGAGGCCGAACGCTTTGCGACCGTGGACGATCTGATGGCGGATCTGCATGCGGAAGATTGACCGCCCCAGATCCTTCAAACGCGATTACAAGCGCGAAGCGAAAGGTAAGCACCGCGTAACGCTCGACAGAGACTTGGTGCCGGTGCTGAGGGCACTGGTGGCGGACCAGGGACTGGAGCCGCGTTACCGCGACCATGACTTGAGCGGCGATTGGGTCGGCTACCGCGAATGCCACATCAAGCCAGATCTGCTGTTGATCTACCGCAAGTCTGGCGAAGGCTTACTCATTCTCGCCCGTCTTGGTTCGCACAGCGAACTCTTCGGCTGAACGCAGATTCCCGTCCGACTGCCTCGATCGTTGCTTGGGATCTGCGGGCCTGTACCGGCCATAGCGCATATAGTCAGCAGTTTGGGCCAACAACCCCTGGTTCGCGTTGGCCGACGAGGCGCTGGAGGATGCGATCTAAGAACGTCAAGCCTTGCGCCGCTTCCGAGTGCGAGAATCAGACCGCCGTTTGGCAGTCACGGGTATGCTCGTCTCCCGCGTAGCCCATCTTTCACGGTACTCTCAGGCCGCTGAGACTGGGGAGCGCCAATCCCACGTAAGCGCTCGTGCGCGATCGCGCGGCTGATCTCGATGAACTCACTGAGATAACGCAGTGGCCGCGCACTGCAACGTACTGCGGCGTAGAGCGTCGCCCAGATTCCAGCCTGGCCTAACGGCCGTGCGGCTATTTCACCTATAGCTACCTCCACCGATCTGACCATCGCCCGCTATGACGCCGATGCCGAGCCGTTCTTCGCCGCGACGGTCGACGTCGACAGGTCGCCGCACTATGCGCCGTTTCTGGCCAAGCTGGCGCCCGGTGCGGCAGAGACACGGGCCCTATTGATCGCTGGCCGCCCTCTGAACGAGCCCATCGTGCAGCACGGGCCGTTCGTGATGAACAGTCGTCAAGAGATCGATCAGCCCGTGTTGGACTTTCAGGCTGGGCGTTTGGAGCGCTGATGTCAGCGCCGACTGCTGTGATCCGCTGATCGATTGATGCAGAAGGCGATGCAGGGATGCCTGGCAACCAGACGGACGCCGGCCGAGTGACTGCTGGCGAGGTCGACCATTGTTCGATAGTAACGCGCCAATGCCCAAGCAGTCCGCTCGCTATCGCGCTCGACAGCTCGGCGCACTAGCGCTGCCAACGCTCTTGCACGACGGCGCAGCTTGAGCATCAGTTGGGCCTTTCGCTGACTCTTGCTATGAAATCCGCCAGCCTGTCGGCGTAGTCCTCGGTATTCACCAGCTCATGGCCGCCACGCGGAAGCACCAGCCTCTCACCGCCAACAGCCAACGCCTGAGTCTCCTGCGCGTCGACCACCTCATCATCCTGCGCGACCACGATCAGCCCCGCCACCGTCATGTCCACCGGCTCCTCCTCATAGGCCCGATAGGCGAGGGCATCCTCCAGCGTCCAGTCGAAGCTCGCCTCGACATCAAAGCGCTGCAAGCGGCCCGGATACCGCGCCAGTGTTGCCGACGGACGCAGCGCCGGATTCAAGCCGATCCAGGGGTTGCCGTGTCGTGCGCCCAGGTAACGCGCCCAAAACCCGCCCAGGCTACTGCCGACCAACAGGTCGGGCGCGGGCGAGCGGTTCAACGCCGTCTCGGCCGCGCGCAGATAATCTTCAGGCCGATAGCCGCCCTGCGTTGCCAGGCAATGTACCTCATGGCCGAGCGCGCGCAGGAAGTCGATCTTGGGGCTTTTGGGCTTCGGTCCGCTGGCAAAGCCGTGCAGATAGAGGATCAGGGCCATGGTCAAGACTCCCGTGGCAGGTGAGAACAGCGGTGACGGTGGCTTGGCAGACACTAGGGCTGCAGCGGCGGCGCGTTCTGCAGCATCACCGGCGCGATCTGCGGCATCATGCCGGCTTTGACGCACCTGGCTCAAATCGCTATCGCTTATCCGTTCCGGCCGCCCATGATTGACCCCATCCAAAAGCCTGCCTATCACTGGCTGCTGCATCCAGACAGCGCCCGTGCTGTGACCGACTACTGCCAGCAATTGGCCGAGCAGGGGCTGGCCCAGGCCGGTGCCTACCTGCGAGAGCAACTGAGTGATCAAGCCCCCGACAGCCTCAGCGATGCCGCCTTCCTCGAGCACCTGATCAACACCAAACGCCCGCTGATCTTCGCCGAGTCGGCGGTCTATGGCGATGGGCGCGACTGGTCACCGACGGAGCTGTCGCTGCTTGGTGATCTGGGTGTTGCCGTCCCGGTGCGCATCTTCGATGACGGCCGCCATCACCGCCCAGCCGTGCATCCCGAGCCGCTGTCGGGAACGCTGCTGTTCATCCCTGGAGCCCTGCTGCGCAATGGTCGCGGCTGTGTGCCGGCAGATTGGTCGGCGGTGACGCGAGACGATCAGCTCGACCCAGCCCGCTACCGCGCCCTCTACGAACGCCGCCTGCTGCCGCTGCTGCGCTACGCGGACCTCGATGCCGCCGAGCGCGGGCAAAGCGCCCTGATCACGCTTCCCGGACTCGGCTGCGGCCAGTTTGCCGGTCCCTTCGCTGGGAGGCTTGGCGAGGCGCTCAAGGACGCCCTGATCGCACTGCTCGAGCGCCATGCCGCGCAGCTGCCGCACATCCGCCTGATCTACTACGACCCCTACAGCGAATGTGGCAACGAACAGCATGCGTTTGGACCGCTCTCGCTGCGTGTGCGCCCGCTGCTGCAGGGCAATGCTGAGCGCCCGCAGCTGTGCGCACCGAGTGCCTACGCCGAGCCCGGTGATGATCTCAGCGACTGTCGGCTCTACAGCATCGTCGCCTGGGATCAGGTCTCCTGGCCCGGCAACGATTACTGGGGCGGCGCACGCATGACCGATGATGGGGTCAAGGCTGCCGCGAGCGATCTGATGCGCGCCATCACCGCGATCGAAGGCGCTTATGACGCACGGGCGAGTGGTTATCACCCACCAGCGCCCTATCCGACCTGGGAGGCCTTGGTACAGGATCAGGATACGCAGCTGCAGTTGGTCGATCGGCTGCAGATCCTCGGCTGATCAGGTGCGTGCGTGTTCAGTCCTGCAGGTCCGCCGTTTCGATCAGCGCGCTGAGGAGGGATTGCATGCGCACGACAACAGAGGTCAACAAGCCGCTCAAGGTGATCGATCTGCAGCGCATCCGCAAAGCCTTGGCAGACAGAGACGATCAGGCCATGATCTCAGTCCGTTCAGCCGCGTCTTGTGGCCGCTGACACCCCGACCACCAGCAACCCTCTCACCACCCGAGGAACGCCGCATGTCCGCTCAGACCACCTAACTGATCCCCAAGCGCAGCCGTCCGACCTGGACGCCCGCCCTCGAGCCCCTGGATCTGGAGACCGAGGTGGCGGTTGAGCTGCCGCTGCTCGGCTACGTCAGCGCCGGCCGTCCGGTGGAGACGCCCGAGGACAACCAGACGGTCAAGGTCCCGAGCCATCTCGCGCGCAAGGCCAGCTATGCCCTGCGGGTGCGCGGGCATTCGATGATCGATGACCAGATCCAGGATGGCGACATCATCCTCGTCGAGCAACGCCAGAGCGCGGAGAACGGCGAGACCATCGTCGCGCTCATCAACAACGAGCGCGTTACCCTGAAGCGTTTCTATGTCGAGACCGATAGCATCCGCCTGCAACCAGCCAACCCGGAGATGGCGCCGATCTACCTCAAACACGAAGAGCTGCAGATCCTGGGGATCGTCAACGGTGTGATGCGCATGACCGAGTGATGACCTGAGACCAAGCGCTCAGGTGCGGGTCGAAGCCCTGGAGCGGTCTGCACCGGCCTGACTGGAGGTGAGCGCAAGCGACGGCAGGACCCAAGTCGGACGAACCGCCGTG
>CAZTYV010000184.1:0-6581 GCA_964617675.1 uncultured Halochromatium sp. | reverse complement strand
CTCTATCAGTCACTCGGCGCGCTGCTGCGCAGCCAGTTCGAGGGCTGGCGCGCCGCCGTGCTGACCGGCAATCCCGAGCTCGGCAAGCGCATGGGGCTGCGCGCGCATCGTTTCCATACCCTTTACAACGGGCCGATCGAATGCCGACTGCTGCACTTCGAGGTCCGCCCCGAGGCCCATGTCTCGGATCGTCCGCGCCCGCTGCCAGCCGCCGAGCGCGGACCCGGCGCCGAGATGCTCGCCAACCGGCTGCGCAAGAATCAGAAGGCGCTCAAGAAATGGCGAGAGCGCGAGGGCATCAGCTGCTACCGACTCTATGATGCCGATCTGCCCGAGTACGCGCTGGCGGTCGATCTCTACCAGAGCGCCAACCCGGCGACCCCAGAGCGGCGCTTCGTGCAGGTGCAGGAATACGCCGCCCCGCCCGACATCGATCCCAAGGCCGCGCGGCGGCGGCTGCGCGAGGGCATCGGCGTCATCGCCGAGGTACTCGAGGTCCCGGAGCAAGACCTGTTCTTCAAGGTCCGTCAGCCCCAGCGCGGCAAGGCCCAATACGAGCGGCTCGCACAGACCGGCCATTTCCACAAGGTCGCCGAGGATGAGCTCACCCTGTTGGTCAATTTCGAGGACTACCTCGACACAGGCCTCTTCCTTGACCACCGCGAGACCCGACGCCTGATCGGTCGCCTCGCGGCCGACCGGCACATGCTCAACCTCTTCGGCTACACCGGCGTCGCCAGCTGCCATGCCGCGCGCGGCGGCGCCCGCTCGACCACCACCGTCGATCTGTCCAAGACCTACCTCGATTGGGCGCGGCGTAACCTGGCGCTGAACGGCTTCAGCGGTCGCGGCCATCAGCTGATCCAGGCCAATTGCCTGGAGTGGCTCGAGCAGGCGCGCGCCTACCGCGGCTATTTCGGTCTGATCTTCCTCGACCCACCGACCTTCTCCACCTCCAAGCGCATGAGCGGCACCTTCGATGTCGAGCGCGACCAGGTCAGCCTGATCCGTGCCGCCGCCGCCCTGCTCGCCCCCGAGGGCGACCTGATCTTCTCGACCAACAAGCGCCGCTTCAAGCTTCACACCGAGGCACTCGGTCAGCACCTAGCCATCGAGGACATCAGCGCGCAAACCATCCCCAAGGATTTCGCCCGCAACCCGCAGATCCACCGGTGCTGGCGGATGCGCCGTGAGCCATGATCGATTGCTAGGCCGTGGCAAGCGGCCGGCCACGACGTCGACTTGGCTCGTTCTCTAGGCTACGCCTAATGGCGTCCAGTCGAGATCGTCCACATTCTCGCGGGATACAGCGGCGACCAGCCCGAATGCACCTGGCTGGGGCCTGCGCCGAGTCGCGACGCGGCTGAGCGACTGGCTGCCCGCCGGTGATCTCTGGTGGCCATTGGCCTTCTGCAGCCGTTGGCTGTGGCGGCTCGCCCGTGGACGGCTGCAAGGGCTAGCGAGCCTGCAAGCGGCCTGGATCGCTTGGTGGGTTGCGCGCGAGCGCGATGGCTTGACCAGCTTGGATACGCTGACGCGCGCCGAGGGCTGGCTGCGCCGTCAATTAGCGCTGTTACTGCTGGCCGTGGCCCTAGGCTTGGCCGCGGTGCTGTTGCTCGCTGATTTCAACCACGACATGCAACCTTGGAGACTAACCCATGGAGACGCTGATCATTGAAGCCGCGACCGATGAAGACATCAAGGGACCGATTTTGCAGGCCGATGATCGTGGCGAGCCGCAGCCTGCAGGATAGGTTTTCGGCCTGATCGAAAAGGCCGAGGATGGCAAACTGCTGTTTCCTTATGACGGCGTCGAAGTCGAGCTTGGCTGGCGCGCGGCGGCTTGAGTCCAACCGACGAGGTCATCATGAAACCCGACATCATCGGTCATTGTTGGCGCTGTGGCGCAGAGCTGACGCGCGCCGACTCTCGGCGTGAGAATCACTGTTTGCACTGCGGCAAGGCCACACGCGCGTTCCGCAATTGTCGTCTCTATCAGCGCGGGCGTCCCAATGATTGCCTCGAGCTGCTAGCCGAGCCGATCGCCGATACAGTCCACGCCAACTTCTGCGAGCATTTCGATCCTGCACTGCAGCCCGCAGCGCCCCAAGACCCGAGCAATGCTCAGGATGAAGACCTTTTACTTCAAGCCGCGGAAGCCTTGTTCAAGTAGCCACTGGCGTCCCCGATCGGCCAGCCGATAGCGCTGAAGCCGGCTCTTGGGCTTGTTTGGAATCGTCATCTCGATCAAGCCGGCGCCTAGCGCGGGCTGCAGGTAACGCTCGCGGAAGGATTTGCGATCTCGTAGCCCGAGCGCGGCTTGCAAGCCCTCTCGACTCATCTCGCCTTCGATGACCTGCAGAAGCCTCCCGACTTGGGGGGAGACCTGGGGGGTGACTTGGGGGGTCACGCTGGTCATCGCCGCCAAGATCATCCGTAGCATGAAGACGATGAATGGCGCCGAATCGGTTTGCTTGGTGCTCTCTTGCAGGGCTTGGTAATACTCGCCCTGATGCTCGAAGATCAGGCTTTCCACCGGCAGATCAGCAAACAGCGGATTCCAGCGCGCGAGGATCAAGCTCTGCCACAACCTTCCCATGCGCCCATTGCCGTCGGCGAAGGGATGGATAAACTCGAATTCGTAGTGAAACACTGCACTGGCAACGAGGGGATGGGCATCAGTCGCGGCCAGCCAACGCAACAACTCGGCTGTCAGCCCTGGCGCCCGAGCCGCTGGGGGCGCCAGATGGATCACTTCGTCGCCCGCCATGACGCCAACGCCCCCGCGCCGGTAGACGCCCGCCTCATCGATCAGCCCTGCCATCAAGACGCGATGCGCGTCGAGCAAGTCCGCCTCTACCTCCGGTCGCCAGGACGAGAAGCGCTCATAGGCCGCCAGCGCGTTGCGCACCTCGAGGATCTCGCGCGGCGGGGCAATGACCCGCTGGCCGTTGAGGATCGCGGTGATCTGCGCTTCACTCAGGGTATTGCCTTCGATGGCCAGCGAGCCTTGGATGCTGCGGATACGGTTGATCCGCCGCAGTCGCAGCACGATGGCCTGATCCATCGGCGCACCGAGCCGGCCAAGGGTCTCGCTGATCTCGGCGACCAGGTTTAGGATCTCCGAGGTGATGCGATATGGCGGCTCAGCGCTGGTCTTGCCTGTCATTCATGCACCGTCTTCCGGGTAGCGATAGAGGCCGCGACACACCCGCCTGAGCAGTCCCTGCCGCAAGTTGGGTAAGTGGAAATAGAGGAGGACAGCGTCTGCCCCGCCGAAGCAAGCAAATGAACCGAGCCGAGATCACTCCAAGCTTCCTATCGTCCGCGCCAAATCAGCGCGACAGTCTATCCTGATCTAGGCGCTGCAGACGGCGGCGTTGGCAGGTTGGGGGCGCGACCAAACCAGCGTTGCAGCCGCCCATGTGCACTCTCGTGGATCGACAGCAGCGCCGGGATGACCAGCAGCACCAGCAGGGTCGCGAAACCGAGACCAAAGGCCAAGGAGGTCGCCATTGGAATCAGGAACTGGGCCTGATAGGAGGTCTCGAACAGCAGTGGCATGAGTCCGGCGATAGTCGTCAGCGAGGTCAGCAGCACGGCGCGCAGACGCTGGCTCGCGGCCTCGATCAGCGCCTGCTGGATCGACAGCCCCTCGCCACGCAGCTGCTGGTAGAAGCTGACCAGGATGATCGAATCGTTGACCACAATGCCGGAGAGACCGAACATCCCGAACAGCGACAGGATGGTCAGATCGATCCCCATGACCCAATGCCCGAGCAGGGCGCCGGTGAGGCCGAACGGGATCACCGCCATCACCACCAGCGGCCAGCCATAGGACGAGAACACCCAGGCCAGGATCAGATAGATCAGGATCAGCCCCAAGACCAACCCCTTGCGCATATCCGAGAGCGTATCGCGCTGATCGGCCGAGCGGCCCTCGAACGAGTAGTCGATACCGAAGTCGCGCTGCAGCTGCTCCAGCGTCCCGTCCTCGAGCCCGGCGGTCACCTCACCAACCGTGGTCACGTTGGCATCGACATCGGCCGTGACCTCAACAGCGAGCTTGCCCTCGGCATGGCGCAAGACCTCAAAGCCACGCCGCGAATCCCACTCGGCCACCGCGGTCAGCGGTACCGAATCGCCCGCCGGGGTGCGCACATTGAACCGATAGAGGCTAGCCAGGGTGCCGCGCTCGGCACTCGGCAGCTTGACCCGCACCTCGACCTCGTCGGCACCGTCCTGGAAGATCTGCACCAGCTGGCCGTCGAAGGCGGTCCGCAGCTGTCGGCCGAGGTCGGCCACGGTCAGGCCGAGCGCCTCGCCGACCGGGGTCAGCCGGTAGATCAACTGCTCACGCCCATAGGCCATGTCGTCCTCGACCTCGAGCACGCCATCGATGCCGGAGATGGTCTCGGATAAGGCCAGCGCGGCCGCCTTCAGCTCATCGGCCGAGCCGCCGGTGAGGCGGATGGTGAGATCACGTCCCGGCGGCCCGACCCGGCGTGCCGTGATGTTCAAAGACTCGAGCCCGGCCGGCATCTGAATCCGCTCGCGCCAGGCGCGGATCAGCTCGTTGTTGCGGACCTCGCGGAAGTCTGGCTCGACCAGTTCGATCTGCAGCGAGCCGAGCTGATCCGCGGTCGCGCCGCCACCGGCACCGCTGCCGCTCTTGGAGCCATGGAAGGCCAGGACGACGTTGATCAGCTCACCCCGATCGAGCTCGCGCTCGGTCTGGTAGAGCGTCTCCTCGAGATGGGTCAGGAAGGCATCGACCCGCGCGCGTGGTGTGCCCGCGGCGAAGGCGACGTTGGCATTGATGATCTGCGCCTCCGGGGTCGGGAAGAAGACGAAGCCGAGCCGACCGCCGGCGAGCAGACCGATGGCCACCAGCAGGGTCGCGATGGCGGCGGCGACGGTCGCGAAGCGCTGGCGCACCGCGACGACGACCACGGGCCGGAAGACGCGATCGCGAAACCACTCGAAGCCGCGATCGAGACGCGCGCGCAGTGAATTCGGTTTGATCTTGTGGGTATGGACGAAGGCGTTGCGCAGGTGGCCCGGCAGCACCAGGAAGCTCTCCACCAGCGAGGCCAGGATCACGCAGATGATCACGATCGGGATCGCGCCAAGGATATTGCCGATGCGCCCGCCGACCAGGATCAACGGCAGGAAGGCGGCAATGGTGGTCAGCGACGAGGCGATCACTGGCGCCAGCATCCGACGCGCCCCGCCCTCGGCCGCGAGTAAGGGGTCTTCGCCCTTCTGATAATGGGCCATCGCGTCCTCTCCGACGACGATGGCATCGTCGACGATGATGCCGAGCGCCATGATCAGCGCGAACAGGCTGATCATGTTGATGCTGCCGCCGACCAGATAGAGGATAAACAGGGTCGCGGCGAAGGAGACCGGGATTCCCCAGGCGACCCAGAAGGCGACGCGGCCGGTCAGGAACAGGTAGAGGATCGCTACCACCAGGACCAGCCCACCGACGCCGTTGTTCACCAGGAGCATGATGCGATCGCGCACCAGCTCCCAGGAGGCATCGTAGACGGTGAGCTCGACCCCGGGGGGCAAGGTGGGCCGCGTGTCTTCGAGCCAGTCGCTTAGCACTCGCGCGGCCTTGAGGGTGTCGCCGCGCTCGCTACGCTGCAGCACCATCTCCACCGCCGGCTCACCATCGACGGTCAGCAGCACCGTGTTATCGCGCGGCACGCGCTCGATCTCAGCGACGTCGCCAAGCTCGACACGCACTTGCTGGTCGGCGCGGACCGGGATCTGCTCAAAGCCCAGTGGCTCGCGGCGCTTGTCCAAGCTACGCAGCTCACGCGAGCCCTCGTCGCGACCGATGGAGCCCGCCGGCAGATCGAGGCTGAAGTCACTGACCCGCTGCCCCACCTGCTGCAAGCCGACACCAAGCTGCTCAAGCCGATCGTTGTCGACCTGGATGCGGATCTCCTCGCTCGGCAGGCCGTTGATCTCGACCTGATCCAGTCCACGCTCGAGCAGCTCGGTCTCGAAGCGGCGCACCAGCCGGCGCATCTCGCTGCGGTCCTCGAGCCCGGTGATCACCAACCGCGCGACCTGCTCATAACGGCTGATCAGCGCCACCTCGGGCTTCTCGGCATCCTGCGGGAAGTTGCGGAACTCATCCACCGAGCGGCGCACCTCATCGAGGGCCAGCAGTGGGTCAACGCCCTCCTTGAACTCGAGCGTGATCGCCGAGATCCCCTGGCTCGAGGTCGAGGTCATCTTGTCGAGATTATCGACGGTGCGCAGCCGCTGCTCGAGCGGATTGGTGATGCCGTCCTCGATATCCTCAGCGCTCGCGCCGGTCCAGACCACCCTGACTGAGACGATGTCCAGCTCGAAGGTCGGGAAGAACTGCACGTTAAGCCGGTCCAGCGCGAAGGCGCCGGCCAGCAGCATGATCACCATCAGCAGATTCGCCGCCACCTTATGGTGGGCAAAGATACCGATAATGTCGGTGCGATGGCGGCTCGCCGCGTCCATTACTCGTTGCCCCCAGTACGGCCATCAGTACGGCCATCAGTACGGCCATCAGTACGGCCATCAGTACG
>CAZTYV010000183.1:1488-6595 GCA_964617675.1 uncultured Halochromatium sp. | reverse complement strand
AGCAGCTCGTCGCGCTCTTCCCCGGGACCCAGCCCGCCGCCAGCGTTGCCGACGATCTCAAGGCCCTCGCCGCCAACGCCCAAACCAGCCCCCAAACCAGCCCCCAAACCAGCCCCCAGGCCGTCGCCAAGGACCACGCCGGTTGAGCCAGCCATCAGCAATGACGACACCTGATCGAGCGGGACTGGGCGCCCGGCTCTACGTGGCCATGCAGTATCTGTTGCCGCAGCACGCCCTCTCGAGCGCCATGTTCTGGCTGACGCAACGGCCTTGGCCGCGCGTCGCCCACTGGGCGATCCGCGCCTTCGTTCGCCTCTTCAAGGTGGACTTGCGCGAGGCCGCCGAGCCCGATCCTCTTGCCTACCCGAGCTTCAACGCCTTCTTCACCCGGGCGCTTCGCGCCGATGCCCGCTCATGGCCGACGGCGGCCGACGCCATCGGCTGCCCGGTCGATGGGCGCATCAGCCAGATCGGGTCCGTCACCGACGATCGTCTGATCCAAGCCAAGGGGCGGGACTATTCGGTCACCAGCCTGCTCGGCGGCGACCCGCGGCTGGCCGCTCAGTTTCGCGGTGGCCAGTTCGCGACCCTGTATCTATCGCCGCGCGACTATCACCGCATCCACATGCCCATCGCGGGCCAGCTCAGCGCCACCATTCAGGTACCGGGGCGCCTCTTCAGCGTCAACCCCACCACGGTCGCCTCGGTGCCGCGACTCTTTGCGCGCAACGAGCGCGTCGTCTGTCTGTTCGAGACCCACGCCGGTCCCATGGCGGTGATCCTGGTCGGTGCGATCTTCGTCGGCAGTATCGAGACGGTCTGGGCTGGCCGCCTGACCCCACCGCGCGCACGCGAGGTCCATCGCGTTGATGCGAGCGCGAGCGGCCCGCAGCTCGCGCGAGGCGACGAGCTCGGTCGCTTCAACATGGGCTCCACCGTCATCCTGCTCTTTCCTGCCGGCCGTACCTGCTGGGAGCCATCCCTGCAGGCCGGCATGGCGGTACGCTGCGGCGAGGCCATCGGCCGAACGATGCTGCGGGCCTAGGCGTTGGTAATCGTGCGTTGCGCCCAGACGGGGTCGGCCGTGAAGCTGAGATTCAGCGAGAAGGTCGGGTACTGCTGCTCGAGGCGCTCGAAGAAGGCTTGGCGCACCTGGTCGAGCCTGGCCGGGGTGATAGAGGCCGAAGGCGCCATCACGACGAATGCCCGAATGTAATAGAGCCTGCCGATTTGCTTCATCTTCAATTCACTCGCCTCGTAGTCGATGGCCTCGAGTGCAGCATCGAGCAGCTCTTGAGTCCTCGCGTAAACCTCGGCTGAGACGCTGCGACCGAGGATCTGCCGCCAGTTTTCTCGAACAATCGACACCGGCGTCGCGACCAAGAGCGCCGCTAAGAACAGCGTCATGACGGGATCGACATAGTCCGCAACGCTTTGGAGACCATTGGCCTCCAGCCCCAATGCAACAACAAATGAGGCACCAAGAACGGCGCTCAGGAGTCCATCCGTTAGCCACTGCCGGGAATCGGTGAGCAAGATGTGCGAGCCGGTCTTCTTGCCGATGCGCTTGAGGTAAAAAGAGCCGAGAAAGCAGCCAGCGGCTGCGAGCACTGAGTATGCGATCGCCCAGTCCGCCTCGATGTCGCGCCCGCCCTCCCAAAGCATGTCCAACGCCGAGAAGATGGCCATGATCACGACCGTCCCGATCAATAGGCCCCGCATCAGGTTGATCAGCGGTTCATAGATCGCGTAGCCAAAGGGACTCTCTTGATCACCGCGGCTAGCCAGACGGCCAACAGCTCGCAACGCGATCAGGGTGACGACCACATTGACCGTGGTGTAAAGACCATCGATCAAGATCGCATCGGAATTGGCAAAGATCGAGAAGGTCAGCCCCAACAGCGCCATGCAGGCATCGCCGATCAAGGCGATGAGGATGGCACGCTTTTCAAGGTCAATCATCTGAGTCGACATCGTGGTCCTCGCACCGTGGAGCCATTGGGGAACGAGTGCAGGAAGACGCCTTCGAGAGGCACGCGGCCATTGGCGAACGCTCAGGCGCGCTCGAGTGGGAACGCCAGCACATCGTCGATATGCTCGGCCTGCAGCGCGCACATCAGAAGCCGGTCCAGCCCGAGGGCAACACCTGAGCCCGCGGGCATGCCGGCCTCGAGCGCGGCCAAGAAGGCCTGGTCGATCGGCGGCTCGAGCTGACCGGCTGCCCGGCGCGCGCAGAGGTTGGCCTCGAACCTCGAGCGCTGCTCGGCGGCATCGGTGAGCTCATCGAAGCCGTTCGCCAGCTCCATCCCTCCGAGATAGAGCTCGAAGCGCTCGGCGACGGTGGGATCATCCGGCCGCGCCCGGGCCAGCGCCGCTTGGCTCAGCGGATAGCCGCGGACGACGGTCATCCGATCACGGCCGAGTGTCGGCTCCAGACACTGACTCATCAGCAGGTCCAGCCAGCCGTCGCGATCGAGCTCAAGGGCCTCGCAGCCGCGAAGCCCTGCTTCCCCGGCTGCCGCTCGCAGCGCGTCGATGCCCGCACTCCAGGGATCGACATGGAGGCGCTCGCGAAACAGCTCACGATAACCAATGACCTCGAGCGCGAGCGTCGGGCGGTCCAGCAGCCGCCGCACCAGCTCGGCGACCTCATCGATCAGCGCGGGGAGCGTCCAACCGGGCCGATACCACTCGAGCAGACTAAACTCGGGATGATGCCGACGCCCGCGCTCACCGTCGCGAAAGACCTTGCAGACCTGATAGATCGGCCCGCTGCCAGCCGCCAACAACCGCTTCATCGGCAGCTCGGGCGAGGTGTGCAGATACAGCGCCCGCTCGGTTGGCTGGCCCGGCGCGCGCCCAGACTCGGTCTCAGACCAGGGCCCCGCCCAAGCGGTCGAGAACGACTCCAGCGCCGGATCGGTGGTCGCTGCCCGCGACAGCAGCGGGGTCTCGACCTCGAGCACGTCGCGCTCGGCGAAGAACCGACGCAAGCCAGCGAGCATCACTGCCCGCGCCCGCAGGGCCTCGAGCGAGGCCGAGGGCCGCCAGGTTGCGATCACTCCTCCTTGGCGCGCGAGACGTAGGAGCCGGTGCGGGTATCGACCTTGATCAGCTCGCCGGTCTGCACGAACAGCGGCACGTTGACCACCGCCCCCGTCTCGAGCGTGGCCGGCTTGCCGCCGCCGCCCGAGGTGTCGCCCTTGAGGCCAGGATCGGTCTCGGTGATCTCGAGCACGACGAAGCTCGGCGGCTCAACGCTGATCGGCTGGCCGTTGTAGAGGGTCACGCTGCAGAGATCCTGCTCCTTGATCCACTTCGAGGCCTCGCCAACCACGGCCTCGTCAGCCGTGAGCTGCTCGAAGCTGGTCGTGTCCATGAAGTGCCAGAGCTCACCGTCGTAGTAGAGATACTGCAGGTCGGTCTCGTGCACATCGGCGGCCTCGACCGAATCGCCCGACTTGAAGGTGCGCTCCACCACGCGGCCGGTCTTCAGGTTGCGTACCTTGACGCGATTGAAGGCCTGCCCTTTCCCGGGCTTGACGAACTCGTTCTCGACGATCGTGTACGGATCGCCGTCGAGCATGATCTTCAGCCCGCCTTTGAATTCATTGGTCTTGTAACTTGCCATCAGATCCTCTTGCAGTGCATCTTGCCATCGATAGGATGGCCGGCCCGGCGACGCCGAGCCAGAGGGCACCGCAGCCGGACCAAAAATCAGCCCACTATGGTAGCGCGAAGCCGACAGCGATGGCAGATTCCGACCTGGAAACAGGAGTTGGCCAGCGCCTTCACCGATCCCACGGCCCTTCTGACCTCGCTCGGGCTGACCCCTGAGCGGCTACCCGAGCCGATCCTGCACCCGGAGCGCTTCTCACTGCTCGTCCCGCGCGGCTTCGCGGCCTTGATGCGACCGGGTGATCCCAACGACCCCCTGCTCCGGCAGGTCTTGCCGCTCGCGGCGGAGGCGGAGGTGCATCCGGGCTTTATCCCCGACCCGGTCGCGGACGGCGGCGCGCGACGCGCGCCCGGCCTGCTGCAGAAATACCGGGGTCGCGCCCTGATGATCACCACCGGGGCCTGCGCGGTGCACTGCCGTTACTGCTTTCGCCGCCACTTCCCCTATGGCGACGATGGCCCGCAGCAGGCGCGTCACTCCGCGGCTGTCGCGGCGCTGGCCACGTCGACGGACACCACCGAGGTCATCCTCAGCGGCGGTGACCCGCTCATGCTCGACGATACTGCACTCGCCGAGCTCATCGGCGACCTTGAGCAAATCCCGCAGCTGAAGCGATTGCGCATCCACAGCCGGTTGCCGAGCATCCTGCCGAGCCGGATCACCGATCCGCTCCTCGACATCCTCGCCGGCAGCCGATTGCAGCTGATCCTGGTCGCACACATCAACCACCCGGCCGAGATCGGCGCAGAAGCGTATCAGGCGCTGCTCAGGCTCAGCGGGCTCGGTGGCCCCGTCCTGAACCAGAGCGTACTGCTGCGCGGCGTGAACGACGATCTCGAGACGCTGATCGCCCTCTCAGAGGCGCTGGTCGCGGCGCGCGTGCTGCCCTACTATCTGCACCTGCTCGATCCAGTCGCCGGGGCCGCACACTTCGATGTGCCAGAGTCCGAGGCACGCCAGCTGGTTGGTGCCTTGCGACAGCGCCTGCCGGGCTACCTGGTGCCGCGACTGGCCCGCGAGCGCCCAGGCGAGGGCGCCAAGACGATCCTGATCTAGGCAGCGGCCATGCGTCTCATCGACTATCTGCGCCTACAGCCCTACGGAAGCGCACTGCTGAGCCCGGCCGCCGAGGCCTGGATCGGCTCAGCGCGGGTCGTGATCCTGCTGATGGCCAGCATCGAGGGCTTCGTCTGGGGCGCGGTTGGACTCTCATTGGTCCCGGCCGAGACGAGCTGGCTCGGGCCACCGATCGCGCTCTTCCTGTTCGCGTTGATGTTCTCGGTGATCTGGATCGTCGATGCCTCGTTGATCATGTCGGAGAAACCGCGCGGGTCGGCACGCGGCGGCTCGCGCGGCGGGTCCTTGCGCGCTGCCGGGCCCCTCGTGCGTTGGCTGATCGGGCTCCTGGTGCGGGTCGCCATCGTCGCC
>CAZTYV010000183.1:0-1464 GCA_964617675.1 uncultured Halochromatium sp. | reverse complement strand
GATCGCTGGGCTGAGCGCCGAGCTCAGCGGCGCCCGTGAGCGGCGCGACCGGCTCAGCGCCGAGTATCAGCCCGAGATCGAGGTCCTGGTCGCCGATCTCGCCGAGGCCCGACGCCGCGTCGGCGACGAGGTGCTCGGGCGCGAGGGTCGCCCCGAGGGTTACGGCCCGGAGGCACGACGATGGGACGCCCAAGCCGATCGCCTCGAGGAGGCCCTTACCAGCAAGCGCGCCGAGCTGGCCGAGCGACTGGCGCCAATCGAGGCCGAGATTCGCGACCTGCAGCAGCGCATCGATGAGCAGAGCCAGGGACTCATCGAGCTGCGCGCCGAAGAACAGGCGCTGCTCGAGCGCATCACGCGCGAGGTCGAGGCCGAGCAGCCGCCGGCAGCGCCGCCGGAGCTGAGCTTCGCGGCGCGATCCAAGGCCCTCTCGGAGCTGCGCGAGAGTCCCTCGGAGCGAGGCGTCCCCCACTTCGAGACCGTGGAGGGCTTTGCCCAGGCGGCACTCGGCATCCTGTTCTTTTCGCTGATCGCGCTGAAACTCTTCGAGCCAACGGCGGTGCAGACGTATTACAGCGAGGCGGTGCAGACCCAATACCCGCACTACCTCGCGGGCGGCTTCGCCGAGATCCCCGGCTTCGGGCAGCACGACGACCCCAGCCGCCGGCTCTCGCCGGTCGAGTTCGCCCGTCGCTTGGAACAGTGGGAGCGCGAACCCGCGGCCTTCGTTGCCGCCCATCGAGCCGAGGTCGAGGCTCGGGCGCGCTTGGCGCGACTGAGCGCTGACGAGGCCTACGAGCGCGAGCTGCTCAGCCGCCGTCATCAAGGGATCGATCATCAGCTCGCGCTCGAGCACCAGGAGCGCGAGGCCGAGCTCAGGGCGCGTGAGCGTGAGCTCGAGCTCCAGCTCGAGCAGATCGGGGCACGCCTTGCCGACGAGACCCGCCTTCAACGCGAGCGCGACCAGATCAGGCTCACGCAAGCGCGTCACGAGCAACAGCTCGCCGGCGCCGAGAGCGAGCGCGCGCAACGCGAGCGCCAGCTCGCCGAGCTCCAGCAGCGCCTGGAAGACAACCGCTCACAGCTTGCGGAGCAACGGGAGCAACAACTCGCGCTCAGCCATCGCCTCGCCGACAATCAGCAGGCGATCGGCGTCACCCGCCAGAGGATCGAATCCCTGGAGGCCGCAATCCACGCCAGGCAGCCGGCGCTCGACAAGCTCCGCGCGGACCTCGCCGAGCTCGAACGGCATCGCGCGGCCACGGGCGCGAGCAGCCTCTTTGGCCCCTTGGCACGGCGAGCTCGGACCCGGCGGCGCATGATCCGACGCGTCGAGCGCACGCTCGCGCCCGACCGAAGAGACCTCGACGCGCAGTACGGCCAGCTTGGCGTGCTCGAGGCCGAGTCGGAGCAGCTCCAGCGAGCACTCCAAGACAGCCGCGGCAACGAGGCGTCGCTGCGTCG
>CAZTYV010000182.1:0-6619 GCA_964617675.1 uncultured Halochromatium sp. | reverse complement strand
CCCATGGTATTGGTGACATGGACCTCGATCTGGCGCACGCCCTCGTAGCCGTGCTCGAGCATGCCCTCGTACCACTTCGGATTCAGCATCCGGGTGCGGGTCTCGAGTGAGACCTGCTCGGCGAGGGTGCGGACCTTGCCGTCGCCACGGGTCTGGTCGCCGATGTAGACCGGTACGTCACCACCCTTCGAGCGGCTCACCGCGCGGCTGATCCCACCGAGGGTATCGAAGTAGTGGTCCACGGTGGTGACGCCGAGCTCGACCGAGTCCAGGTTCTGATAGGCAAGCTGCACATCGCTCAGCACGCTCTTGAGCAGCTCGGCCTGGCGCACCGGCGCACCGGCACGGCCATAGGCGAAGCACTTGCGGCGGGTATAGGTCTCGGCCAGCTCGTCCTCCTCGTCCCAACCGCTGTTGTCGATCAGGTGATTGACGTTGGAGCCATAGGCCCCGTCGGCGTTACTGAACACGCGCAGCGCCGCCGTCTCCAGATCGCAGTCGTGGGCCTGTTGGTAGGCGAGCGCGTGCTTGCGCACGAAGTTCTGCTCGAGCGGCTCATCGGCGGCCGCCGCGAGGTAGGACGCCTCTGCCAAGAGTTTAGTCTGTAACGGCAAAAGGTCACGGAAGATGCCCGAGAGGGTCATCACCACGTCGATGCGCGGCCGGCCCAAGCTCTCCAGCGGCAGCAGCTCGGCACCGCAGACGCGGCCGTAGCTGTCGAGTCGGGGCTTGGCGCCGATCAAGAAGAGCGCCTGTGCGATCGGCCCGCCCTCGGTCTTCAGGTTGTCGGTGCCCCAGAGCACCAGCGCGATGCTCTCGGGCACGCCATTGCCATCGGCCTGATGGCGATCCAAGAGCTGCTGCGCATGACGGGCACCCTCGCGCACGGCGAAGGGGCTCGGGATGCGGAACGGGTCGAAACCGTGCAGATTGCGGCCGGTGGGCAGGATCTCCGGGGTGCGCAGCAGGTCGCCGCCCGGCGCTGGGCGCACGAAGCGCCCTTCGAGGGCCCGCAGGATCGCCGGCATCTCGTGATCTTCGGTGAGCAGCTTGTCGTAACCGGCCAGGTCCTGCATCAGCTTCAGGCTGGACTCGGTGACCTCCATGCCGCCCTTCTGCAGCGCCAGCGCCGGAGCGCCACCGTTGACCAGGGCCTCCACGGCCTCGCGCTTGAGGTCGATCGGATGCTCGGGATCGATGCGCGACTCGGCAACGGCCATCAACATGTCCAGTCGCTCGGTCGCATTCGGCGCCTGGCCCACGACATGCAGGCCGTGCGGGATCAGGGTGTACTCCAGCTCGAGCAGCTCGTCGGTGAGCCGCTGAATGCGCGCGCCGGCGCCGGCGTCCCATTCTGGCTCCTCGTCGGAGGCCATAACCGCCAGATCCAGCTCGGCCGCCTGCGCCTGGATCAGCGAGGCCAGCTCATTGCGCTCCTCGGTGGTCGCGTCTGGGGACAGGGTGCGCCAGCGCTCGATCGAGCCCTTGAGATCGACCAGGCCACGGTACAGCCCGGCGTTGGCGATCGGTGGCGTCAGGTAGCTGATCAGGGTCGCCGCCGCCCGGCGCTTGGCGATGGTGCCCTCGGACGGATTGTTCGAGGCGTACAGGTAGAGGTTGGGCAGATCGCCGATGAGGCGGTCCGGCCAGCAGGAGCCCGACATCCCGGCCTGCTTGCCCGGCATGAATTCGAGCGCACCATGGGTGCCGAAGTGCAGCACCGCGTTGGCGGCGAAATCCTCGCGCAGGAAGCGGCAGAAGGCACTGAAGGCGTGGGTCGGCGTGAAGCCCTTGTCGAACAAGAGCCGCATCGGATCGCCCTCGTAGCCGAAGCTCGGCTGCACGCCGACGAAGACGTTGCCGAACTGCTCGCCGAGCACGAAGATCGAGGAGCCGTCGCTCTGCTGCTTGCCGGGGGCCGGACCCCACTGCGCCTCGATCTCCGTCAGGTAGGGCTCGCGACGCACATGGTCGTCGCTCGGGATGCGGGTGAAGACATTGGCATGAGCGCCGTACTGGGCGGCATTGCCGTTGATGATGCGCTCGCGCAGCGCGTCGACGCTCTCGGGGACCTCGACCTGATAGCCCTCTTTCTTGAGTCCCTGCAGGGTGCGGTGCAGCGACGCGAAGACCGACAGATAGGCGGCGGTGCCGGTGTTGCCCGCGTTCGGCGGGAAGTTGAAGAGCACGATCGCAATCTTGCGCTCGGCGGTTGGGGTCTGGCGCAGCCTGATCAGGCGCGCAACCCGCGCGGCCAGGGTCTTGGCGCGCTCAGGATGCGGCTGCATGTCACGCGTGCGGTCATCGCCGGCCTCGGCCGAGCGACCGCCGAAGACGATGGGACCCGTCGAGCCATCGAGCTCGGGGATCGCGACCATCATGGTCGCCTCGACCGGCATCAGCCCGCGCTCGGACGCCTGCCACTGCTCCAGGGTCTGGAACTCGACCGGATGCGCGGCCAGATAGGGCACGTCGAGCCGTGCCAGCACCTCTTGCGCGGCCGCGGCGTCGTTGTAGGCCGGCCCGCCGACGAGCGAGAAGCCGGTCAGCGAGACCACCGCATCGACCACGCACTTGCCGTTGTGGAAGAAGAACTTATCGACCGCTGGGCGGGCATCGAGACCGCTCGCAAAGGCCGGGATTACGCGCAGGCCCTGGGCCTCGAGCGCCTTGATCACACCGTCGTAGTGGCCGGTGTTGCCGGCCAGCACGTAGGAGCGCATCACCAGCAGACCGACGGTACCGGTCGCCTTCTTGCTCGCTGGCAGCTTACTGACCTGATCGGTGATCCGGCCCTTCATGCGCGGGTGAAAGACGCCGACCTCCGGATACTCGGCCGGGGGTGCGGCCTTGAGCTTACCGCGCAGCGCCTCTCGCGGACCGGCTGCATAGCGATCGAGCAGCAGCCGAATCATGTTGGCGACGTTTTCGTCCGAGCCCGCCAGCCAGTACTGCAAGACCAAGAAGTAGGCGCGCACGTCCTGGGCGGTGCCGGGGATGAAGCGCAGGATCTTCGGGATGCGCCGAAGCATCGCCATCTGCCGAGCGCCATCGCTGGCAGTCTTGCCGTCCTTAGCCTCTGCGGACCGATTGCCGCGCAGCTTCTTCAGGATCGCCATGGGCCCGCTCTGCGAGCCGTCCATGGTGAACTTGCCGAGCCGAGTCAGGCGCATGATCTCGCCGGCGGACATGCAGCCGACCATCGCGTCGCAATGATCGCGTCGCGCCTTCAACGCCGGCAGCACGGCCTTGATGTGATCCTCCATGAACAGCATGGTGGTCACGACGATGTCGGCCTTGGAGATGTCTGCGCGGCATTGCTGCAGCTTGCATTCCCCGTTGGCGCTGCAACGACCACAGAGATCAGCCTCGCGGGCCGTGCCGGCACAACGCTCGAGGCCGTCCTTGTTGTCATCCCACTCGGCCGCCGCGTGCAACCTCAGGTTGAGTCCGGGCAACTGCTGCTTCAGGGCCGGCCGGGCGCGCTCGACGGCACCGGCCAGATGACTGTCCAGTGTGACAATGACAATGTTGACGGGGGTCGTATCAACGACCGAAGTGGGCTTTGGCATCGTAAAGTGTCTCGACCGTTATTCTTGCAACGCCGCGCTCGGCAGCGAAGCGTTCTGTATTTCGACGGGCCTTCCCACGCACAAAGAAGGGGATCTTCTTCAGCTCTTGCTCGGCCTCGAGCTCCCAAACGAGCGCAGCGTCAGCCCCGACGCCCTCCGCACTCGTGCTTGGCTCAGCCATGGCCTCGGCTCGGGCGGCAACGTCCGCGCTCGGCGCGGGGCGCTTGCCGGACCCGAGGTGGGAGGCGACCGCCTCGTCATGAAACTCCTCGTCTTCTCGGAACATCGTGATCAGATGCTCCTCGAGCCCCATCATCAACGGATGGACCCAGGTATCGAAGATGACGTTGGCGCCCTCGAAGCCCATCTGCGGGGCATAGCGCGCCGGAAAATCTTGGACGTGGACTGGGGCCGAGATCACCGCGCAGGGGATGCCGGCGCGCTTGGCGATATGGCGCTCCATCTGGGTGCCAAGCACCAGCTCCGGCGCCAGCTCCAAGACCGCCGACTCAACCTCGAGATAATCATCGGTGATCAGCGGCTCGACGCCACCCTGATGCGCGCAATAGCGCTCGGCGGCGGCGCGCAGCTCGCGGGCGAACTCACGGCTGTAGCTGCCGAGCCCAACCACCTCGAAACCGAGCTCCTCGGTCGCGATGCGCGCGGCGGCGATCGCATGGGTCGCGTCACCGAAGATGAACACGCGCTTGCCGGTCAGATAGGTCGAATCGACCGAGCGCGAGAACCAGGGCAGCCGGGTGCGGCCGGCGGCGATGGCGGCGCTGGTATCGATCCCGGCAACCTCACCGACCTCAACTAGGAAATCGCGGGTGGCGCCGACGCCGATCGGGACCGTCTTCACCCAGGGCTGCTTGAACATCCGCTCGAGCCAGGCGCAGGTGCTCTGAGCGATCTCCGGGTAGAGACAGATGTTGAAATCGGCGTCTGGGATTCGCAGCAGGTCCTCGGGAGAGGCGCCGGCCGGCGCGCTCAGGTTGACGTCCACACCGGCGCTGTCGAGCAGCTTGGTGACCTCGGCCACATCATCTCGACAGCGGTAGCCGAGCGCCGTGGCGCCGAGCAGGTTTGCGCGCGGGCGGCGACCCTCGGCCACAGGATCGTGCTGGCGCAAGGGCTGACCGCGCAGCAGCGTGCGCACCAGCTGGTGGAAGGTTTCGCTGGCGCCCCACAGCTCCTTGCGCGTGAAGGCCGGTAGCTCGAGGGGCACCACCGGGCAATCGAAACCCATTCCCTGTGCCAACGCCGCCGGCTGATCCTGGAGCAGCTCGCCGGTGCAGGCCTCGCCGACCAACAGGGTGCGCGGCTGGAAGCGCTTGACGGTCTCGCGCAGGGTCTTGCGCACCAGCTCGGCGGTATCGCCGCCCATGTCGCGCGCCTGAAAGCTGGTGTAGGTCACCGGCGGGCGCTTGGCGCTGCGCGCAATCATCGTGAACAGCAGATCCGCATAGCTGTCGCCCTGCGGCGCGTGCAGCACGCAGTGCACGCCCTGCATCGAGGCCGCAATGCGGATGGCCCCCATGTGGGGCGGGCCTTCGTATGTCCAGACAGTCAGTTGCATGCGATTGAGTCAGGCCGTCGGATCAGAACGCGAGCCGCTCGCGGCGGTTGAGCGGACGGACGAAGAGCTCAGCGAGATCGGCGGCCTGGTCGAAGCCGTGCACTGGCGAGAACACCAGCTCAATCGACCATTTGGTCGTCAGCCCTTCAGCCTCGAGCGGATTCGCCAAGCCAAGACCGCAGACGGTGAGATCCGGGCGATCCTCGCGCAAGCGATCGAGCTGTGCCTCCAGGTCCTGGCCTTCGGTCAGTCGCACGTCCCCTGGCAGCCATTCCAGCTCGGCGCCCATCATACGCCGATCGAGATAGGGCACCCCGACCTCGATCAGTTTCATCCCACATTCCCGCGCCAAGAATCGCGCGAGCGGGATCTCAAGCTGCGAATCGGGCAGGAAGCTGATGCGCTTGCCGGCCAGCCGCTCGCGATAGCGCGCCAGCGCCACCTGCGCGCGAGCGATCGCAGGCGCACAGACCTCATCGACTCGCTCAGCCGGGATGCCGAAGGCGGCCGCGGCGGCCCCGAGCCAGGCCCGCGTTCCTTCAATCCCGAACGGGTATGGGGCCTCGATCAGGGACGCCCCGCGCGCGACTAACGCCGCCGCCGTCTCACCCACGAAGGGCTGGGCCGAGAGCACCCGCGTGCCTGGCCCCACCGGCGGCAGCTCGGCAGCACGCCGCGGCGGCAGGAAATGGAGCAACGGGATGCCGATCGCCTCGAACAGGCGCCGAAATTGATCCTCGACCACATCGGGCAGGGTCCCGAGCACCAGCAGCGCGTCGGTCGGCGTGGTCACCTTTGGGAGCTCGGGAACAAGCGCGCTCAGGCAGGTATCCTCGCCCTGCGTGAAGGTCGTATCCAGACCGCTGCCGCTGTAGGACAACACCCGCACCCGCCCCTGCTGCTCGCGCGCGAGTCGCTCAGCGGCGTTCGCGAGATCAAGCTTGATCACCTCCGACGGGCAGGAGGCAACCAAGAACAGGGTTCCGATATCGGGCCGCCGCGCTAGGAGCGCGTTAACAACGCGGTCGAGCTCCTCGTTGCAATCGGCCAGACCAGCAAGATCACGGTCATCGAGGATCGCGGTCGCGAAGCGCGGCTCGGCGAAGATCATCACGCCGGCCGCCGACTGCAACAGGTGTGCGCAGGTGCGCGAGCCGACGACGAGGAAGAAGGCGTCTTGGATCTTGCGGTGCAGCCAGACGATGCCGGCAAGCCCGCAGAAGACCTGCCGCTGGCCCTGCTCGTGCTGCACCTGGATGTCGGCGCCGCAGCCGATCGGCGTGGCTGGTTGCTGCACGCTCATGCTCACTCGACACCCCCGGCGGAGGCCGCCTGTTGCGCATCCAGGTACTGCGCGGCGAGCCGCGCCGCACGCAGCTTCAGGATGAATTGAGTGGCATTGATCACGTAGGCGGCATAGGCGGCCAGTGCTAGCAGCATCTGCCCACGCACATCCATCAGGCCGCCG
>CAZTYV010000181.1:0-6697 GCA_964617675.1 uncultured Halochromatium sp. | reverse complement strand
CGCAGCGCAGTATCCGAAGAGCACTTAGCGATCTTAGCCCACTTGCGGGTCGTCAATTTGCCGTCGAAGCCGTCGAGTAGGCGATTGAGCAGCTTCACCTGCCGTGCGTTCATCGGCTGCTCGGCCCAGCGCTGCCAGAATCGCGCCTTGACCAGCACCGCATCCAGTGTGCACTGCGCCTCGTCTAATGCCCGACCTAAGGCACCGAGTAGCCAATGGAGCCACTCAGTGACATCCAATGTGCCACGCTGCGTTTGCTCAAGCAGGACGTAATAGTCCTTGCGCTCGCGCTGGATCTGCGCCGAGAGGCTATAGAACCGTTGCGCGCTCCCATCGGCCCGCGCCAGTAATAGATCGCCAACCGCTCGCGCGACGCGACCGTTGCCATCGTCGAACGGATGCAGGGTCACGAGCCAAAGATGCCCGAGCCCGGCGCGTATCAACGCTGGCTCCTGGGGCTGGCCATTGAGCCACTCCAGAAAACGCGCAATCTCTCCATCCAACCGCTCGGCGGGCGGCGCCTCGAAGTGCACCCGCTCGCGTCCGATCGGGCCTGACACCACCTGCATTGGTCCGAGGGCATCATCGCGCCAGCCGCCGACCTTGATCCGGCTCAGCCCGGAATAACCGGTTGGAAACAGCGCGGCATGCCAGCCAAGCAGCCGCTCTCGCGTCACCGGCGCTTGCGCATTTGCGGTCGCGTCGAGCACCATCTCGACGAGTCCCTCGACATGGCGGTCCACCGGCGCCAGCGCGCCGATGTCCACGCCCAAGCGGCGGGCGACCGAGGAGCGCACCGAGGCCGCATCGAGCAGCTCACCCTCGATCGCACTGGTCTTGACGATGTCATTGGTCAGGGCTTCCAACTGCGCCTGATCGCGCAGGCTCAGACCGACGTCGGCCAAGCGCCCAAGCAAGCGCCCCTGCGCGCGGCTGACCTGCGCCAGAGGCTCAGCCAGCACGGCGAGGTCATAGCGCCAGCTCGGCCAGTCCTCGTGCTGCCAAATGTAGGTTTTATCGCCGCGGATCATGCGGTGATTGTGGAGATGATTCGCCGCAAGGTCCACCCTGGCGCGCTGCATTCTCTCGGGTTGGTCCCCACCTAGCGGCAACGACCATCACGACCATAAGGCAATCCAAGGGTATTGTTCGCCAACAACCAATCCTAACCCCTTTGAGCATTGTCATCAGGAGCCAGCATGCACCATAACGACAACGGCGAATTCATCCGCTGGGAATCCGGCTTCCGCCACTGGGTGACCCCGGATGGCAGCCCGGGGCCTTCCGGCGAAGGCGGCTTCCCGGCCGAGCCCGGTCGCTACCACCTCTACGTCTCCTACGCCTGCCCTTGGGCGCACCGCACCCTGATCCTACGCACGCTGAAGGGCCTTGAAGATCTGATCAGCGTCTCGGTGGTCCATCCGCTCATGCCACCGGAGAGCTGGGTCTTCGGCGAGTATCCGGGCGCAACGCCAGACCATCTGCACGGCTTCGACAAGCTACTGCAGCTCTATGAGCAGAGTGCGCCCGACTTCGATGGCGTGGTGACCGTGCCGGTGCTCTACGACAAACAGCGCCAGACCATCGTCAACAACGAATCCGCTGAGATCGTCCGCATGCTCAACAGCGCCTTCGATGCCTGGGGCAAGGCTGATCTTGATCTCTACCCTGCCGAGCTGCGCGACGAGATCGACGCGGTCAATAGGCTGGTCTACGACAGCGTCAACAACGGCGTCTATCGGGCCGGCTTCGCCACCACCCAAGCCGCCTATGAAGAGGCCTTCGATCAGCTCTTTGCGACCCTGGACCAATTAGAGGCGAGGCTGGCAACGCAGCGCTACCTGGTCGGTGAGCGCATCACCGAGGCCGATTGGCGGCTGTTCACAACGCTGGTGCGCTTCGACGCGGTCTACCACGGGCACTTCAAGTGCAACCGCCAGCGCCTCATCGACTACCCGAGCCTTTGGGCCTACACCCGTGAGCTCTATCAGGTGCCCGGCATCGCCGAGACCGTCAACATGGACCATATCAAGGTCCATTACTACGGCAGTCACAAGCAGATCAACCCAACCGGTATCGTTCCGAAAGGCCCCGAGCTGGACTTCTTGGCTCCTCATGGTCGGCAACAGCTCGCTGGCTCGCGCGAGGAATAGCAATCGGCCAACGCCAAAGAGGTTGGACGGATCGTTGTTGAAGCGGAAGAAACCCAGGACCAGCAGCGGCACTGTTGCGGTAAAGCGCCTCGCCTGTCAAAGTCGAGGTTCCCCCCTGAGCCTGGAGCGGATCATGCGAGGTGCTTCAGCCGCCCTCCTCTGCCTTATTTCGGTGATCGGACTTGACGCGGGTGCGGTACCAGGAACAGGCGAGAAGCCCAGCAAGACCCGCGCCGCTGTTGCCGTTGAGAATCGCTGCTCGACCTCAGCAGTGCGCACCAGCAGCGGCCTCTTCTGCGGTTTCGAGCAGGAGGTCACGAGCGAAGCTGATGGCGCACCCAGCCGCCGAGTCAGCACCTTTCTTGGCATCCCTTATGGCGAGTCGACCGCGGGGAGCAAGCGTTGGTCGCCGCCCGTGCCCATCGGGGTCGACTTGGTCAACCCAGGTGATACGCCTCAGCCAGCACTCCAATTCGGCCCCAGCTGCCCGCAAGCGCTAAAGCCAGGTGTGCATCTCGACCTGAGCGAAGACTGTCTGAGCCTCAACATCTGGACGCCGGTGGCGCTCGAGCAAGTCGCCAGCGCTGACCCACTGCCGGTGATGATCTTCATCTACGGCGGCTCGTTCGTGGACGGCAATAGTCGTAACCCCCTCTTCGACGGGCGCCATCTCGCCGCCATCGGCGATGTGGTGCTGGTCACACTCAACTACCGGCTCGGGGCACTCGGCTTCCTGGCCGGGATTGAGGGTCTCAAGGGCAACTACGGCCTCATGGATCAACGCCTGGCAATGGAGTGGGTGCGCGACAACATCGCACAATTCGGCGGTGATCCGGAGAAGGTCACGCTCTTCGGTCAGAGCGCCGGCGCCATGTCCGTCGGGCTGCATCTGATCTCACCGGCGAGCCAGCCGCTCTTCGCCGCCGCGATCATGGAAAGCAACCCCTACGGCATCCCCTACAAGTCGCCCAATCTCGCCGCCCATTTCGGCTCGCTCCTGCAATCCAACCTCGGCTGCGAGCGCGAGGGCCTGGCCTGCCTGCGCGGCAAGCCGTTCGAGCATCTGATCGCCCACCAAGAGGCCGGCGTCATCCCGATGATCTCGATCCTATCCGGCTTCGCCACCGAGCTGATCTGGGCTCCAGTGCTCGATGGAGAGCAGGTGCCGGCTCAGCCAAGCGCGAGCGCCATCACCAAGCCGGCCATCCTCGGCACCAATCGCAACGACGGCCTCATCTTCGCGGTGGCGCAGCAGACGCGTTTCGGCGGCACTCAAGCTCGGGTGCTCAAGCTCGAGTATGAGCTGATGCTGGACCTGATGTTCTCGGTCGACACGGCAAGAGGCATCAAGGCCCACCCGCGCTATGCACCGCAGGCGGGCGATAACACCGACATCATGTCTCACCTCATCACCGACTATCTGTTCACCTGCGCCAACCGCCACGTCTTGTCACAAGCCGAGGCACCGGTCTGGGCCTACCAGTTCACCCATGCGCCCTCCTTCAACGTCTGGCCCCAGATCGCCGCCTGCGCGCCGTCGACGACCGCTGTCTGCCATGCGGCAGAGCTGCCATTCGTCTTCGCCAACGCCAACGCGGCCGAGATCCAGGCCGACCCCCAGCCGCATCATCTGCAACCAGACGAACAACGACTAAGCCGATCGTTGATCGGTTACTGGACGCGTTTTGCGAAGCACCAAGACCCAAACGCAGACGGCGATCCGGCATGGGCACCCTTCACCGCAGCATCTCCAACCCGATTCATCCTTGACCTGAAGACCCAGAGCAAGACCGATCTCGACGCCAATTGCGCCTTTTGGGATCAGGTCGGCTACGACAAACCGGGCTTTCTCGAGCGCGTCCATCAGCCCTAGAGGCACCAAGCCTGCCCCGTCCTCCTGGCCAAGCATCACCTGATCCCTAGCGATCTCGCGCTGATGCCAGTTTGTCCGATTCATACCAGCCTATCGAAACCCTGATGGCAACTACTGAGACCGACAACACCGACCCCGCCCGCGCCGAAGGACATGTCGCACCTCTCGCATCCTGTGTTGTTAGACACCGAGCGTCGCATCACCGACGCAGGGATCAACACGATTAGCTCCGGCATCCTAGCGGTGGGGACGCTCCGAATGTCATCGCGCGCCGGCAAGCGCTCTACTGTCAAGCTGGCCAATGGTCGGTCGCGATCGGCTCTCCAAGATCGGCCTCGATCAGCCGGGCGCGCACCTCCAGCAGGCGCTCGATCAGGCGCGGCTCAAAGCGCGCGTAGGCGTCCGCATCGGGCTCGCGCTTGACCACGACCCCGAGCAGCTCGGTGATGGCGTTGCCGATCGAGTTCTGACTGATGGTCACCAGCAGGCGGCCATCGTCGTTGCGGTAGATGATCTGCTTGAAGGCCGGGTGCCAGCGGATGGCGTTGGCGTACTGGGCGTTGCGGATACACTGATCCCGCACCCGTTTGGCGGTTGCCAAGAAGTCGTTGTTGAACAGCAGCACGCTTTCCACCGCATCCGGAAAATGGATGCCGTCCGGCATCGGCGCATTACGGGTCGAGACCTGGGAAAAGAAGGCTCGGTAGAAGTCCAGGAACCCCATGAGGATCAGGTCGTACTCGCGCCAAAAACGGAGATCCTCGAGCGCATCAGCCCCGCCCTGGATCTCCCAGCAGGGTAGACCCTGAGGATACCCGGTCAGCGAGAGCTGCGAGCTGCCCTGACTCGCCGGGCGCAGGATCTCGAGCTCGAGCGCGCGCTCGAAGAAGGCGCGGTAGACCTCCTTCATGTGGGCCTGGAACAGGCTATGCTGCCCGCCATCGGTGAGGTTAGGGTTGTCCGGATCGGCAAGCTTGGCCTCGCGCAACCGATCCATCGGGAAGACGATGAAGTGATTGTGCAGCATGCGGATGCTCGGCACCCCGGGCGCGGTGAGCGACCAGGTCGCATCCAGGCTCGCCTCCCCCGCCAAGAGCAGCGCCTGCTCCGGATCGGGGTATTGCTCGACCATGTAGCGGATCAGGATCTGGTTCATCCGGTTCCAGACCCGCTTGACCTGATCCGGCACCTGGGTGCGCCGCACCGGCCGCCCCAAGGGGTCGAGGATCACCCGCGAGGTATCGTAGATGATCGAGGTGTCGAACTCGGTGCTGTGGCCAAGGGCCTTGCGATAGAGCAGCAGATTCTCAGGGTTGCGCAGTAGTCCATTGTTCTGCGCGAGGTCGTTGAGGTTTTCGGTGCTGTTGAAGAACTCGTTCGGCTTCATGCCCTCGGGGACGGACAACGGGATGGGTCGATAGGGCGTGACGATCTGGCGTGGTCCGCTCGGCATGGGCTGGCACCTCGGTCGCTGGACGGGATAAAGTGACACGTCGACTTTAGCGGACTCGGAGGTTTCGCATGTCTTCCGCGTTTCTACAGCGACTCAGCCTGCCACTGCTCTTCGTCACCGGCTTGCGGGTGCCGCTGGCCGACGCCGACCCGCCAAGCGGCGGCCTCGACGGCGCCCGCTCAACGCCTGCACTCGGCCTCGATGCTGATATTGCAGACCTGAGCACGGCCGTGCGCGCCGCACCGCCGCGGCTGGCCTTGGCCGAGGTCTATGAGCCTGGCGTCGAATTGGGTGCCTATCTGGTCAGCGAAAAATTCGACGGCGTCCGTGCGTTCTGGGATGGGCGCCGGTTGATCACGCGCGGCGGTCTCATCATCAACGCGCCCGCCTGGTTCACCGCCGGCTTCCCGAGCCACGCCTTGGATGGCGAGCTCTGGATGGGGCGCGGACGCTTCGCGCATGTCTCCGGAACGGTGCGCACCCTGGAGCCAGAGGCCGAGGATTGGCAGCAGGTCGTCTACGTGCTCTTCGATCTGCCGCACGCATCCGGGGGCTTCGAAGCGCGCTTCCAGACCCTGCAGCAGCTGATCGATGACAGCAGCAGCACCCGGCTGATGCTCGCAGACCAGCACTTGATCACGAGCCACTCGGCCCTCGAGGCGAGGCTCGAGCAGATCGTCGCCGCCGGTGGCGAGGGGCTGATGCTGCATCGGCGCGATGCCACCTATCAGGCCGGTCGCAGCACCGACCTGCTCAAGGTGAAGCCCTATCTTGAGGGCGAGGCGATCGTGCTCGAGCACCTGCCCGGACAGGGAAAATATCAGGGCATGCTCGGCTCCATACTCGTCGAGGAGCCAGACGGCACCCGCTTCAAGCTCGGCAGCGGATTCAGTGATGCCGAGCGCGCCGCGCCGCCGCCGATCGGCAGCATCGTCACCTTCAAATACCATGGGCGCACCAAATACGATCGGCCGCGCTTTGCCAGCTTCCTTCGGGTTGCCGACGACCTCTAACCGACCGACGAGCGCTCTGCCGACACGGCGCTCAGCAGCCGCCGCTCGTGCAGTCGGATGCCCGATTCGGCTTGGAGATGTAGAGGTTCTCGCTCGACACGGCGCCGCGCCGTGAAGGCGCGGGTTCTGCGTTAACCTGGTGACACGACGAAGCCGATTCAGCCGACTAAGGCCGGAGCCCGACCATGCCGACACCGCCGATCAA
>CAZTYV010000180.1:0-6710 GCA_964617675.1 uncultured Halochromatium sp. | reverse complement strand
CATGCGCTCGTTCGCGAGCTCAATCGCCTCGCGCCGTTTGTCGGATAGCTCGAGCCGCTCGCCACCCGCAAGCCCATGGGTGCAGAGCGCGAGGACCTCGCCCGGGCTCCCCTTCACCGCCAGCAGATGCCTGCCGTCCGTGCTCGGATGCAGGGTGACCATGTAGGGGCGACCCTCGGCCCGGTAGCGCGTCTTGAGCTTGGGCCGCTCCTCGCGCAGCGCGCGCACGTCGACACCGGCCTCGATCCCGAGCTCGACCAACGCGTTCTCGGTGGCTGAGCCATCGTAGCGCCACTGGCCCGGGGCGCCCGTGAGCTCGGTCTCGCTGCAAAGCGCGACCACCTGCATCAGCCGCACCAGCTCCTCGCGGGCGAGCGCGTCGATCGCTTGTCCATCTTGATCGGTGATCCGATGCTCGGTCACCTTCAGCGCCTCACCGCCGGCGTGCAGCGCCACCACCGCCATGCGGTTCATGGTCAGGGTGCCGGTCTTGTCCATGCAGAACACCTGCACCGAGCCGAGGGTCTCGACCGCATCGATATGGCGCACCGCGACGTTACGCTTGCGCATATCGCCGATGCCCATCGCCAGCGTGGTGGTCGCCACCGCCGGCAGCCCTTCCGGGACCGCCGCCACCGCGAGCGAGACCGAGGCCTTGAGCATCTCCAGCCAGGCGTAGCCGCGCAGCACCCCGATCCCGAACACGCCGGCACAGACGCCCCCCGAGAGCAGCGCGAGCTGAGTGCCCATGCGCCCGAGCTGCTTCTGCATCGGCGTCTCTGGCGCCTCGGCCTCGCCGACCATGGTCTGGATCTGTCCCAGCTCGGTTGCCGCCGCGGTCGCGACGACCAGGCCGCGGCCGTTCCCGCCGGTCACATGGGTGCCCATGTAGGCCATGTTCTTACGGTCGCCGAGCGGTGTGTCCTGTCTGGCGGTGAGATCGGCGTCCTTGGTGACGGGCAGACTCTCCCCCGTGAGTGCCGACTCGTCCACCGTCAGCCGATGGGCGCGCAGCAGGCGAAGATCAGCCGCAACATAGGTGCCGGGAGACAGCAGCAGCACGTCACCAGGCACCACCTGCTCCACCGGGATCGTCACCGTAGCGCCCTCGCGCAGCAGCTTCACCTCGCGCACGCCGGTCTGCGAGAGCGAGGCGATGGTGCGCTCGGCCTGACGCTCGGTGACGAACCCGATCACGCCGTTGATCATCACCACGCCCAGGATCACGCCGGCGTCCAACAGCCCGCCGGTGAGCACGGCGACCACCGCGGAGACGCCCAAGAGCCCGACCGGCAGGCTGTTGAACTGACCGACGAAGATCGAGAGATCGCCGCGCTTCTCGGCGGCCTTGAGACGGTTCTCGCCGTAGCGGCGCAGTCTTGCCTCAGGCGTTGCAGCACCCGGCTCAGCTCGAGCGCAAACCAGGGCTCGATCGCCTGCACCGCGGCACTGCTCGTCTCCGGCGTCGACGGAACGCTCGAAAGCCAGCTCGGGCGCAGCTGCGCAAGCGCCCCGGGCAACGCGGCCAGCCCGGTCGCGAGGCCGCGCAACCCGCCGGCGAGCCCATCGAGGGCCCCCGAAACCGGGAAGCTCAGGGCCGAAAAGCCGCGCCCGCTCGCACCCGGACTCGACCCCGGCCCGGATGCACGCGCACTGACGCGCGCTCGCAGCGTCTCGCCAAGGCCCGGCGTTTCCGCCGGCAGAGCCGCTACGATCGCCTCGCACAGCTGCTCGAGCGTCAGCTCGTTGCCGAAGGCGACCAGCACGCGACCAGTCAGCGCATTGGCGCGCACCTCGCGAACCCCGGCGAGCGCGGCCAGGCGCTCCTCGAGCAGGCGCTTGATCTGATCGCAGCGATAGAGGCCGCTGACCGCGAGCCGCGCACGCCCGCGGCCAGCCTGATGCACCGGCACCACCCGGTATCGGGCGCTGTATCCGGCGGCACGTCCGGTGCGATGCCCGGTGGCATGCCCGGTGGCATACCCGGCCTCGCCCCGTTGATCTTCTGCGTTGGCAGCCATCATCAGTCCCGCGGTCAGCCCCCATTGCTGCTCAGCGATGTGTACCCCAGCTTAAACCCAAGCCAGTCGGCTCGCCTAGGTAGGCGGCCCAGGGCGGCATCGGCAGCGAGCAATCTGCTAGTCTCTGAAGACCTCGGCCACGCAAGCACCGGAGCTCGAGCGATGACACACAAGAAGGCCGTCGAGCTGCTCAAGCAGGGCGATGTCAGCGGCTTTAACGACTGGGTCAAGGAGCGACGCGATAAGGGCAAGAGCAACGTCGACCTCGATGACCAAGACCTAAGCGCACTCCAGCTCAGCGGCGCCGACCTGCGCAAGGCCCATCTCAACGGGGCCAACCTGCGCAACAGCGATCTCCAGGGCGCGGATCTGCACGGTGCCAAGCTGCGCCAGGCCGACCTGCGCGGCTGTGACCTGCGCGGTAGCGATCTCGGCGAGGCCGACCTGCGCCGCGCCAAGCTCAAGGGCGCGCGCCTGAAGAAGGCCAAGACCAAGGCCGCCAAGGGCCTCGACTAACGCAAGACCAGCCGCCCTCCCAGCCGCCCTCCTAGCTGCCCCCCGAGCAGGCGCCTAGCGCTCCGCTACCAGCCCTCGATCGGGCTGAACTCGCGCCGCTCGGCGCGCTCGAGGTCGGCGAGCTGCTGATAGGCATCACGAATCCGCTCCGCCCCGTAGGTGCGCTCGAGGCGGCGCACGATGAAATGCCCGCGCGCCACGTTCTGGTAGTGCTGCATGAAGATCAGGTTCAGGGCCGCACCGCTCATGGCCCCGGCGATCGGCACCATCTGCGCGGCAAACTTGTCCGACACCACCACCCCGAACCGAGCCGCGATCGCACGCACCAGATTGATGATGCCCGGGATGTGCGGCCCACTGCCCTTGCCGACGTACTCCACCAGGCTCTCGAAATGCAGCCCGAGGGCCAGTCGCATCCCGTAGTAGCCAACCTCGGCATCCTCATCGTCGCGGGTGCGCCCACCGAGGGCGAAGACCTGCACGCAGGCCAGTCGCGCCCGCGCATCGGCGCGCAGCTGCTCGCCCTCGCTCGCGGCGATATCGGCGATCGAGCGCATCATCAGCGTGGTGGTGAAGGGCAGCTCGGCCAGGGTCGATAGGGGGCCGAAGAAGCCGCCCACCGCACCAAAACCGGCCGCGGCCAGCTTGTGACTCAGCGTCGCCGCCGCGCCTGGACGCGCGTCGGGATTCTCCCGTAGCGACAACAGCGCCAGCTCGAAGGCCCGCGTCATACTGAGCTCGACACCGCGATCGATCCGCTTGCGCCAGTCGCGCGGCAAGAGCTTCATCCCCTCACCGATCGGCGAGGCGATCACATCGCTGAGCCGCGCGGCAAACGAGGGATGCTCGAGCTGGCGATAGGACCACACGAGCTCACGCGCGGCGTGGGCTGGAAGATTCTTTGGAAGATTCTGGGGAACCAGCTCCGTCATGCCTGGGGTGCCTTTCTCTGAGATCGACCGGCGGTCTATAGTGAGACAAGTTTAGACCTTCGCAGACGCAACCGATTCGAATGCGCGCAGATCACGAGACCCCGAGTATGGATGCCGAGCGCCCGAGCACGACCCCTGAGCCCGAGATGGAGCGAGACCGGCGGCAGTCGCTGGTCGTCGAGGAGTTCTTCTACTTCTTCCTGCGCCTGCGTAAGAACGAGGTGCGTCGGGTGGCGCAAGTGCTTGCGGCACGCTATCCGCACGACGAGCCAGCGCGCAATGCGCATCGACTGATCGAATCCAAGTCAACGCTTTCGCTGCTCGGCGGCGCCCTGCTCAACGCCCCGTTCCTGATCCCCGGTCTGGGGCAGACGCTCAGGCTCACCGGCGTGGTCGGCGCCGGCAGCATGCTCACCCGCATGCACCTCTATCTGATCCTCGAGATCGCCCACCTCTTCGGCGAGGACATCGACGACAGCGCCCGCGTTCCCGAGATGGTCGCCGTCGTCGCCGCCACCGGTCTCGGGGCGGCAGCGCCCTCGCTGCTGGCCGCCTACGGCATGAAGCCGATCCTGATGATCCCCACGGGTGCACTCTCAATGACCGCGGTCACGCGCCTGATCGGTGCGTCCGCCGTCCGCTTCTATGCCGCCCGCGCCGATGCCCGGGAGCACCCGCCCGCCGTCGAGCCCGATGAGACGCTCGGCGCAGAGATGCCGGCCTGATACGGGCCTGATATGGGCCTGATCCTGACTGGAAATCAGGCCTGAATCCTGCTTAACCACACCAAGGGCAAGCGCGACTGCCAAAAAGTGGTCATGGCTTTCTCGTAGACTGGTCGCATCCGGACCGGTTCGCCTCCCGCTACACCCGATCTCTCACCCAGTCTTACCTCAGTTGTACCCGAGTCTCTCCCCATGTTGATCCCAAACCGCAAGACCAAGATCGTCGCCACCATCGGCCCGGCGTCCGACCAGCCCGAGGTGCTGCGCGCGCTGATCCACGCTGGGCTCGATGTTGCCCGCCTCAACTTCTCGCATGGCAACCCCGACTATCATGCTGGGCTGATCACGGCCATCCGCGAGGCCGCACGCGATGCCGGTCGTCGGGTCGCGATCATGGGCGACCTGCCCGGCCCGAAGATGCGTATCGGCGATCTCGACGACGAGCCGGTCGAGCTGGTGCGCGACCAGCTGTTTACGCTCACCACGACGCCCGGCATCGGCCGGCCCGATCGTGTCAGCATCACCTTCCCAGGACTGCCCGCGGCGGTCAAACCGGGCGACCGGCTGTTCCTGAACGACGGCTTCATCCTGCTGAAGGTCGTCGAGGTCACCGACACCGACGTGGTCTGCAACGTGCGCGCCGGCGGCGAGCTGCGCTCTCGCAAGGGCTTGAATCTGCCAGGCATCGACCTCGGCATCTCCGCCTTCACCGAGGACGATCACCAATGGCTGCGCTTTGCCGCCACGCATCGGCTCGATGCGGTGAGTCAGTCCTTCGTCGCCGCGGCCGCGGACATCGAGGCGGTGCGCAAGGCGGCCAAGGCGCTCGACTACGCCCCCTTCATCATTGCCAAGATCGAGCGCGCCTCGGCGCTGGACAACCTCGAAGGCATCCTGGAGGCCGCCGACGGCATCATGGTCGCGCGCGGCGACCTCGGCGTCGAGATCCCGATCGAGACCATCGCCGTCGCCCAGCGTCGGATCACCGAGCAGGCCAACCTGCGCGGCAAGCCCGTGATCACCGCCACACAGATGCTCGAATCCATGGTCACGCTGCGCCGCCCGACCCGCGCCGAGGCGACCGATGTCGCCAACGCCATCCTCGGTGGCACCGACTGCGTGATGCTCTCCGCCGAATCGGCGATGGGCCGTTTCCCGGTCGAGTCGGTCGAGATGCTCGCCGCGATCGCGGCCGCGATCGAGCCGGAGCGCGACAACCGGCTGCTGGCGCAAGCGCTCGGTGCCTACGGCAATGGCGGCCCGCTGCGGCCGGTCGACCTCATCGCCCGCAATGTCTATCACACCGTCGAGCGCAGCGCCCCGCAGGCGGTGGTGGTGCCGACCCGCAGCGGCAATACCGCCCGCAGCATCGCCCGCTTCCGGCTACCCTGCTGGGTCGTTGCGCTGAGCCCGGTGCCGAGCACCAGTCAGGCGCTCAAGTTCTCCTATGGCGTGCTCGCGGTGGACGTGGAGGCGGACCTGCCGGATTGGAGCGAATATGTCCGCAGCTGGCTGGCCGACAAGGGCATCATGGACGGACTGGTCCTGCTCACCCAAGGCCCATCGGAAGAGCACCCCTGCGGCAATCATCGGCTCGAGATCATGGAGCTGAGCCCGGCGCGCAACCCGGCATGCCGATGAGCGATGACCCCGAGCAGATCGAGCAGCTCGAGCTCGCCACCACCGACACGGGTCGGCGCATCGCCTTCTCGCAGCTCGGCGATCCGCAGGGTGCGCCGCTGCTCTACGCGCATGGATTCCCAAGCTCCCGGCGCGAGGCCTGGCTGGTGCATTCGGCCGCGTGCGAGGTCGGCGCGCGCATCATCAGCCTCGATCGCCCCGGCTACGGAGACAGCGACCCCGCACCCGGGCGCCTGCTCGGGGACTGGGCGGACGATGTGCGCTGCGTCGCCGATCAGCTCGGACTCGCGCGTTTCGGGCTCATCGGGGTCTCCGGCGGTGGCCCCTACGTGCTCGCCTGTGCAGCGCGTCTCGCCCCAGCGCCAGGGCACGGACTCGAGGGGCGTATCGCCGGCTGCACCCTGGTCTGCCCGCTCGGCCCGATCTACCGTGACGAGCAGCTCGAGCAGATGCACTGGGCCGCGCGCATGAATCTCAGGGTTGGCCAGCAGGCGGAATGGATCAGCAGTCTGGTCTTCGGCGGCCCGACCACCGCGCTGCTCGAGCGCTGGCCGGCCCTGGTCGAGAACACCCGCAGCCTAGCGGCGCCGGCCGCCGACCGCGCCGTCTTATCCGAGCCAGAGACCACCGCCATCCTCAACCGCACCATCGCCGACGCAATGCGCAACGGCGCACCTGGCGCCCGCCGCGATCTCCACCTCTACACCCACGACTGGGGGATCGCCTTCGAGCAGATCGCACTGCCGATCCGAATCTGGCACGGCCAAGCCGACGGTACCGTCCCGATCGAGCATGCCCGCTGGTATGCCGAGCAGCTCCCAAACGCCAGCCTCACCGAGCTGCCCGGCGAAGGCCACTACTCGGTGCCCTTCCGC
>CAZTYV010000179.1:4338-6791 GCA_964617675.1 uncultured Halochromatium sp. | reverse complement strand
CGGCCAGCCCCATCCCGTAGGCGGAGAGCACACCGGCGAGCGGATGCAGCAGCACCCGCGGCATGCCGAGCGCATCGGCCACCGCGCAGGCATGCTGTCCGCCGGCGCCGCCGAAGCTGACCAGGCTGTACTCGGTGACATCGTAGCCGCGCTGCACCGAGATGGTCTTGATGGCGTTGGCCATATTCTCGACCGCGATGCGCAGGAAGCCCTCGGCAATCTGCTCTGGGCTGGGGCGCTCGCCGGTTGCGCTAGCGACCTCGTCGGCCAGGGCACTGAAGCCCGCGCGCACCGCGCCGAGATCGAGCGGTTGATCCTGGTCCGGTCCGAACACGGCGGGGAAGTAGGCCGCTTGCAACCTGCCGAGGATCAGATTGCAGTCGGTCACCGCGAGCGGGCCGCCGCGCCGATAGCAGGTCGGGCCCGGATCGGCGCCGGCGCTCTCGGGGCCGACCCGATAGCGGGCACCGTCGAACCGGCAGAGCGAGCCGCCACCGGCGGCCACGGTATGGATGCGCATCATCGGCGCGCGCAGGCGCACGCCGGCGACCGGGGTTTCCAGCGTGCGCTCGAGGCGACCGGCGAAATGGGCGACATCGGTCGAGGTGCCGCCCATGTCGAAGGTGATCAGCTTGTCGAAGCCGGCCTGCAGCGAGGTCTCGACCGCGCCGACGATGCCGCCTGCGGGACCGGAGAGGATCGCATCCTTGCCCTGGAACAGATGGGCGTCCGTGAGTCCGCCGTGCGATTGCATGAACTGCAGTCGCACGCGGTCGGCGCCCTGCTGGAGCTGGGATTCGACCTGCTCGACATAACGCCGCAGCAAGGGTGAGAGGTAGGCGTCGACCACGGTGGTGTCGCCGCGGCCGATGAGCTTGATCAGCGGGCTGGTCTCATGGCTGGTCGAGACCTGAGTGAAGCCGATCGCATGCGCCAGGGCCTTGATGCGCAGCTCATGGGCGGGATAGCGATAGCCGTGTAGGCAAAGGATGGCGACGGCGCGGATACCGTCGTTGTAGGCCCGTTGCAGGCGCGGGCGCAGGTCGTCGAGGTCCAGCGGCGTGACCAGGTGGCCATCGGCGGCGACGCGCTCGCGCACCTCCTCGACCCGCTCGTAGAGCATCTCCGGCAGGCGAATCCGACGCTCGAACAGCCGCGGGCGGGTCTGATCGCCGATACGCAGCGCGTCAGCGAAGCCCTTGGTGACCACCAGCAGCACGCGGTCGCCCTTGCGCTCGAGCAGCGCGTTGGTGGCGACCGTCGTGCCCATCTTCACCGCCTCGATCGCCGCGCTCGGCAGCGGCGCGTCGGGGGCCAGGTCGAGCAGCCGGCGAATGCCCTCGATGGCGGCATCCCGGTAGGCCTCGGGGTTCTCGGAGAGGAGTTTTTGCGTGATCAGCTCACCATCCGGGCGCCGCGCGACGATATCCGTGAAGGTGCCGCCGCGGTCGATCCAGAACTCCCAACCCGCGGCTAGCGAGGGTGGCGGATGGGGTGCAGCGGGGGCGCTCGGATTCATTACGGCCTATGATGAACGGCTGGCGACGCAGCGAGACGGCGCCCGATTGTAACCTGAGGACGAGGATGAGACCTTTCCGAGCCCAACAGCCTTGGGCCAAGACGCGATGCGCGCGCGAGCGCCCCGAGCATCGGATGCGCGAGCCCGCGAGACGCCCATTCGGCCAGCCTTGGCGCGGCGCCAGACCATCCTGGGGGCGACCCATCAACCCCGACGCGGGGACCAAGGCCCACGCCTGGCTGCTCCGGCTCATGCTCGCGATCCTGCTGATGGGCGCTGGCGGCGCGGCCGCGGACTCTGATGCCGCTGAGACATCGGCGGCGGTGCCCGGTGCGTTAGCCGCGGATGCCGATCTTGCGACACTGCGCGCGGCGCTCGCCGACGGAACCCTCTCGGCAGAGCAGTTGCTCCAACGGACCATGGAGCGGATCAGGGCCCTCGACCGCGAGGGGCTGCGGTTGAACAGCCTCGTTGCCTTGAGCCCGCGAGCAGCGTCCGAGCCGGGTGGGGCAGTCGATAGCGCTGCTAGCAACCTGGCGCCGACCGATGTGGGCCGCAGCGACGGCGTCCTCGCCGGGATACCGCTGGTCGTCGGCGATACCATCGATGTCCTGGGCTTACCGACCACGGCGGGCTCAGCGACGCTGCGCGGCCATCGACCCACTGCCGATGCCGCGCCGGTGGCCGCACTGCGAGCCGCAGGCGCGGTGCTGTTCGCCAAGGCGAACACCAGCGAGCTGGGGCTCGGTGGCGCCCGGCCGGGCTACAGCTCCGCGGGCGGCCAAACCCTGAACCCCTATAACCCTGACCGCGTGACCTCAGGAGTCGCGGCGGCGATTGCTGCCGGCTTGGCGCCAGCCGGGATTGGCAGCGATGGTGCCGGGGATCTACGAAGCGCTGCCGCGCAAACGGGGGTGGTTGCGATCAGACCAAC
>CAZTYV010000179.1:2769-4294 GCA_964617675.1 uncultured Halochromatium sp. | reverse complement strand
ATGCGGCGCTCCTGCTGAGCGTCCTCGAGGAGGCTGACTCCGACGGCTCGAGCGCCCAGGGACGAGGCCCCGAGGGCTCGCTGGCAATCGGCACCGATCAGGACCTCAGCGCGATGCGTTTCGGTGTCTTCAAGGCACTGACGGGCGGCCACGAGGCCGTTAACCAGGCCTTTGATCAGTCGATACGGCGGCTGCGGTCGGACGGTGCAGAGCTTGTTCAACTCGATTTGCCAGCGCGCTTCGTCGAGAACTGGTCGCGCTGGCGTGAGCTGCTGAGGGAGACCGAGCTCAGGGATCAGCTCAACGCCTATCTCAAGCAGGTTGGAGAGGGGCGACCAAGCGACCTGACTGCGCTGCTGCGCGTGAGCGAGTCGCCGTTGATCCGGGGCTCCGAATCGCCGGTCGATCCGGCAGCAATGGCGATCTTGATGCGCGCGGCAGGCGGTCCAGGTCTCGCCAGCCCCGAGTATCTTGAGGTGCTCTCGGCTCAGCTGCCAGCGCTCCGCTCCGCGATCTTGGCGCTCATCGATGAGCATGCGCTGGACGCGATCGTCTTCCCGACGCGCCTCTGTGCGGCACCGTCGCGACTCGATCAATACGACACCAGCTACGATTGTGATGCCGCTGATCCAGAGCTTCCGGTCGGCCTCGCAACCGCATCTGGGCTGCCTGAGATCACCGTGCCGATGGGTCAGACCGATCAAGGGCTGCCGCTTGGCCTGTCGCTGCTCGGGCCTGCTGATTCGGAGTGGGCGCTGGTGCTGATTGCGGCGCGATTCGAGCGGCTTCGCGGCGAGCCGCCCTGGCCGGCGTTGGTGCCGAAGCGCATCTCGGGCGAGGACTAGGCGTTCTTCGTTTCCGGGTTGCAACGAAGGTATTCGCCTTTACTTCCTTCGCGAGCACATCTCCTTAGCACCGCGGCGGCGATGAGCCGTATCGCCGCGAATACCCCAGGTGGTCCTAATCCTATGTCTGATCTCACCCACGATGAACGCTTGGCACTGACCCGGCGCACCATGAGTCTGCTCGAGGGCTGGAATCTCTCCGCCTCGGATATGATGGTGGTGCTGCAGCTGCCGGACAGCGTGAAGGCGCGGAATATTGCGCGCTTCCGCGAGGAAGAGCCGTTTCCCGATACCGCCGAGGTCAACCGCCGGGTTGCCTACCTGCTGCGCATCGAGGAGGCCTTACACACCTATTTCCCGCGCAATCCCGAGATGCGTGATCTTTGGGTCAAGCGCGGCAACAAGCAATTCGGCAAGCGCGCCCCGGTGGCGGTGATGGTCGAGGAGGGTGAGAGCGGCTTGATCTCGGTCTTGTCCCATCTCGACTGCACCTTCGCTTGGGATCTGACCGGCTCCAAGACCGCCTACGAGACGACCGCCGGCTAAGGGGCTTCAGCCCCGGGGTTGAGGGCAGGGAGTCGGCCGCGCCTGACCCGGTTGCCGAATAGCCCTCGCAGAACTCCCCAGCCCGGCCTCAGCGCCTGGCGGAGCTCGCGCTTCCACCGCTGCATATCGAGTCC
>CAZTYV010000179.1:0-2669 GCA_964617675.1 uncultured Halochromatium sp. | reverse complement strand
CCCGCTGTCGAGCGGCCGATTGTAAAGGGCATTGTCCAGTTCTTGGATCAGTCGGCGCACCCGTTCCGCGTCGGCGCCAGGCCGCAGGCGCAAGATGCGGTCGGCCACCCGCGGCAACGGCTCACGGCCTGGTGTCCGCAGGCTCTGGCAGGCACTGCTCTGGAATCGCATCGCCCACTCGCTGGGCGTTTGCGCTGAGTCGGCATCACTCGCGCAGCGGTAGACGCGCACGCTCAGGGGCACGAGCGCAGCGGCCCTCGATCGCAGCCAGCGCATCAGGCGCGCGATCGGTGCGCGAGGATTGAGCCGTCGAGCCAGCGTCTCGAGGCCCGTTCTCAGACGCGAGCCGAGCTGGTTGCTCGCGCCGCGTAAGGGCTTGCCCAAACGCGAGCGTTGGTGTTGTGGCCCCTCGGTGCCTGCACCGGCCGCGACGGCTGGAGCGCGCGGCCCGCTCAGCCGATACCAGACCCCAGCCCAATAGCCGATCAGAAGCAGCCCGATCCCGCCGACCGGGATCCAGAACCAGGACCAACCGGAACCTTCGCGACCAACGCCGGATGCGCCGCGGCCGAAGCCGAAGGGACCGGTCTCGCCAACGACTGAGAGGCTGCGAATGGGCACGCTCGAGCTCTCACGCCGCGCCGTTTCGATATTCCACCAGTTGACCCGGATCTCGGGGAGCTGCAGGCGCCCCCCGGAATAGGGCACCAGGGTGTAGACCTCGGTGCGAATGCCCTCAAGGGTGCGTCCGTCCTCGCTCAGACCGGTTTCGACGATGGTTTGCTCGCGATAGGCACGGAAGTCCTCGGAAACCAGCATCGACTCGAGATCCGGAAGCTGCTCACCGGTGCCGCCAGTGGCTTGCATGCGCAAGGTCAAGGTCGTCGGCCGGCCCTCGGCGAGGGGCTTGGCTTCATCCAGATCCCGGGTCAGCTCCAGCGCGCGCAGTGGCAGCCAGGGGCGGACCGAGGCGACCAGGGGTCGCACGTCGAGCCTGATCGAGGACGGAGCGGTGGCGGTAAAGGGGACACCGCCGGCGAGCGTGCCAGAGACCTTGAAGGGGCCGATCTCGAGCGGCCCGTCGCGCAATGGGGTGAGCGCGAGCAGATAGCTGTTGACGATCTGTCGGTCACGCCCAGCGCCACGAACGCTGGTTGCTGGGCCAGAGACCTCCTCGAGCAGGATGGCCTCGAAGCCGGAGAGCTCGGGCGAGGCGGTCGCCAGATTCCCGAAGCTCAACACGTCGAGCTGCAGCAACACCGGCTGTTGTGCGTAGGGCCGCGTCTCGCGCAGGCTGACCTCGAGCGACGGCTGGCCCGCGCTGCCTTGGGTTTGTGAGTAGGGGCTGTAGCCGGAGCGTCCCGAGTAGGGGTCGGCGTCGGGACTGGGATAGGCGCCCGGATAGCCACCAGAGTAACCGCCCGGATAAGCAGGTGCGCCCGGTGCCGGATAGGGCTGCCAGGGGAGCGGCTGGGGATAGCCTGCTGCCGGCTGGACTTGTGGCTGGCCTTCTGGCAGGTTGGAATGCTGAGCTTGCTGCGGGTCTTTCTGCGGACCGGGGCTGGCTGCTGGGGGCACGCCGCGGGCGTTGGTCGGCGGTTGGGGTCGGAAGGTCCAAGGACTCCTCGGCGGTTGCGGGTAGGCCTGGGCGAGCCTGGGCGCGTCGAGCGCTGCAACCGCTGGGCTCGAGGCGATGGCTGCTGAGCCCCCGCCGAGCCAAAGCAGCACGACGAGGGTCAGAAGATCCAGAGGTGTGCGGCGAGCGCGCTGGCGCTGGCATGGCCGACGCGCGGATCGTGCCGAGATCAGGTGGCGGGGCGATCTCAGCAAGGGCCTGGCTACCATGGACGCGCCTCCATCAACTGCCCCGCGCTTTCACGCAGTCGGCGCGCCTCCTCGAGTCGGAATTGATTGCGCATGAGCCGCGTCGGATCGCCTTCGACCTGTTGCAGGCGCTGCTCCATGACCGCGGCTCCAGGCCCGAGTGCTGACTCGCCATCAAGCGTCGGTTGCTCGCTGAGGCCGTTTTCCGGGTCGAGCTGCTGCCAGGGCCGTGCACCTTGCTGATCGAAGCGCTCGACGGATTCTGCGCTCTGCTCTGCAGCACTGAGGTCTGGCTCGGCGCCGGTCTTTGGCCCCGCCTCTGAAGGGGTCTCTGGGCGGCCGTCGCTCGGGGGCTCGTCCTGGCTGTCGGGTCCCTGCTGTTCAGCGGCTTGCTGCGGCTCGTCCGCCTCGGCGCCGGAATCCGAGGCCTCGGTCTCGCGTTGGCCGTCAGCCGAGTCGATCTCTGCCTGACCCTCGTCTCTCTGGTCGCGAGGCTCGCGCCCTGGGTGATCCCTTAACGCGTCCTCGCCCTGGGCGGTGCTCGACGCGCGATCCTGCTCCGCCGAGGTGCTTGCCCCGTCGTCGTCGTTCGGCGTCTCGCTGTCCGCCTCATGCTCAGCCGCTGCGGGATCATCGGCCTTGCCGGACTGGGTGTCCTGTACCGGGCCGGCCTCACCGGAGGTGCCCTCGGGGCTCTGATCGTCCCCCTGTTCAGGCTCGTTGCGATCGCCTGTCGTCTCGCCGCCCCCCTCGGCCCCGGCCTGAGCGCCATCGCCGCTGTCTTGACCGGCCTCGGCCTCTTCTTGCCCGGTCTCATCATCGCGGGGCTCGCCCTGCTCGTCGGC
>CAZTYV010000178.1:0-6792 GCA_964617675.1 uncultured Halochromatium sp. | reverse complement strand
TGATGTTGCCGTAGCCGATGTTGTCGTGGCTGTAGTAGCGGATCTTCTTGTAGCCCGGATAGCGCCGGACGATGTGCACCTCGCCGTGGCTGGCGAGCGCGGATGGCGCTGCCGAGGCTCCGGCAGCCGGTCTGGCAGGCGCTGTTGCGGGCTCCGCGCTGGCGGTGCTGATGGCCTCTATTGTGTCCGCGGCAGGCTGGTGCGCGATGCCAGCGGCCAGAGTTGCCGATGACGTCTTGGGCCGGCCGAGTGCTCGGCTGTCGAACCGATCGAGGATCTTCAGCCGCGTGTAATCGATGGCATCGGTGTAGTAGTCCGCGCGGGTCTGGCGCACGAAGGCCTTGCGCCCGGTCCAATCGAGCCGCTCGACCTGATAGGGCTGCGACTGCACCATGTAGATCGCCCCCTCGTAGACGGTGCCCGGCGCGCTGCTGTAGTCGACCTCGGCGATGATGGTCTGCTTGCCGTCGGAGATGTCGATGACGACGAAGTTGCCCTCGGCCACCGAGCGCAGGGAGACGGCATTGGCCGGGTAGCTGTCGGCGATCCAGTACCAGCGCCCGCCGTTCGGTCCGGCTTGACGCTGCAGCACGCCCTCGTCGCGCAGATAGCTGAGCATCTCGCCGAGGTCCTCGTCGCAGCCGGGACCGCCGAATGTGTCGCCGTCCTGAAACGGCAGCTCGAAGGCGGCGCAGCGCACATGGTCCATCAGGATCAACAGCTGGTTCGGATGGATGCGCGCATGCTCGGGCGAGGCGCCGAGGAAGAACTCCGGGTGCTGCACCATGTACTGATCGAGCGGATCGCTGGTCGCGACCAGCACGCCGAGGCTCGGGCGATTGCGCCGACCCGCGCGGCCAAGGCGCTGCCAGGTGGCGGCGATAGTGCCCGGATAGCCGTTCAAGATCGCGACATCGAGGGCGCCGATATCGACCCCCAGCTCGAGCGCCGAGGTACTGACCACGGTATCGACGCGCCCGGCGCGCAGCGCCTGCTCGGCGGCGCGGCGCTCGCTCGGCAGATAGCCGCCGCGATAGGCGAGCACCCGCGGCGGCCGGCGCGGATCGCGATCGAACACGTCTTTCAGGTACTTGGTGATCACCTCGACCATCAGCCGCGAGCGGGCGAAGACGATGTTCTTCAGCCCGGTCTTGGTCGCCATCCGCGCGATGCGGGTGGTCTGCGAGCGCGCCGAGGCGCGGATGCCGAGATCCGGATTGATCACCGGCGGATTCCAGAGCAGCAGATGGCGCTCGCCCTGAGGTGCGCCGCTGTCGGTGACCGGCACCACCGGCGCGCCGATCAGCCGCTCGGCCAGCTCGGCCGGGTTGGCAATGGTCGCCGAGGCGAAGATGAACTGTGGCCTGACCCCATAGAACTGGCAGATCCGCTGCAGTCGGCGAAAGACGTTGGCGACATGGGAGCCGAAGACGCCGCGGTAGCTGTGCAATTCGTCGACGACGATGAAGGCCAGCGACTCGAAGAACTGTGCCCATTTGGTGTGATGCGGCAGGATCGCCTGATGCAGCATGTCCGGGTTCGAGACCACGATATCGCCGCGCGTGCGCACCGCCTTGCGCGCATCGCCCGGGGTGTCGCCGTCGAAGGTGAAGGCCTTGATGCCGAGCGTGGTTGTTGCGGCCCCATCAGCCGCTGTCCTGTCGGCGCTTCGTGACGCGCTTGCCTCCGCACGTCCGCCCGCCCGGTTCAGCTCCATCAGCTCGGCGACCTGATCCTGCGCCAGCGCCTTCGTCGGGAACAGGTAGAGCGCCTTGGCGCCGCGGCTGAGGACTGCATCCAGCACCGGCAGGTTGTAGCAGAGGGTCTTGCCGGAGGCCGTGGGTGTGGCCACTACCAGATGCCGGCCCTGCTGCGCCAGATCCCAGGCCGCGCGCTGATGGCTGTAGAGATTGGTGAGGCCGCGCGCCGCCAAGGCCTCTCGCAGCGCTGGATGCATGGCATCCGGGATCGGCGCCCGGCGCGCAGCCGTCGCTGGCATGCGCAGCTCGCCGGTGATGCGGGTCCGGTACTTGCGCTCGAGCTGGGCTACAAGTCGGTGTAAGCGACCGTCGTCATCAGCGGAATGGCTGTGTCGATTTATGGTGACCTTGTCCAAATCCCGAGCAGCCATAAGAGCGCCTCAAACAAGCGTTTGCTGTTGCTGTCTCTTCGACGATCGCGACAGTGATGAGCGAGTCGATCCGGATTCGGAGACAGCCTCGACTGCCGCAAAGATCCCGTCGACAAAAAAGCAGTGGCGCTCAAACGCTTCCATCCAACCAGGCCCGCGCATCGCTCATGGTCAGCAGGAGGGCATCTGTGTCGGGAAGCCTCTGGAAGCCATGGTGCAGATAGAATGATGCCGCTTGTTGGTCGATCGGGTCGACGATGATGGCCCAGACAGCGACCTGTTCCGATGCACGACGGATTCGGCTGATCGCGTCGAGCAGCAGGTCGGCGCCAAAGCCCTGCCCCCGCTGTCCGAGGTCCACTGCCAGCTCGCCGATGCGCGCAACCGGGATCGGATATCTCGGCAGCCTTGAACGCAGGTCCGCCGGCATCTTCTCGAACGCAACAGCGCCAGATGTTAGCGTGTAATACCCGAGTACCGGGTTTCCTTCAGGTTCTGGCACCAGCGCGTAGGCTCGCGCTAGGCCTTTACGGTCATTCTGGCGCGCGAACCGCGCAAGATAGGTATTGAGGAACGGATGTCCGCAATCGAATGCGGCACGATCATGCCTGATCGCAATGGCTTCAATGCGAAAGGTTCTTGCGCTGTCTTCAGCCACTGATGATGCGTTTACCCCGGCGCCTCTTTGCTTCAGCTATCGCGGTCGGCACAGGGCGGACAGGCTGGTCTAGCGCCTGCAGAAAGGCATCGCGATCAGGATCAGACAGCTTGAGGGTGTCAAGCCGGCGCTGCGCCCTGACCACCTGCTCCTGCGCTGCGGCGATGATGAACGACGATAGATTCATACCGTAGGCCTCGGCCGCGCGCGCGAATTGCGCCTTGACCTCCTCGTCGACGCGAAAGTCGATGCGATCTTGTTTCGCCATCACAAATCCTCCCATTTGCAGAGATTATAGCCAGCGTACGGTAGATGTCCACACGGAGCATGCTGCGCCCCGAGATACTGCGATTCGTGGTTCAGAAAACGATGCAATCGGAAACCAAGCGCGAGTAGTAGGGGGCGTCCGGCGAGACCGCGCCTCCACGAGGGTGCACAAGGCAAATTTGCGCCTGCAACAGCTTCGGCAAACCTTGGCGAATCTCCAGCAGCAACAGGGCGTCGCGCTGGAGTTGATCGACATGGGCACGGAAGAAGGCGGCACTTTCCCGATTCACAGCCGGATGTACGAGGCCATCGCTTCCTCGGACATCATTATCTGCGACCTGACCGGCCAGCGGCCGAATGTCTACGTTGAGGCGGGCTATGCCCTGAAACATCACGAGAGTAATCGGCTTATCTTCCTGTTCGAGCCGAGCGGTGCCGATGACCGGGTGCCGTTCGACCTGAGCACCTTCAAATATGTGCCTATTAACCAGGCAGCGGAGATTCCAAACCGCTTGACGACGGAGCTTGAATCGATCTTGCGAAGCGCTGGCGTCCAATTGCAATGAGGTTGGTCAGGGCAATCGCATCAAGATATTAGCTAATTGTTTGGTCTCAAAAGAGTCGTAGTGGCCGCCTATGGCAAAGATATAGAGATGAGTGTCGTCAAATTTATACACAAGCCGATCCTTCCGGCTAAGTCGCCTCGACCAAAAGCCGGAAAGATTATGTCGAAGGGCTTCGGGTTTCCCCAGCCCCACGCTGGCATCGCCGCGCAACATTTCTTTCAAGATTGCGCAAAGATTCTTGTGCATTCGTTTGTCGCGCTGCCGTAGCTCCTCGTACACCTCCCAGGTTCTACCCTCAAAGACCAGTGATCTCATCTAACTGCTCTTTGGTTGGGGTATATCCGTTACCAGCGTTATGGGTAACGCTGGAATCGGCGATCTGGTGCATAAGGCTGGTATTTTGGAGTACGTACAGGGTTTCTTGGTCACGTTCCCAATCCTCAGCACTCATCACCACAAAATCTGAGCCTGTACGGCGTGTTACGCGAAGCGGGGTGTGTTTGCTAACGACCTGTTCTATAAAGCTTTTTAGGCTGTCTCTGAATTTGTTTACGGTTGTGGTTTCCATTGTTGGTCGCCTTATGTTGTACGGTAACTCCGTACAGTGTACTGTAGAAAGGCCCTAATCGGGTAAGGGCGGGTATTTTTAACCCTCAAGCGGTTCACAAGAAGGGAGCACACGAGGACTTCAGGCATAGCCATGCGCCTTCATCCACTGATCACAGGGGCTCCCGACAAACAGCGCGTCATCGTCGGCCTCTCCGGTGGCGTCGACTCGGCCGTGGCGGCGCATCTTCTGCTGGAGCAGGGCTACCAGGTCGAGACCCTGTTCATGAAGAACTGGGAGGAGGATGACGAGCCCGGCTACTGCGCGGCGGCCGAGGATCTGGCCGATGCTGAGGCGGTGGCCGAGCGGCTCGGTATCCGACTGCATCGGGTCAACTTCGCGACCGAGTATTGGGACCGGGTCTTCGAGCACTTCCTGGCCGAGTACCGCGCGCTACGGACCCCGAACCCGGACGTGCTCTGCAACAAGGAGGTCAAGTTCAAGGCCTTCCTGGATCATGCGCTGACCCTCGGCGCCGATGCGATCGCAACCGGGCATTACGCGCGCGTCGAGCACGCGGGCGATGGCGCGCGGCTGCGCCTTGCGGTCGACGGAAACAAGGACCAGACCTACTTTCTGCATCAGCTGAGCCAGGCGCAGCTCGAGCGGGCGCTATTCCCGCTGGCCGACCTGACAAAGGCCGAGGTCCGGGCCAGAGCGCGCCAGCTCGGGCTGGCGAACGCCGAGAAGAAGGACAGCACCGGTATCTGCTTCATCGGTGAGCGCCGGTTTGCCGATTTCCTCGATCGCTACCTGCCGCGCAATCCAGGACCGATCATGACCCCCGAGGGCGAGGTGATCGGCGAGCACCGCGGGCTCGCCTGGTACACCATCGGGCAGCGTCAGGGGCTCGGCATCGGCGGGGTCGCCGCGCACGCGGAGGCGCCTTGGTTCGTTGCTGCCAAGGATGTCGAACGCAACGCGCTGATTGTGGTGCAGGGCGGCGAGCATCCGCTGCTCTACGCCTCGCAGTTGAGCGGAGAGCAGCTGCATTGGATCAGCGGGCAGCCACCCGCGGCGGCGCCGCTCCAGTGTCTCTGCCGGTTGCGGCACCGGCAACCGCTGCAGCGCTGTACCATCGTCGGTTACGATAGCGCCACCTGCCAGGTCCGATTTGACGCCCCCCAACGCGCGATCACGCCTGGCCAATCGGCGGTGTTCTACCTGGGCGACGAGTGCTTGGGCGGCTGTGTGATACGGCAGGCTGATTAGCCGCGCGTTAACCGCGATCTTTGCCCTCGCGCTCCCAGCAGACCCGCCCAGTACCTCAGTCATCGCGACCGACACCGGTTTTCGAGATCTCACATCCATGCCCTATAGCGACCAAGACCGTATCATCGCGCTCGCCGGACTCCACCAGGCGGCGCACTGCGTTCAGCGCATCGCCAACCGCGGTAGCGTCGACATCGACCAGATGGAGCCCAGCCTCTATAGCCTGTTCCAGATTGATGCCGATGATGTGCCAGCGGTCTTTGGTGCGCCTGGGGCGGTGGCGACTGGGGCGCGGCAGATCATCGCTCAGCTCACCGGCCAGCCGGAGCGCAACATGGAGCTGACGCGCTACGTCATCACCCTGCTGAAGCATGAGCGCACCCTGGCGGGGCGCGGTGATATGTTAGCGGCCATCGGCGATGGCATTGAGGCCGCGCGCGCGGCGCGGGGCGATGCGCCCCTGATGGACCGTGAGGTGATCGCCCGCTTTGCCGGTCTTTACTCGGCGACAATCAGCAAGCTCGAGCCGCGCATCATCGTGCGCGGCAATCCGCTCTATCTACAGAACGAGGAGAATCAGGAGCGCATCCGCGCGCTGCTGCTGGCGGGCATCCGCGCCGCGATCCTCTGGCGCCAGTGCGGCGGGCGCCGAATGCAGATCCTGCTCGGCCGGCGCAAGCTGCTCGAGGCGGCGCGTGCCTATCTGAGTCCAGCCGCGAATACACCCCAGCCTAGTTGAGTGGACGCAGCCGTGGTCGCACCGGAGCCTCGATGGCCCAGTGTGCTCGGCCCCAGCGGTCTGGCTCAGTATCGGGCTCGGTCTTTCTGGCCCGGTCTTTCTGGCTCAGCGTGCGGGCGCACTATGCCGGCCCGGCGTCGCGATCCGCCGGTCCAGCGTATCGGCCGTCTGCCCTGCGTGGCGATCCCCGTTTCTCATCATGATCGTCCAGCGCCCGTCACCGAGATGTCATTCCGTGCGCGCCCCGCTAGAATCCTTGTCATCTCGCTGTAAGCTCAATCCCGGAGTCCCTCATGCACGACAGCTTCAAGTCCAAGGCCCGTCTCGACGCCGCTGGCAAGTCCTACGAGATCTTCCGCGTCGACGCGGTGCCGAACAGCGCGCGGTTGCCGTTCTCGCTCAAGATCCTGCTTGAGAACCTGTTGCGCTATGAGGATGGCGTGACCGTCAAGCGCGCCGATATCGAGGCGCTGGCCAACTGGGACGCGAAGGCGGAGCCGGATCGGGAGATTCAGTACCGCCCGGCGCGGGTGCTGATGCAGGACTTCACCGGCGTGCCGGCGGTGGTCGACTTGGCCGCGATGCGCGACGCGATGAGCGCGCTCGGCGGAG
>CAZTYV010000177.1:6806-7172 GCA_964617675.1 uncultured Halochromatium sp. | reverse complement strand
AGTCCGCCCCCGATCATCTCTCTCCGCAGCAGGCGGGCAGCCTCAAGGCCGAGCAGATCGGCGACATCCCGCTGCCGCCGAAGTACGCCAGCGCCGACTTCCGCAAGACCAGCTACTGGGGGCTGCGCGGCAAGCTCGACGTCCCCAAGGAGCGCTTCTTCAGCCTGCCCGGCTGCGAAAAGCCCGGCGATCAGACCCCGGTCATCGGCTGGGCCGGCCTCGATCATCTGCAGGTTCCAGCTCTCGGGATTGATCGTGCGTGCGGCACGGATCGAGCGCAGGGCGTCGTCCAGGCGTTCGTCGTTCTTCTGCAGGATGGCGAGATTGTAGAGGGCCCCGGCGAGGCGGGGGTCCCCGCGATCGAAC
>CAZTYV010000177.1:0-6796 GCA_964617675.1 uncultured Halochromatium sp. | reverse complement strand
CCGGTCATCGGCTGGGCCGGCCTCGATCACCTGCATCGCGCCCAGGCCGTCGCCGCCTGGTACGTCGAGCGCAAGGAGCGCGACGGCTGGGACGCCGATCAGCTCATGCCGATGCTGGTCGCCCTCGACGAGCTGGTGCCCTGGTTAAAACAATGGCACAACGCCCTGGACCCCACCTACGGCACCCGCATGGGCGACTACTTCGAGGGCTTCCTGCTGGAGGAACTGCGCAGCCTCGAGCGCCCGCGGAGTGATCTCACCGCCTGGCAGCCCCCGGCCACCACCCGCGGCCGGCGGCGTCGCTGATCGGGCCGTCGGGCTCCGGCCGGGACTTGGAGCTTCGTTCCCACGATCCAGCGTGGGAATACATCCCCGGTGGCAACGAAGGAAAGTATACCGATGGGTCGCAGTCGATACGTCATCACAGAGCCGGACAAGCCGCATTTCCTGACCTGCACCGTGGTCGAATGGCTGCCGGTCTTCACCCGCCCGGATGCGGTCGGCATCCTGCTCGACAGCTGGCGCCATCAGCGCGAGCATGCCGGCCTGAAGCTCTACGGCTACGTGGTGCTGGAGAACCACCTCCATTTCGTCGCGCATGCGCCCAGGCTTGACAAGTGCTTGGGCAGCTTCAAGTCCTTTACCGCCGCGAAGCTGATCGCCCTGCTCGAGCAGCATCGGGTCGAGCGGCTCCTGGAACGGCTCCGGTTTGCCAAGAAGAGCCACAAGACGGACCGGGAGTACCAATTCTGGCAGGAGGGCTCCCATGCGGAGATGGTCTTCAGCGACGAGGTGATGCGCCAGAAGCTCGATTACATCCATGGCAACCCGGTCAAGCGTGGCTATGTGGATCGGGCCGAGCATTGGCGCTATTCCAGCGCGCGGAATTATCTCGGGGAGACTGGGCTGATCGAGATCGACCCCTGGCATTGCTGAGGCTTCGTGGGCCGCCGGAGCGACCCAGGACGGGTTACCACGCTGGAGCGTGGGAACCATAGCGAGTGAGGCAATCGCTCCCAGGCTCCGGCGTGGGAGTGTGTCTCCGGCCGCTCCAGCGGCCCGTGTGGGGAGGCGGGACGCTGGTGCGTCCCGGGATGGGTTACCACGCTGGAGCGTGGGAACCATGATGGGCGCTCGCTCGATGAGCGGCGGCTTGCGTGTCCGCAAACGTTGGCCTAATTTGGTCAAATCAGGCCACACACTTGCCGGCAGGTGCGATGCAAAACATCTCCGCCCACGATGCTAAGGCCCGTTTCGGGCAACTGCTGGACACCGCCCGGCGCGAGCCCGTGGTGATCGAGCGTCACGGCCGCGCCGTTGCCGTCGTGCTCTCCAAGGAGGAGTACGATGAGCTGAACGCGATCAAGCTGCAGCATCTCCGCGCGGAAATCGCCCTTGGCGTCGCGGACATGGAACGGGGCGCCTTCGCGGACTACGGTGACGACGACCTGCCGACCCTTGCCGACAAGATCAAGGCTGCGGGCCGCAAGACGCTCGAAGGTCAGTGACTTATCGGCTTTCCGCCCGCGCCGAGGCCGATCTCGCCGACATCTGGGTCTACTCTGCGGGACAGTGGGGTATCGAGCAGGCGGATCGGTATCTCGATGCGCTGCTGAGCCGTCTCGTCTGGCTCGCCGACAACCCCGCGCTCTGGAAGACCCGGCTGGACATCACTGAGGGCCTCTACAGCTACCCCCAGCAGAGCCACGTCATCTATTTTAGGCCCAGCGATGCAAGTGCAGGGCTCCTCGAGATTCTGCGCGTGCTGCATGGGCGAATGGAGCCTGCCGGACACCTCTGACAAGGACAACCCCATGACGACCCTGATCAAAGACCTGATCCCGATCCCGGAGCGGGTGCAGCGCAACGACTTCGTGCTGAACCTGGCCCACGGCCTGGAGCCGGAGGCGGTGGCACAGACACTGGCCGACTATGTGGTCACACCGCAGCTGGCGCGCTGCTTCGAGGATGCGCTGGGGTTCATCAAGGGCGCGGTAGCCGAGGGCCCCGGTGGCACTCAGAACCGCAACAAGGGTGCCTATGCACACGGCAGCTTTGGCAGCGGCAAGTCGCACTTCATGGCGGTGCTGGACCTGCTGTTGCAGGGGCACCCGGATGCCCGCGCGATCCCGGAGCTGGCGCCGGCGGTGGCCAAGCACAGCGATTGGATGCAGCGCTGCAACATCCTGCTGATCCCCTATCACATGATCAACGCGCCGAGCATGGAGGCGGGCGTGCTCGGCGGCTATGCGCGCTGGGTCGCGCGGCACCATCCCGAGGCCCCGGCGCCGGGCTTCTATGTCGCCGACCGGCTGTTTGCCGATGCGCAAGCGCTGCGGGACCGGCTTGGGGATGCGGGCTTCTTCGCCGCGCTGAATGCGGCTCGCGGTGGCAACGGGCCGGGTGATGCTGCCGGCGGCTGGGTTGATGCTGCCGGCGGCTGGGGCGATGCCGCCGGCGGTTGGGATGCCGCGAGCTTCGACGCCGTCGTGCGCGGCGAGGCCGGTGACGACGACCGCGCCGCGCTGGTCTCGGCGCTGGTGGACACGCTGTTCACGTCTTATGCCGATGTCGCGGCGAGTCACGGCGGCGGCTATGTGGACTTCGACGAGGGCCTGCGCATCCTCACCGCCCATGCCAAGGCGCTGGGCTATGACGCGGTGATCCTGTTCCTGGACGAGCTGATCCTATGGCTGGCGACGCGGCTGTCGGACCAGACCTTCATCAGCCGCGAGATCCAGAAGATCGTCAAGCTGGTCGAGGCCAGCGCGCCGCGGGCGCTGCCGATGGTGAGCTTCATCGCCCGGCAGCGCGACCTGCGCGAGTTCGTCGGCGATCAGTACAGCGGCGTGCAGCAAGAGATCCTGGGCGATGCGCTGCAATACTGGGAGGGCCGCTTCCACAGCATCACGCTGGAGGACCGCAACCTGCCGGTGATCGCCGAGCGGCGGCTGCTGGCGCCGGTGGACGCAAACGCGAGGGCACAGATCGACGCCGCGTTCGCGCAGACCGAGCGCATGCGCGAGGAGGCCTTCAACCTGCTGCTGACCAGCCAGGGCGACCGGGATATGTTCCGCAAGCTGTATCCGTTCAGCCCGGCGCTGGTGCAGGCCCTGGTGGCCTTGTCGTCGGCGCTGCAGCGCGAGCGCACGGCGCTGAAGGTGATGCTGATGCTGCTGGTGGCGCAGCGCGAGCAGCTGGCGCTCGGTCAGGTGATCCCGGTGGGGGACCTCTACGATGTCATCGCCTCCGAGGCGGAGCCCTTCTCGGAGCAGATGCGCGCGCACTTCGACAACGCCAAGCGGCTGTTCGAGCGCAAGCTGGTGCCAATGCTGGAGATCGAGCACCAGGTGCGCTTTGCGGACCTGGAGGGTCTGCCGGCGGACGACGCCCGGCGCATGGCGTTTACGAACGACCTGCGGCTGCTGAAGACCCTGGTGCTGGCGGCGTTGGCGCCGGAGGTGGAGAGCTTCAAGCAGCTCACCGCGACCAAGCTGGCGGCGCTGAATCACGGCACCATCCGTTCGCCGGTGCCGGGGCGCGAGGCGCAGACGGTGCTGACCAAGTGCCGCAAGTGGGCCGGTCAGGTGGGCGAGATCAAGATCGCCGATGACCTGAACCCCACTATCGGCCTGGCGCTGTCCGGCGTGGACACCGAGAGCATCCTCGAGCAGGCGCGCATCAACGACAACGACGGCAACCGCCGCCGGCTGATGCGCGAGATGGTGTTCGACGCCTTCGGCATCCGCGACGACGGCCAGCTCTTCGTCGAGCATGAATTCCTGTGGCGGGGCACGCGCCGGCGCGTGGAGGTGCTGTTCCAGAACGTCATCGAGATTACCGACGACGGCGTGTTCGAGGCCCGCGGCGAGCAGTGGAAGCTGATCATCGACTTTCCGTTCGACGCGGGCGGCCATACGCCGTCGGATGACCAGGCGCGGGTGCGCGAGTACGAGGCCGCCGGCGGGCAGTCCCTGACCCTGTGCTGGCTGCCGTATTTCCTCAGCGAGCCGATGCAGAAGAACCTGGGCAAGCTCGTGGTGCTGGATCAGGTCTTGAAGAGCGACGACAGCTTCAACCGCTACAGCAATCATCTCAGCCCGCAGGACCGGGCCAGCGCCCGCACGCTGCTGGACAACCAGCGCAGCCAGCTGAGGGCGCAGCTGAAGGACACGCTGATCGGCGCCTATGGCGTGGCGGAGCCGGCGCCGGGGTCGCTGGCGCACGCGGGGCTGCTGGAGACCCAGATCATGTCGTTGCAGCCGGGCTTCAGGCCGCGCCCGCCCCAGGGGACGACCATGGCCCAGGCGCTGGGGCAGCTGCTGGGTCAGGCGCTGGCCTTCCAATATCCAGATCACCCGGAGTTCGAAGACGAGGTCCGCACGACGGATCTGGGCAAGGTGTTCGGCGAGCTGCGCCGTGCCTTCCATGCCGCGAACGGCCGCATCGAGGTGGATGGTCCGCTGCGGCCGCTGATGCGCCGCATCGCGCAGCCCTTGGGGCTCGGCGAGATGCACGAGCGCCACTTCATCTTCAAGCCAGACTGGCCTCAGCACCTGAGCCGCGAGCTGGCCAAGGGCGCGGGCGAGACGGGGGGCAACAGCGGCGGCGACATCACCGTCGAGCGGCTGCGCCGGGCGATGGACCAGCCGCGGCCGCGGGGCCTGCCGGTGCCGGTGCAGAATCTGCTGATCATGGTCTTCGCCGAGGAGGGGCAGTATGCCTTCACCCTGCATGGCGGCCCCTTTGAGCGGGCGACGCTGAAGGAGATCCGCGACGACCTGGTGCTGGTGAAGCAGGCGCTGGCCGACCCCGCGCGCTGGCAGCAGGCGCTGGCGAATGCCGGGGCACTGGTCGGCCTGACCCTGAATCCGCTGCGCACGGCCAATAACCAGAACGGGTTGCAGAACGAGGTACGCGAGTGGATGACGACGAGCCTACCGTCCTGCCGGACCCTGGTGGATGACCTTCAGGCGCAGTTGAGCGCGTTTGGGCTGCCGCAGGATGGCAACCGGCTCGCCAACGCGCGGCTGGCGGTGCAGGTGCTGGAAGGGCTGCAGGGCAAGGAAGGGCCGGCGTTGGTGGATGCGCTGGCAGAGATCCAGCCGGTGACGAGCCTGCAGGCCCTGGACAAGAGCATTGCTTCGGCGAGCCGGGTCAGTAATGCCCTGGCGGACAACAACTGGGAGCTGCTGATCAAGGTCTGGAGCGGAGACAATCCCGAGGGGCAGCGCATCAGGCAGTCGGTGGCCGCGGCACTTGCGGCCGACGAGCTGGTCACCGAGCTGGCCGCGGCGCTGAAGCGGGCGCAGGTGGAGGCGACGCGTCTGTTGACGCCGGCGGTGATGCGTCCCCCCGGGCCACTGGAGCGGCCGGGGACGCGTTCCCACGCTGGAGCGTGGGAACGATCGGGCACGGGCAAGAAGGTAGTCAAAGAGGGAACGCGAAGCGGCCTTTCAGCGGGGGAGGCGAAGCGGGTCCTGGAGGAGATTGCACCGCTGTTGAACGATGGCGTGACGGTGGATCTCAGCTATCGCATCGTCGGCGACGACTGAGTTGCCACTGGACGCAAGCGGGAATGCTGACTCAATCGGCCCGCGACTCACGCACAGCTTGGAGAACGTCCTCTGTGGTCGCGTCCGAGCCGATGCCCGGCACGTCGAACGGCGATGCGGCCGGTTTCTGCTTGACGGACAGTTGGTATCTGACACGATCTTCATCGGTCCCCTTGTACAAATGTTGAGCGTCGCGCCGTAACCATGAGTGTCCCGAGGCCCATCCTGGCCCAGGTCCGCGCCATCCTTGCCCGGGATGCGGACGCGGACCGGATGGCGCTGGTCTGGCCGGACCCGATCACGCCTGCCGTTGCGGTGCAGCGGGTCGATGGCACCGAGCTGCGGTTCGTCTGGTGCGCGTCGGAGCTAGCGATGCGGGAGCTGCTGGTCGCCCATCCGGGTGAAGGGGCTGCCGGCGGCCCGCGCCTGGTGCTTTTGACGCCCCTCGATGAGCGGCGTCTGGCCCGGGACGTTCTGGCGCGGCTGTGGGGATATTCGCCGAAGCGGATCAGCGCCTGGCGCACACTGGAGCAACTGCTGCACCTGCGGGAGATCGATCCGCGCCTGACGACCAAGGACTACCGCTGGGTCAGCGAGTGTCTGCTCGATCAGTACGATCGCTACCGCGACCGGGTCCAGTTCGGCGACGTGCTGGACTTCGATCTGGCATGGCGGGCGCTGGCGACGGCGCTGCTGGAGCTCGACGGCGAGAACCTGGACCTGGACGTGCTGCTGGACTGGTCGCAACGGGCGGACGCGGTGGCGCTGGTCGCGGCACTGCCGGAGCCGGTGGATCGGCACCTGAAGGACTGGCTGCGGCCGAGACTGGGGGATCAGGCGCAGGTGGTCCTGGCACTGTGGCGCAATGGACAGGCCGGCGGGATGCTCGCCATCGGCCTGGTCTGTGCGCTGCTGTATGGACAGGACCGACGGCCGAGCCGGCAGACGATGAGCGCTCTGCTGCTGGCGCGCGGGCGCTTCAGCGAGCGCCTGCTGGGCGGGGCCGCGATTGCGGAATCGACCTTGGCAGGCTTCGGCAGGTTGGTGGTGGCGCATCTGGAGCGTTCGCTGGCGGCGCAGCCGGGTCTCGACGTCAGCCAGCCAAATCAAGCGCAACGCTGGGTACCCGCCGGTCCGACATCTCCTTAAGTGCGATGCCGTCCTTGACGAACGGCTTGCTGCCGCACAGCCGAGCGAATAACGACGACAACGAGTTGGAGGAGGAGCGCCGCCTCGCGTTC
>CAZTYV010000176.1:0-7235 GCA_964617675.1 uncultured Halochromatium sp. | reverse complement strand
ACATGATGATCAAGGCGTGGCTTCACAAGCGCTTCCAATGGACCCTTGGCCTCATCAGCGGCATGGGTCGCTCGAGCGAGACCGGCGTCCTCGTGGCGATCTACCTCGCCGATGCAGCCGGCGAGCCGATGCGCGAGTGCGATCAGGCGCTCGCCCGAGCCGATCGCGGCCTCACGGGTGATCGCTACGCCGAGGGTCGCGGCTTCTGGAGGCTAACGGACGGGTGTCAGGTCACCTTGATCCAGGCCGAGGACCTGGAGCAAGCCGCGCGGCGTCACCACCTGGACCTGAGCCAAGGCCAGCATCGGCGCAACCTCGTGGTTGCCGGCCTGGCAGGCCAAGACCTGCGTGGTCAGTGCTTGCGCGTCGGGGATGCCTTGCTCGACTGGCATCGGGTCCGCCCACCCTGCGGCTATCTCGACCGGGTCTCTGGCCCCGGGACCGCCAAGGCGCTCGGGCGCAAAGCAGGACATTGCCTGCGCGTGCGCAAGACTGGGCTGATCCGGGTCGGCGATCGGGTCACACCCGTTCCCCGCGACCAGTGCGCGTCGGGCGCAACGCCCCGGACCCGCTCGCGCCACGCCAACGCACCGGCCCCAACCTAAGCCATGCCTGAATCAGACGCCCAGCTCGAGCTCGCTGTCACCCGGCTCGCCGAACTGCTCGAACGGATCGGTCATCCCAGCGCACACGAGGTCCGGCGGCTCCTGACGGTGCTCGTCGAGCAACCGCAGCTGGGCCTGCGCGAGCTCAATCAGAATCGCTGGTGGGCCGGCGCCGGCTCATGGGCCGCCGAGACCATGGCCGACAATCCGGGACTGTCCGAGGCCGAATGGATGCTCGAGGTGCGTGAATTTCGGACCCTATTGATCGAGATCGGGGAGCGGCTGCTCGAGAGCACCACCCCGAATCCAGGCATCAGCTCTTGGCTCTCGGCGTTCCACCACTGGAACGAGGCTGGGGTCTAACCGACGCGGCCGTCAGGCGCGCGTGCGCCAGCGGTATACAATGGCGCATGCTCCTCTCCGTTAAGCACCAGTTCCTGTTCGTCCATATCGCCAAGACCGGCGGTACGAGTGTGCGCGCGGCCCTCGCCCGCCGGCGCTGGACCGATCCGTGGTATTGGCCGATGTTCCTCTGCAGTCGATTGAGCCACCTGAGCGGGCATCGCATTGCCACCAAGCTGCCTCGCCACGCCAAGGCGATCGCGGCCAAGGAGCTGCTGCCACAGGAGGTCTTTGATGCGCTGTTCAAGTTCGCCTTCGTGCGCAACCCCTGGGACCTGCAGGTGAGCTCCTTTCATCATATCCGCCGCGAGCGCCCGCGGCTGCTCGGTGGTCACGATGACTTCGACGGGTTCTTGCGCTGGAAGCTCGATCCGCAACGCCCGCCGCAATACCACCTCGACACCTCAATCCAGCTGCAGACCGATTACCTGATCGATCTGCGGGGCCAGCTCATCGTCGACTTCATCGGCCGTTACGAGCGCCTCGAGCAGGACTTCGCCGAGGCCTGCGCGCGGATCGGCATCAGCCCGCCAACCCTGCCGCATCGCCGCCAGGCCAACGACCGCCGCGCCGATTATCGTCGTTACTACACGGACGAGACCGCAGAGCTGGTCGCGCGGCAGTTCGCGCCCGACATCGAGCGGCTCGGATATGGATTCGATCCTGAACGATGAGGCCGAAGCATGCAAAAAGGCCCGGTGCGCATACGCACCGGGCCTTTGGGGCCATTCATCACTGCCGAGCCCGCGCCGGATCGACGCGGAGACTCGGCATGAGGTCGAGGTCGGATTAGAGATTGACCTGGTCGATGACGTGCACGATGCCGTTGGCCGCGTGGATGTTGCTCTGAACGACGCCGGAGCTCCCAAAGCCGATGTGCCCATCGCGGCTCGCGGACGGGCCGACCGGCATCGACGAGCCATCCATGACTCGCGCCTCTCGCATCTGCATCAGATCGGTCGCACTGTAACGGCCCGGGACGATGTGCTTGGAGATCAGGCTGGCCATGGCTTCGGGGTTGTTGCGCAGCTCGGCGCGCTGCTCCTCGGTGAGGGCCGCAAAGGCCTCGTCACTGGGCACGAACAGGGTGTACGGGCTGTTGCCGGTCAGCAGGTCGGACTTGCCGCTCGCGTTCATGGCGGTGCGGAACTCGTCAAAGACCCCAGAGCCGGAGAGCACGTCGGCCAGGGTCTTCGAGCTGGCGTAGGAGGGGACCGCGTCGACATCTCCATAGCGGCCGAGCACATCGGTCGGCTTCGCATTCATGGCGCCGGCTTGGGCCCGTGCGATGGTCTCCTCGTCGGCGAACTTGCTGCCGAAAGACAGGGCCGTCAGTGGACCCAGGGCCATGGTCAGCCCAAGGATGACGACGAGACGGTTGGAGCGACGGATTGAATCGGTCATGGATCATTCCTCAAGCGAAGGTAAGTGCCGTGTCGAACCTAGACATCGTCCGGACAAATCGGCCTGAGCGGCCGCTTTTCCTTCGACGATGTTGCTGCTACGGAGACAGAGGTTAGGACAGCGCCAACGGAACCCAAGGAATACCTAGTTCACAACATGGTCTTTCCGGCCTTGCTGACTCGGGCATAGAGGTCGAGGAAGCCTTGCTCAGAAAAACCATCGAGTCGCTGATCGCCAACCACCAGGGTCGGCAGGCCGCGCGCGCCGAGGCGCTCCAAGGCCTTGCGCGCCTTTGGGCTGACGCCGACATCGAGCTCACTGAAGGGGATGGCGCGCGCCTTGAGGAAGGCCTTAGCGCGCTGACAGTGCGCGCAGCCACGGCGCGTGTACAAGAGCACACGAGGATGACTGGACTTGCCGGCTGAGCGACCCATGCCCGCGCTTGCCCTCAGCTCCGCTCGTCTTCAACGGCGCTTGCGCGCACGCGGGTGGGTCCGATCGTAGACCTGAGCCAGGTGCTGGAAATCCAGATGCGTGTAGACCTGCGTGGTCGAGATATCAGCGTGACCCAAGAGCTCTTGCACCGCGCGCAGATCGCCCGAGGACTCGAGCAGATGGCTGGCGAACGAGTGGCGCAGCAGGTGTGGATGGAGGTTGCGTCGAGCACCGCGCTGCTCGGCCCAGTGCTTTAACCGCGCCTGGACCGTGCGCGGATGGATGCGCTGACCGCGCGAGCTGACGAACAAGGCGGGCTCCTCGCTCGCGGCCAGCATCGGCCGCACCTTCAGCCAGGCCGCCACCGCCTCGAGGGCGGCGCGACCCACGGGTACCCGGCGTGTCTTCGCGCCTTTGCCAACCACGGTGAGTGTCGCCTCGGATGGATCGAGGTCGCGCAGGTCGATTGCGATGAGCTCGGCGAGACGCAGCCCCGAAGAATAGAACAGCTCGACCATCGCGTTGTCGCGCAGCTCCAGGGGATCAGTGTCGACGCTGGCTTCGGCACTGGCATCGGCGCCGGGGTCAGTGCCATCCGCCGGCAAGGTTGCGTCGAGCAGGGCGCCCAGGGTATCTGCATCGAGGGTTGCTGGCAGCCGGCGGGCGCTCTTCGGCGCACGCAGGCCCCGCGCCGGATTGTGGCCGAGCAGGCGCTCGCGCATTAGAAAATCGAAGTAACCGCGCAGCGCCGAGAGCTCGCGCGCGAGGGTCCGCCCGCCGATCCCGCCACGGTGACGAGCCGCGATGTAGCGGCGAATCGCGTCGTCATCGAGGTCGGCCCAGGAGGCGATGCCCTGCCCCTTCCACCAGGCGCTGATGCGCTCTAGGTCACGGCGGTAGTTGCTCAGCGTATGCGGTGAGACCCGTCGCTCGTGGGCCAGGTGCCCGAGGAAACGCTGCAGCCAATGGTCCACCAACGTTGCATCGGGATCGGCTGGCATCTTTTCCACTAGCCGATGACGCCGCGATGATTCAGGTCCGCCAGTTTGGCACCCGCGATCGCGCCGAGTCGCTCGAGCAGATCGGTCCCCATATCCGGCGTGAAGCGTTTTGGATCGGCGCTGCCGATCGCCAAGACCCCCGTGTGCTCGTGCGCCCGGATCGGGATCAGTGCCGCGGAGCAGATCTCCACCGAAAGATCACTGAACAGCGCCTGCGATTGCTCAGGATCGAAAGGGCCACAGAGGCACCGGTCACGATCGACGAAATCGATGAAGCTGCGCACCAGCGGATCGGCCGCGCGTTCCTTGGCATCGACCGGGAACATCTTCACCGATACCGCATCGGCCTTGAAATGCTCGCGCAGCGCCTGCTCGAGCGCCTTGCAGGCCTGCTGAACGTCAGGGGCCAAGATCAAGCGCAGGGTCAGCTCATGCAGACGCCCGAGCAGCGCCTCGTACTCGTGGGCACGGGCGACCAGATGATTCAGCCGGCCGCGCTCATTCGCGAGCTGCTCACGCAGCACCTGGACCTGTCGCTCGATCAGCGAGGTCGCACTGCCGCTGCCGTGGGGCACATTCAGCTTGGCAAGGACCTCGGAGTGTCGAAGCAGAAAGTCCGGGTGGCGCATCAGCCAGGCCGCGACCGTCTCATCGTCGACCACGGAGGCCGGCTCGTCGGGCAGACGGCTCATCGATCGATCTCCCCATCGAAGACCCGCACAGCCGGGCCGGTCATCATCACCGCCGCACCCTCACCGGGCCATTCGATTATCAGGACGCCACCGGGGAGGCTGACCTCGACACGCTCGTCGAGCTCTCCCCAAAGTCGCCCGATGACCACCGCGGCGCAGGCACCCGTGCCACAAGCCAGGGTCTCGCCAACGCCGCGCTCCCAGACCCGCAGCCGAATCGCGCTCGCACTCTGTCGCATCATGAAACCGACGTTCGCACTCTGAGGAAACAAGGGATCGCTTGCGATCTTCGGGCCAAGCTCAGCGACAGGCGCATCGTCGAGCGAGCCCGTCACCGCCAGCACCGCGTGAGGATTGCCCATCGAGACCGCCCCAACCCGCAAGGCCGCGCAGCCGGCGCCCAGATCATAGGCGGGGGCTCGTGAGCGGACCTTGAGCGGGATCGCGGCCGGCTCGAAACGCGGCACCCCCATGTCGACCCTGACCTGACCATCATCCTGCAGCTGCAGGCTGATGCTGCCGCTTGCGGTGCCGACGCGGATGCAATCAGAGCGGGTGAGCCCTTCATCGCGCACATAACGCGCGAAGCAGCGCGCCCCGTTGCCGCACTGCTCCACCTCAGAGCCGTCGGCATTGAAGATGCGATAGTGGAACTCGGTCTCGGCCAAGCGCGGCGGCTCCACCAGTAACAGCTGATCGCAACCGACGCCGAAGTGCCGATCAGCGAGCCGCCGAACCTCGGCCGCATCAAGCTCGATCGGCTGGCGGATCGCATCGATCACGACAAAGTCGTTGCCGAGGCCCTGCATCTTGGTGAAACGCATCCGCATCAGGGCAGCGTCTCCTCGCCAGCGAAGAGATCGCTGAGCCTCTCGCGTTCCCGCACGCGATGGGCCTGATCGCCATCCACCATCACCTCCGCGACCCGTGGACGACTGTTGTAGTTGGAGCTCATCGAGAAGCCATAGGCGCCGCTGCCGCGGATCGCCAGCAGGTCGCCCTCGGCCAGCGCGAGCCGCCGGGCGCGGCCGAGGAAGTCCCCGGTCTCACACACCGGGCCGACGATCTCGTAGGTCTCGAGCGCGGCATCCGCCGGTGATGCCCGTACCGGCACGATCGCCTGCTCGGCGCCGTAGAGGGCCGGGCGCAACAGGTCGTTCATTGCCGCATCGACAATCGCGAACCGATGTGTTGGCGTGGACTTCAGATACTCGACCCGGGTCAGCAGCACCCCGGCATTGCCCGCGATCGCCCGCCCAGGCTCTAGGATCACCTCGAAAGGACGCGCTCCGAGCCGCTCCAAGAGCGCCTCGGCATAGGCCTGGGGGGCAGGCGGTGACTCGCCGATGTAGCGGATGCCGAGCCCGCCCCCAAGATCAAGGTGCTCGATGCCGATGCCCTGATCGGCAAGGCGGTCGGCGAGCAGCAAGACGCGATCGAGCGCATCCAGGAACGGGGCCAAGCTGGTGAGCTGCGAGCCGATGTGGCAGTCGATCCCGACCAAACGCAGCTCGGGCTGCTCAGCGGCGCGGCGGTAAACCGCCTCGGCCGCGCCGATATCGATGCCGAACTTGTTCTCTTTCAAGCCGGTCGAGATGTACGGGTGCGATTCAGCATCCACGTCCGGATTGACCCGCAGCGAGATCGGCGCCTGGCAGCCGAGCTCACCGGCAATCGCGGCGATGCGCGCAAGCTCGGACTCGGACTCAACGTTAAAGCAGCGGATACCAACCTCGAGCGCGCGGCGGATCTCATCAGCGCGCTTGCCGACACCGGAGAAGATCACCTTGCCCGGGTCACCGCCGGCGGCGAGCACGCGCTCGAGCTCACCGACCGAGACGATATCGAAGCCGGCGCCGAGACGCGCCAGGACGTTCAAGACCCCAAGATTGGAATTCGCCTTAACCGCGAAGCAGATCAGATGAGGACGCGCGCCGAAGGCATCGTCGAAGGCGTGGAAATGGCGTGTCAGGGTCGCGCGCGAGTACACATAGCACGGGGTGCCGAAGCGCTCGGCGATGACCTCGAGCGGCACCTGCTCAGCGCAGAGACGACCGCCTTGGTACGCGAAGTGATCCATGAGGGGGCGAGCGGGCTACAGCGTTAGAAGGTATCAGGACCAGCAGGCACAACCGGCACCTCGTCGAGCGCCTCGAGCCCCTCATCGGAGCTGTCTGGTGCGGGCAGCGGCGATGCGGGAGGCGCCGTCTCAGCGCGCTTCTCGGGCAGATAGAGGTCCCCTTTCTGACCGCAGGCGGTCACCATCTGACCAACCGCCAAGATCGCGATGACCAGATAGAGCAGATAGCGGGCCCAGCAGTGCATGGATCAATCCTGACCGAACGCGTTGAAACGAGCAAGCCGATCTGGTGCCGCCCGGGCAGCCGCACTCGAGGCCTGCGACGACTCCCAGCGACCTACCGCAACTACTTGCCGAGGATCGCCTTGACTGCATTGACGACCTTGTCCTGGAGCTCCTTGGCCCAGGGCGGCTGCGGCAGATTCCAGCCGACAAACATCCCCACCAAGACCCAAAAGACTGCATATAACATGGATGATCTCCACCGCCGGCGCGCGGTCACTGTCCGCTGGATGACACGAGCGCCAAGTATGAACTATCCATCGCGGCTCGAACATCAGGACCGGCTGCTCGGACCCCTGTGCAAGGCTCAGGGCTCAGGGCTCAGGGCTCAGGG
>CAZTYV010000175.1:6630-7265 GCA_964617675.1 uncultured Halochromatium sp. | reverse complement strand
CCAGTGGGCGCGGCCAAGCGCGGGCGGCTCGTCGCGCAGCAGCGTGAGCGCGACCAGCGCGAGGCCGAGCGCTTCGAGCAGCAGCGCCGCGAAGGGGCTGAGGGCACCGCGGAACAAGGGCGGGGTCAGAAGCAGGGCCAGGACCCCGATGAAGACGAGCTGGTCGTTGAACGAGCCTGGTCGGGTGGCCGCGCGTTCGGCGCCCGCGCCCTGCAGTCGCTGAGACGGCTGAGGGGGCGGCGCGGAGGTTGGATTAAGGGGATCCTTGGGGGTGGGATCCTCGGGCCTTGCCTGGGGCGGTTGGCTGGTCACCGTCGAGACCGCGTTGCAATCATGGGTGCCGGAGTATAACGCTGCGATCCGAACCTTGGCTTTGGTCATTCCGTGGTCACGTCGGCCATGGTCTACTCTGTCAGTTACGGGTGTATTGGTTTGTTCGAATATTCTTTCCGATTAAAACGATGACGTCGAGCGCATCGCTGCTCAACCGGTCCGGCCCTGGCTGCGCCCCGGTCAGCTGTCACCTCCAGTGTTGGGCTCGGGCGCGAGTCCGCGACGCTGTGTGCGGCACTGCGGTCGGCCTGGCGCGTATGCCGGTCTGGCGCGCGCTGCTGGTGCTGCTGGCCTTGCTGCTG
>CAZTYV010000175.1:0-6620 GCA_964617675.1 uncultured Halochromatium sp. | reverse complement strand
ACGATGCATTCCAGTTCAGTCGAATCGAGGTGACTCATGCGACGGATTCTACCCGCTGCGCTCCGTGCCCTGTCCGCGGCGCTGCTGGCCGTGCTGCTGCTCGGCGGCTGCGGCGCCGGGCCGGTGCGCGTCGGCGGGGATTCTGCCGGCGTCGATGTCTCGGCGGCGCCTCCGCCACCGGATGATGCGCGGATGATGCCGGCGATCATGGGGCCGCCGCCGGACCCGCCTCTGGAAGAGCTGGTCTACCGCATCGGTCCCGACGATCAGATCGACGTGAGCGTCTTCGGGGTGCCGGAGCTTTCTGCCGAGACCCAGGTGAATCTGCAGGGGTTGGTGGCGCTGCCCTTGCTTGGGCCGGTCTACGTGAGCGGCCTGACACCGCGGGAGGCCGAGCAGGAGATCGAGCGTATCCTGGCCTCGCGCTATCTGCGAGATCCGCGGGTGACCGTCTATGTCAAAGATTCAGCGAGCCTAAACGTGACCATCTCCGGGGCCGTGGGCTCGCCAGGGGTGAAGCCGATCCGCGGCCGCACCACACTTTCTGATGCGTTGGCGCAGTCCGGCGGCGTGTCGCCGGTCGGCAAGAAGCATCAGGTCGTCCTTTACCGTGGCCAGCGTGTCGATGGCCTGATCCCAGACAGTAGCTCGAATCCGCCCCTTCAAGCCTATGTGGTCGATTATCAGAAGATCATCACTGGCCGCATGCGTGATCCGCTGGTGATTGGCGGAGACAAGGTCTATGTGCCGCCGTCGGGTCTCGCGGTGTTCTTCAGTCCGGTCATGAATATCTTACAGACCTGGGTCTGGCCCTATCGGCCGTTATGAGATGAAGGATCGAACCTGACAATGACGAACGCGCAGATGCCTCCGGGCGGTGACTCCTTGCTGCGCCCGCCGCCAACGGATGCCGAGCTGCGCGGCAGCGGGCAGCTCGCGCCCTTCCAGCTAGGTGTCGAGCGACAGCCTGAGGGGATCGACTTTGCGCGGTACATCGAGATCCTGCTGGCGCGCAAATGGCTGATCATCTTCAGCGTTGTGGTTGGGCTGGCGGCCGGCTTCGTTGTTACGCTGCGCGAGACGCCGCTCTATCGGGCCAGCGCGCTGATCCAGGCGGTGCCGCCTCCGACCTCACCGTTCGGCTACCGCGATTACTCGGCGATGATGATTGCGGAGAATTTCACCGGTGATCAGATCCAGCTTCTGAAGAGCTCGAGCTTTGCGCGCACCGTGTCGGAGTCGCTCCGCCTCAACCTCGGCGAGACGCGTCCGCAGAAGTCGGCGGCGGAGGCCACGAGCTCATTCTTCGCCGCGCTGCGCAGCGATGTGATGGGCCTGATCGAGCGCCTGCGCGGCGATGAGGCGGGCGGGGAGTCCGCGGCGCTGCCCGAGGTGCCGCTGGCCTCGGCCGAGAGCCGGCGCAACGCGATTGCCAATGAGATCAAGAGCAGCTTGTCGGTGTCGCCGGTGTCGCGCTCGAATCTGCTGCAGCTGTCGATTGTGTCGACCGATCCGAATCGGGCGGCAGAGCTGGTGAACGCGGTGGCGAAGACCTACGTCGGCGTGGCTACCGAGCAACGCTACCAGGGCTCGAGCGAGACCAAGGAGTTCTACGACGAGCAGATCCGAAAGACTCGGCTGCAGCTCGAGGACCTTGAGAAGAAGATGGTCCAGTATGCGCGCGAGAAGGATTTGGTCGATCTCGACAACCTGCTGCTCTATCACGAGAGTGAGTACAGCGCCCTGCAGACACAGCTGTTTGCGGCGGAGCAACAGCTCTATGCCGCGGAGGCCAAGTTCACCGCGATGCGCGATGGCGGCGGGCTGTTCGGCGAGGAGGTCCTGAACAGCCCGACCATTGCCGATCTGAAGACCCGTCGCGGCGAGTTGCAGGACGAGTATCAGCGCCGGCTCGAGGTCTATCTGCCGGAATACCCCGAGATGCAGCAACTGCGCCGGCAGATTCAGGCCATCGATTCGCAGATCCAGCTCGAGGCGGCGTCGATTGGCAAGAGCGTCGAGGTCGGTTACGTGGCCGCGCAGCGAGAGTACGCGGCGATTGCGGCGCGCGTCGCCGAGCAGCGCAATGAGCTCATGCGCATCCGCGACGAGACCGCGGATTTCAACGCGATCAAGCGCGAGCGCGATACGTTGCAGGCGGTCTACGATGGCTTGCTCGAGCGTGTCAAAGAGGCGGCGATCGTGGGCGAGGTACGCAGCCGTAACATCGCGATCATCGATCTGGCGGGGGTGCCGTCGCAGCCGTTCTCGCCGGATCTTGAGGCCAATCTGACCAAGGGGCTGATGTTTGGGCTGATCGCCGGGCTTGGCTTCGTGGTGCTGGGCGAGAAGCTCGATGATACGGTCAAGTCTGGCGACGACATCGAGAAGGAGGCGTTCCTGCCGGTGCTCGGCGGGGTGCCGTTCTTGGGCAGGTCGGCGAATTCACCGAGCTCGGGCGAGGTCGCTTTCGCTTCGCTCAAGGACCCGAAGGGGCCTGTGGCAGAGGCGTTTCGCTCGCTGCGCACCTCGCTGATGCTGTCGTCGACCTCGGGCGCGCCGAGCCCGCTTCATCTAACGAGTGCCGGGCCGGGTGAGGGCAAATCGGTGACCGCGGCTGGGATGGCGGTGTCCTTTGCTCAGAGCGGTTGCACCGTGCTCTGCATCGATACCGATTTTCGTAATCCGTCGCAGCACCGCATCTTCGACCTGCCGAACGACCATGGTCTCTCGACCTACCTGGTCACCGAGGGGAGGGCGGCCGATGTGGCGCAGTGGACCTCCGTCGATGGGTTGTTTGTGATGACCAGCGGGCCGTTGCCGCCGAATCCCGTCGAGCTGCTCGCAAGCCAGAAGCTGCGCGACCTCGTGAGCCTGGCGACCGAGCGCTTCGACTACGTCCTGATCGACGGGCCGCCGGTGATCGGGCTGGCGGATGCCCTGGTGCTGGCCGGGGTCGCTGGCTCGACGCTGCTCGTGGTCGAGCCGGGCCAGACGCGCAAGGCAGCCCTGCGCGACAGCCTCAAGCGGCTGCGCATGGGAAATGCGCGATTGGTTGGGGTGGTATTGCAGAAGCTGGGTCAGCATGCCGGCGCCACGGGATATGGCTACGGCTACGGCTACGGCAGTAAGTACCATTACCAGTATCTGTATGGCTACGGCGACAATCTCCCGGAGCAGGGCCGGCGGCGCTGGCACGCCTGAGCCAATGGCGGTGAGCGCTACCTCGGGGTTTGCTGTGCGCTTGTTGCGCCGTCTGTTCGTGTTGGCCCTGGTGCTGCTGTTGGGGTGGCGAGTGCTCTACGTGGCCTTGGCAGAGCGGGACGAGGTGCTTGGGCTTGATGCGGGCAAGAGGGTGATCTTGCCTGCCGACAGGCTCGGGAAGCCGCCCGCCGGTGCGCTGCTGCGCGAAGGACTGCTTGCGCTGGACGAGGATGTTGCCGCGGCCGAGCGGCGCTTGGCTGATGCCTACCTCATGCGTCCCACGGATCCGCGACCCTTGCTGCTTCTCGCCGGATTAGCGCAGGCGGCGCGCGATCTCGCGCGAGCCGATGCCTTGGTGGTGGCCGCGTCGCGGCTGCGGCCGGCTGACCCACGTGTCCAGCTCGATGTGGGTAGCTATTGGCTCGACCGCGGCGAGCCGGCCCTGGCAATCCAACATTGGTCGACTGCGGCTCAGGCTGACGCGACCTTCGAGGCGCAGGTGTTTTCGCGTTTGCGGGGCCTGCTCGGTTCTCCCGAGGGCCGTGCGGCGATGGCCGAGCTGGCAGCCGACCCCCCTCAGTGGTGGCATCGATTTTTCGCCGACACCGCGCGCTCGACCCATGAGGTCGCGCTGCTGCGGTCGCTCTACGCGCTGCGCCGCGCGGCGACCGAGACGCCGTTGACCACGAGTGAGCGTCGCATCTACCTCGAGCGGATGCGGAATGAGGGGCGCTTCGAGGATGCGTACCTGGCTTGGGTGAACAGCCTCTCCGACGATCAGCTCGGGGCCTTGGGATATCTCTACAACGGCGGCTTCGATGAGGAATTGACCGGCATCGGCTTTGACTGGCAGCTGAGTGACGAGGGCGGCGTCCGCGCTGCACGCACCGCGGTGGATGTCGGCGGTCGCGTGGCGCTGGTGTTGCGGTTTCGGGGCTTACGAACTCCGTATGCGGGGTTGTGGCAGCCGCTCTTTCTCGCGCCGGGGGAGTATCAGTTCGGCGGCTCGGTGCGCGGCGATGGTTTCTATACGGCTGCCGGGTTGCGCTGGGTGGCGCGCTGCGTGGCCCCGGAGCCGATGCGCCTCGGCGAGAGTGAGCGCTTGTTTGGCACGGAGCAGTGGACCTCGCTGCGATTCTCGTTTCAGGTTCCGACGGATTGCGTCTATCAAGAGGTGCGGCTGGTCTCGGCCGGCGACCCGAATCTTGACCAGACCACCGACGGTGAGCTCTGGTTCGACGACCTGTTCATTCGCCGGTTGGGCTCCGGGTCTTGAGAACCAGGTCGCATCTCGGTGTGCTGCGTGTCGGGTTTGGTTGACGCGCGGGCTTTCCGGGTCTTTAGTTGAAACAGGTGGGCGATCAGGAGACGAGAGTGCGTATGAACGAGCGCCGAGCCATCGGTCTAGCAACGGCCATCACGCTCTTGGTGAGCGAAGCCTTGCTGGCAGATGAGCTGGTCGGGGAGTTTGCCAGCGTCGACGGACGCGTGCTGCTCGCCAAAGAGACGGGCTATGTGCCAGTGAGCGTCGGCGCCAAGTTCTATCCGGGGGAGCGGCTATTGGTGCTGGAAGGTGCTCGAGCAACCCTCTGGTACGACGATGCCTGTGAGCTGATGCTGCAGGGCGATGCGGTTTTCGACATCGCCTCGCAAAGCACCTGTGCGCAAGGGCTCGGCGGCGAGTACAGCCCGGAATTACGGGAGCGACTCGAGGCGCGCACGCGCAAGGTCGCGCTGGATCGGATCTCGGCACCGAGCGGCGGGTTCGACGAGGTACTCGGAGGCTTGCGTGAGTTCGGGGTTGATGGCTTCGGCTTCGAGCATGGCGGTTCCATCGCGCGTGCCGCGGGTGCCACTGATATGGGAGTGGTCCCTGTTAAAGGTGTGGGCGTGGCTGGGGCGACCTCGTCACTCAAGGCTGGCGTCTTTCTCTCTGGCGTCACGCCTACGGCCGGCTCCCTGGGGGGTAGCGCCATCGCGGGCGCCAGCGTTGGCGGCTTGTCGACGGTCTCGGCGACGGCGCTCGCCGTCTCTGGCATCGTTGGTGCGGCCGAGGTCCTCGAGCGGACGAAAAAGACCGGGGATGGAGGTGAGCCGATCAGTGACGATTGACGGCGTGGTTTAGGTCGCGGGCCAAGGTCGGATTAGTCGGACTCTCCCACGCAATAGAAGCCGCCGCCGGAAAAGCGCCGTCCCTGCGCATCGCAGGCCTTGGGATCAAAGCCAGCGGCGTGATTGAAGCCTGCGGCTTTACAGAGTGCATCGCCCTCCTCCTGCCGCGAGGGTGGGACTGGACCGAATTTGGAGCAGTCATTCCAGCGCGCACCGTCTGAGTCCTCGATCAGCTTCGGAGCGGCCGAATCCGCGAGCGTCGACTGTGCCGCGGTCCCAAAGGCGGCCAAAAGCATAAGAACAGCGAGAATGCAAGCAACGAACATGTTAACCATTTCAACCTCCAGCACGGTTGCGTTTCGGCAGGGCGCCACCGCCCCGCCGCAGACACTGCGTCGCAAATCCGGCGACCACGAGCATACGGCCGAGCCGCTCTTGCGCATTGAGGATGAGCAACCGCGCGTGACTGCGCGCGTGACTGCGTCTGTTGGCAGACCGGCAACCTTCTCGATTGTAACCGTGGTGTTGAACAGCCGTGACACGATTCGTGGAGCGCTGGACTCCGTGCGCGCGCAGCAAGGCGCTGAGGTCGAGCATATCGTGGCGGACGGCGCCTCAAAGGACGGGACGCTGGAGATCCTGCGCAGCCGTCGCGGGGATCTGGCGAGCTTGGTCAGCGAGCCCGATCTGGGTTATTACGATGCGCTCAACAAGGCGATGGGGCGAGCCCACCACGACATCATCGGGATCCTTAATGATGACGACCGGTATGCCCACGAGGGTGTGCTGGCGCGTGTGGCAGAGGCCTTTCAGAGCCCCGACGTCGACCTGGTCTACGGGGATCTGATCTATGTGCGACGCGGACCGCCTGACCGAGTCGTGCGTTACTGGCGCAGCGGCGAGTATTCGCGCTCGCGCCTGCGCTGGGGCTGGATGCCGCCGCATCCGACCGTCTTCTTCCGCCGCCGCTTGCTGGAACAGGTGCAGGGGTATGATCTGAGCTACCGGATCGCGGGGGATTATGACTTTCTGCTGCGACTGCTCAAGGCGGGTGCACGCTCCGTGTACGTCCCTGAGGTGCTTGTGTCGATGAGCACCGGCGGCGTCAGCAATTGTTGTGTTGGGAACATCGCGCTGAAATCGCTCGAAGATTATCGCGCGATGCGCCGGAATCACGTCGGCGGTGTGCTAACCCTGCTTGCCAAGAACCTGCGCAAGGTGCCGCAGTTGCTTGTCAGACTGAAACGGCTGACGCGAGCGGTCACTGCTTAGATGTCTTCCAATTCCCCACACTCGCCCAACCC
>CAZTYV010000174.1:0-7308 GCA_964617675.1 uncultured Halochromatium sp. | reverse complement strand
TCCGACTTGGTTGTTGGGAGGCGAGGCGGCGCTGCGGCCTGTGCTAGCGCATCGAGCCGAACAACCAGACGAAGAGGTTCTTGCTGATGACGACGAATGACTGTGAGCGCTGCGGCCGACCTCCGGCACCCTCGAGCGAGCCGGGCCGCCTGTATCTTTGGCCTCCGCTCGGGCACACCCGGCAGAAGCTGAAGACCGCGTTGGCCGAAGCCGAGGTTGGTGTTGCTGACGCCCCGGACCAGCTCGGGCTGGTGATTGAGGTCTTGGCCGAGGGTCCGAATGCGCTCGCCGCCATGCTCGAGAACCACCTCACGCGGGCGGAGCTGCACGACAGCCGGGCGCTGTTTATGGTGGGTCAGCAAGAGCCCGGCTTTGCACAGCTAGGAGAGGTCGAGAGCCTCGAGACCTGTGTCTCGCGCTGGCGCGGTCGCTGGCTTCAGGAGCTGATTCATGCGCAACGGGTGACGACCCTGTTCCAACCGATCTTTGAGATTGCGGAGCCGGGACGGGTGTTCGCGCACGAATGCCTCCTGCGCGGCATCGATCAGGATGGGGCCGTGGTGAGACCCGATCTGATGTTCGAGCTGGCGGCGCGAGCCGATCTCACCTTTCCGCTTGACCGCCTCGCGCGCATCACCGCTGTCGCCAACGCGGCGGCGCATGGCATCAAGGGGCATATCTTCATCAACTTTACGCCAGCAGCCGTCTACGATCCGGTGAACTGCCTGCGCACCACGGTCGCCGCGGTCGAGGCGGCCGGGCTACAGCGCGAGCGGATCGTCTTCGAGGTGATCGAGACCGAACGGATCAGCGATCCCGACCACTTGTCGAGGGTCCTGGCCTATTACCGCGACGCCGGATTCAAGGTTGCGCTCGATGATCTCGGTGGCGGCTACGCCGGGCTCAGTCTGCTGCCAAGCCTGCGGCCAGAATTCATCAAGCTGGATCGCGCCCTGATCGATGGGGTCAGCAAGAGTCCGATCCAGTCGGTCGTCGTCGAGCGCGTCACTCAGATGGCGCATGACCTTGGCATCCGCATCATCGCCGAGGGCGTTGAGCAGCCCGAGGACCTCGAGTGGCTTCGGGCACACGATCTCGACTTCGTGCAGGGGTTCTTGTTGGCCCGGCCGGCGCCAGAGCCCTATTCGACGTCGTAGCGATCACTCGGTAGAGATCCGTCTCAGCGATCAGGGGGTGCTGTTGCGCATCTCGGCCAAGGGGCCAACCAGACGCGCCGGCAGTCGCGGCAGTGCGCTGATCAGTGAGACTAACATCGCCGCAGCATAGGGTACCGCCTGGACCAACAGCACCGCGGCCCAGACCCGAACGTCGATCATGAAGGCGTCTGGGCGTTGCAGAACGGCGAACGCGCCGAGCAGGAAGGCGCTGAGTAGCAGGGCCTCCTCTCGCGCATCGACGAGCGCGCGCAGCAGTGCGGCCGAGGATGCCAGCTTCGGTGTGCGAAAGAATCCGAGCTTGCCCGAGGCAACCCCGGCCCAGGTCGCTCGCGCGATGGTGTGCGAGAGCGCGAGACCGGCCAATCCAGCGGCTAGCGCCTGACGCCAGGTGGCATCGACACGGCGCCGATAGAGCACCAGACTCTTGAGCATCTTGAAGCCGAACAGCACCAGTGGCACCAGCGCGATGCTCATGTAGGGCGGGGTCACCTGGTGCGGGGCCGCGACCATCGCGACCGTCCAGGCGAGTGCGGCGAAGTTGAACAGCAGGTTGAAGCCATCGGCGAACCAAGGCAGCCAACCGGAAAGGAAGTGCCAGCGCTGGCCGCTACTGAGCCCGGTTCGATGCAGCCCCAAGAGCTCGCGGCGGTGTGCGATCAACACCCGCATGGCCCCATAGGCCCAGCGGAAGCGCTGTTTCTTAAAGTCGTTAAAGGTGTCGGGGATCAGTCCGCGGCCGTAGGTCACCGGGATGTAGAGGGCCTTGTGCCCGCGTTCGAACAGCCTCAGCCCGAGCTCTGCATCCTCGGTGATACACCATTCTGACCAGCCGCCGACCGACGCTAGGGCCTCGCGCCGGATCATGGTCATGGTGCCGTGCTGGATGATCGCGTTGCGCTCATTGCGCGTGACCATGCCGATGTGGAAGAAGCCACGGTACTCGGCCAGACACATGGCCTTGAAGGCATTCTCATCCCCATCCCGATAATCCTGTGGCGCTTGGACGATCGCGACCTCGTCATCGAAGAAGGCTGGGATCAGGTCCCGCAGCCAGTTCGGGCTGACCAGATAGTCAGCGTCGATGACGGCGATGATGCCGGCCTTGGGGTCGGTCTCGCGCAGCGCAAAGTTCAAGGCGCCGGCCTTGAAGCCGGCGAGCGGGCTGACGTGGAAGAAACGGAATCGCTGGCCGTTCTGCTTTCCGTTCAGCACCAGGCGGCGATTGAGCTGGGCGCAGTGTGCGCGCACCGGCTCCCAGACCGCCGGGTCTTGCGTGTTGTTGTCCACCACCAGCACCTCGAAGCGCGGGTAATTCAAGGCGGCGAGTGCGTCTAGGGTCTCCATCAGCAAGGCCGGCGGCTCGTTGTAGGCGGGCACGTGCAGCGAGACCATTGGCAGCCACTCGTCCGGGACCTCGCGGCGCGGGAAGGCCCGGCGCCAGCGCTTGAGCCAGAGCGATTCCGCCCATTCGTGCGCCTCGGCGGAGAGCAGGACCAGCACCCCGAGACCGCCGATGAGCAGCAGCACGCCGACGGCGGTCGTGAGCGGCGTCATGTATTGGCGCGTGTACTCGTAGACCAGGAGCACGGCGGCGGTGGAGACGGCATAGGTAATCAGGGCGAGAAAGCCCTTGCCGGAGGAGGAGAGGGTCGAGCTGTCGCGATAGAGCAGCAGCAGCAAGAGTACGGCCATGCCGACCGAGAGTGCGGCGAGCTCATGCCAATTCGGGATACGCACCACCGGTTGGGTCAGGGCGAACTTGGGCTCGCGCTCGGCGTTGTAAACGCCCCAATAGGAGCCGATGGCGCCCTCGATCTTGACCTTCCAGAGCTGGTCGAAGGCCTCCATCACGTAATAGACAACGCCCTCGTGCTCGGCGCGGGCGAGCGCGCGGCGAAGGAACCGGGTCTGGTTCGCTTGCGAGGGCTCGGCGCCGCGATTGCGTCGTCCGTGGCTCGGCCAGCCGATCTCACCGATGATCACCTCTTTGCCCGGGAAGGCCTGCTGCACCTCGTACAGCCGACTGAAGGCATAGTCCACGGCCTGGTCGATCGGAAGCCCTTCCCAGTAGGGCAGCAGATGGATGGCGATGAAGTCCACATGCTCGGCGAGCTCGGGATACTTTAGCCAGATGTGCCAGGGCTCGGCTGTGCCGACGGGGATGTCGGTCTGGCGGCGAATGCGATCGAGATGTTCGCTGAGCTCGGCGACCCTGACGTCTTCACGCAAGATCGCCTCATTGCCGACGAAGACGCGCACGATGTTGCGATGCGGCTCGCGCAGGATCTTGATCAGGCGCTCGAGCTCAACCTCATTGGCCTCCTCGTCGGCCCCGATCCAGGCGCCGAGCGAGACGTTGAGTCCCTTCGCGCTGGCGAGCCGAGGTATCTCGCTGAGTGGGCCTTCGACCGAGTAGGTCCGGATGGCGTGGGCCTCGCCCTGCAGCAGGGCCAGGTCTTCATCGATCTCGGCGAGCGATGGGTAGATCTGGCGTGAAGGGTCTTGGTCGGCGCGCATCGGTTGGAACGAGTAGCCTTGGATGCGCTTCGGCCATGGGGGCTCGTTCGACGGTTGGTTCATCATCGCCCAGAGCACGATGCTGAGGCCGGCAATGAGGATTGGGATGACGATGGAGAGTGAGCGATTCATCGCCAGAGGCTCGAAGAGGTTAATGAGAGGTCTGTGATCGATCTCAGCCGACTAGCAGCGCAAGCCGCAGCGCTCGCGGCTTGTCGCCACGTCTGCGCGGGCCTGCCCCTGCGCCCGCCCCTGCGCCAAAACCAACGCTGCCAATGCGTACAGCCGTGCTTCGCTCGGGGCGAGCAGCCAACCATCCACTGCGATCAGTGGCGCCGAGACATACTCGCGTTGGACTAAGGCGATCAATGCCTGCTGGAGCGCGATCGGGTGACTCGTCGCGCGGTTTGGCTGCTGGGCTCTTAGGGCCAGGAGGAGCTGATCGGCGAGGCGGTTGGCGTCCCGTTCTTGCGGATGCTCTGCCAGATACTGCTGCCCCAGCCGGCTTGCCGCGCTTGGATCGCTGAGCACGGCGAGCAGGTCACCGGCGCGAGTCTCTCGCGGGCCGAGACCCTGGCCGAGCCCCTCACTGGCGGCGCCCTCGGTCTTGTCGGCGCGCGTTGCGGGCACTGACGAGGCGAGGCTCGGCGCCGCACTGGCTGAGGCCATCAGGGCGAGTACGCACTGCAAAAAGCTTCGGCGATCCAGGCTCATGCCGATTGTTGCTCGAGGTGGTCGGCGAGCCGGTAGGCGAGCGCCAGGATGTTCAAGGTTGGGTTCGCTGAGCCGCCGGTTGGGAACAGCGACGAGCCGGCGATGTAGAGATTGTCGATGCCGTGAACGCGGCAATGGCGATCGACCACGCCGCGCTTGGGGTCATCGCTCATCCGGGTGGTGCCCATGTGGTGGCTGCCACCCGAGACGCGGGGCTCCCAGCGCCCATCGTCCGGCAGCCGCGGCCGTAGGCGGCCGATGCCGGTGGCCGCGAGCTCGCGGCCGAGCGCATGGATGTTCGCCACCAGGCTGCGTCGGTCCTGCTCGGTCAGACGCCAGTCGAGCCGGCTGCGCCGCAGCCCTAGGGCATCGGTCTCATCACTGAGCCTGACACGGCTTTCCGGGTTCGGGACCTGCTCGCAGGCGCAGCCGATGCCCATGCGCACGCCGAGCCCAGTGTCAGCGCTCCGAGCGCCCGCGGTGTCGGTGATGAATGGCCGCGCGGCGGCGAGCATCCCACGCATCCCTGCATCGCTCGCAGCGGCGTCCTGCTCGGATTCAGGCTCGAAGGTCTCGACCACCGACATGGTGAAGGAGGCTGATAGGAGCCGCTCGCGGCGCAGGAAGTCTGCGCGAGGGATGTAGCAGACCCGCGCCGAGCGCCCGTCGATAAAGACGCGGTCGCGGTAGATCAGTGGCAGGCGCCTGATGTCGGCGATGACGATGTCGGCAAAGCCGCCGAGGTGCGGGTGTTCCATGAAGCAACGCCCGACCATGTCGTTCTGGTTGCCGAGCCCCTGTGGCATCACATCGTTGGAGAGCAGCAACAGCCGCGCGTTCTCGATGCCGCCGGCGGCGAGGATGTAGCGTTTGGCATAAACCTGATGGCGGCGGCCGCTCAGGGTCTGGAGCTCAAGGAAGTCGACCGCCCGCGCCGAGGGTCGGGCCGCGATTCGGGTCAGATTCGCATGCAGCAGGACCTGAATGGCGCTGGCTTGCTCGAGCTCGCCGCGGTAGCGCTGCCCGAAGCGGGTCGGTGGGCTGAACTGGAAGAAGCGCGTCATGAATCGCCCGGCGCGCCACTCGACCATCGGCTCGCCGGTGGCCTTTGCCCAGTAGTCGCCGTTCTCGTAGTCTGCCGCTCCGACCTCGACCGCCGTGCTTGCCGCCTGCCAATAGGGGTTGAGCGCCTCGCGCCCGAATGGCCAGCCGCTCAGCGGAACCCAGTCGCGCTGCTCGAAATCGATTGGGTCGAGCGGCCGACAGAAGCCACCCCAATGACCCGAGCTGCCGCCGAGGTAGCGCAGCCGCGAGGTGCTCAGCGGATACTCGATCTCCGGGGTTTTGCCCTGATAGAGGTCCTGGGTCTGGGCCTCGGGGTTGAGGCCCCCAGATTCGATCAGGCAAACACGGGTCTTGGCGTTGGCCAGCCGTCGAGCGAGGCTGATACCCGCCGGACCGGCGCCGACGATGGCGATATCGGCATCGAGGCGGCTGTTGTTGTCAAGGCTGCGAGCGTCGATGAGCACGCGTGGGACAGCTCCGAGGCTGGGGTCAAGACGGCGGGTGACCAGGCAGCGCGCGCGTGATTCATCAGGGTCGGACCAGGATGCCGGGGCGAGCGCCTCCTAAGAGTAGCGCATTCGCCCTAGACTCGGTGGGTAATTGTGCCCGTTAAAGCGATTTAATCCGCATCCGGCACGAAGCTCAGCACGTTGCCGTTGATGCAGTAGCGCTTGCCGGTGGGCGGCGGGCCGTCGTCGAAGACATGGCCAAGGTGGATGCCGGAGCTGGCGCTGCGCACCTCGGTGCGGCGCATGCCGTGCGAGCGATCCTCATGGTAGGTCAAGGCCCCTTCGACCGGGTTGAAGAAGCTCGGCCAGCCGCTCTTGCTCTCGAACTTGGTGTCGCTGCGAAACAGCGGCGCACCGGTGATCGGGTCGACAAAGACGCCGGGGCGCGTTTCATCGAGGTGCGAGCCGGTGAAGGCGCGCTCGGTCCCCTGCTCGAAGGCGATCCGTTGCTGCTCGGGGGTCAGGACCTGGAAGCCGAGCCACTTCCAGAAGCGCTCCTTGTCACCCTTGTAGCCGGTGTAGCGGGAGACCTCTTGGCCATTCTCAAACAGCACCATGGTCGGGGTGGCGAACAACGCCTTCGCCAAGGTCCAGCCCTCGGGCGGACGGGCGTCGAGGCTCGAGACGACCGGCACCTCGGACGACCAGCCGTCCAGCACCTCGGCACGGAAGCGCTTGCAGAACGGACAATCCTCGGCCTCGAACACGATCAGCTGGCGCTCCACGCTCAGGTCGCCGGCCTGCAAGCGCTCGGGCTGAGACGACTGGCCCCGGTCGTGGCCGGGATAGGCGACCTGGGTGCCGCCGAGGCCGCAATAGCCGTCGGGGTTCTTCTCGAGATAGTCCTGGTGATAGGTCTCGGCGCGGTTGTAGTTCCGCAGCGGGGCGATCTCGGTGGTGATCGGGCCATAACCGGCCGCGCTCAGTGCCTGTTGATAGGCGTCGCGGGTCTCGATCGCCACCGCGCGTTGTGCGTCGTTGGAGAAGTAGATCGCGCTGCGGTAGTTGGTCCCGATGTCGTTGCCCTGACGGTTGCCCTGGGTCGGATCGTGGTTCTCCCAGAAGCCGATCAGCACGCGCTCAAGGTCGACCTGCTGCGGGTCGAAGGTGACCTTGATGACCTCGGCGTGATTGCGCACATCGGTGCGCCCGCGCTGGATACGTTTCTCGAGGTTGAGCACATCGCGGTAGCTGGCTTGAGCGGCATCGCCGCCCGCATAACCGGACTCGACATCGAGCACGCCCGGGATCTCAGACATGCGCTTCTCGGCACCCCAGAAGCAGCCCATGCCGAGGACGATGGAGTCGGTTGCGGCGAGGGCCTG
>CAZTYV010000173.1:0-7377 GCA_964617675.1 uncultured Halochromatium sp. | reverse complement strand
CTGCCCCACTCGACTCACGAGCGCCGATGCCCAGCCGCACCGACCACCTCACACGTCTGGCGAGTCGAGGGGCGTTTCCGTATCCTTTACCCGTTCCGTTTTCGACGACGAGACCCGATGAAGCAAGAGATTGAAGGACTGGTGCGCACTGCCATCGAGCAGCTTCTCGCCCGATCCGTGCTTGATGCCGAGCGCCTTGGCAGTGCACCGCCCGCACCGCTGATCGAGCGCACCCGCGACGGGCAGCATGGTGATTTCGCGACCAATGCGGCGATGGTGTTGGCGAAAGGCGCCGGCATGAAACCGCGCGCGCTCGCCGAGCAGATCGTCGCCGCGCTGCCTGCCTCAGCGGCGGTTGCCCGCGTCGAGATCGCCGGCCCCGGGTTCATCAACTTTCACCTCACCACCGACGCCTACCACGCTCAGATCGCTGAGATGATCGCCCAGGGCCCGGCCTTCGGGCGCTCCAATGTGGGCGCCGGTAAACGGGTGCAGGTCGAGTTCGTCTCCGCGAACCCCACGGGACCGCTGCACGTCGGCCACGGCCGCGGCGCCGCCTACGGTGCGGTGGTTGCCGACCTGCTGGAGGCGGTCGGCTTTCAGGTCCATCGCGAGTACTACGTCAACGATGCCGGCCGCCAGATGGACATCCTCTGTGCCTCGGTCTGGCTGCGCTACCTCGAGCTCTGCGGCGAGGCGCTGAGCTTTCCCAGCAATGGCTACAAGGGCGATTACGTCTGGGATATCGCCGCCAGCCTCCACCGCGAGCATGGCGATACCTATCGTGTCGGCGCCGAGGAGGTGATGGCTGGACTGCCGCCCGATGAGATCGACCATCAGCCCGGCGGCGACAAGGAGGCGCACATCGACGGGCTCATCGCCAACGCCAAGCGCCTGCTCGGCGACAACCGCTACCGGTTCGTCTTCGAGCTCGGCCTGAACACCATCCTCGACGACATCCGCCAGGATCTGGCCGAATTCGGTGCCCACTATCAGGAGTGGTACTCGGAGCGGACCCTGACCGAGAGCGGTGCCGTGACCCGGGCCATCGAGCGCCTGCGCGAGGCAGGTCACGTCTACGAGCAGGCCGGCGCGCTCTGGTTCCGCTCCAGCGCTTTCGGTGATGAGAAGGACCGGGTGCTGGTGCGCGAGAATGGGCAGAGCACCTATTTCGCCTCGGACGTCGCCTACCACATGGACAAGCTCGAGCGCGGATTCGAACGGGTGATCGATGTCTGGGGCGCCGACCATCATGGCTATGTGCCGCGGGTCAAGGCGGCACTCAGCGCGCTCGGTGACGAGGCCGATCGCCTCGACGTCCTTCTCGTGCAATTCGCGGTCCTCTACCGCGGAGGACAAAAGGTGCAGATGTCGACGCGCTCGGGCGAGTTCGTCACCCTGCGACAGCTGCGCAAGGAGGTCGGCCGGGATGCGGCCCGGTTCTTCTACGTGATGCGCCGCTGCGAGCAGCACATGGATTTCGATCTCGATCTCGCCAAGAGCCAGTCCGCGGACAACCCGGTCTACTATTGCCAGTACGCCCACGCGCGCGTCGAGAGCGTGCTGCGCCAGGCCGCCGAGAGGGGCATCCTCGTCGAGCCGAGTCGCGGCACCACGCACCTCGATCAGCTCACCGAGCCGCAGGAGCTGGCCCTGCTCAAGACCCTGTCGCGCTACCCAGAGGTGGTGGAGACCGCCGCCCTGGGCCATGAGCCGCATCTGCTCACAAACTACCTGCGCGAGCTGGCCAACGACTTCCACACCTACTACAACGCCCATCAATTCCTGGTCGACGATGAGCGCCTGCGCGATGCGCGCATCAAGCTGATCCTCGCCGTGCGCCAGGTCCTGAAGAACGGGCTGGGGCTGATCGGTGTCTCGGCACCGCAGCAGATGTAACCCCCTTGGCAACCGATTAGGCCGCCATGACCAAAGACTACCGCCGCCCATCCGTGTCTCCACGCCGTCGAACCTCGAGCCGGGGCACCTGTGCGTTCTGGTTCCTGTTCGGAGGGGTGCTCGGCGCCTTCGGTGTCGGCTATGCCTGGATGATCCATGAGCCGGCATCGCCCACGGCGCTCAGCGAGGAGGCCACCACCCGGCCGGCGCCGAGCCCAGCGCCGGAGCGCACCTTCGACTTCTACAGCCTGCTGCCGGAAGAGGAGGTCGTGGTGCCGGCCGAGGATGACGCCCCAACGACCCCGGCACTGCCCTCGCCAGCGAGCGCGCAGACGCCGTCCCAGTCGGCCCCCCAGTCGGCTTCGCGGCCAACCCCCACGCCCACGCAGGGCACGAGCCAGAGCGCCGCGGCGACGCCCAAGCCGGCAGCGAGCGCCGGAAGCGGCGACTATCTGCTGCAACTGGGCTCCTTCCGCAGCACCGCCGATGCCGAGCGTCTCAAGGCGCAGCTCGCGCTCAAGGGGATTCAAACCAGCATCCAGACCGTGACCATCGACAACGGTCAGACCTATCATCGGGTGCGCACCGCGGCCTTGGATAAGGCGCAAGCGCAGGCAATGCGCAGCAAGCTGCAGGGCCAAGGTCAGGAAAGCATGATGGTCCGCACGCGTTAACGGCCGGCAGCCTGCGCTGCAGCCGCAAGGTGTACACTGGCCGCATCTCGATAGCCGTCTCAGCCCCAATCTTCGATGTCTGACGATAAGACCACCCATTTCGGATACCAGGAAGTCCCGGTCACGGAAAAGGCCAACCGCGTGCGCGCCGTGTTCGATTCGGTCGCGACCCGCTACGACCTGATGAACGACCTGATGTCCATGGGCATCCACCGGCTGTGGAAGCGCCGTACGATCGAGCTCGCCGGCGTGCGCCGTGGGCAGCGCGTCCTCGACCTCGCCGCTGGCACCGGCGACCTCGCGGAGCAGTTCTCGAGGATCGTCGGCCCAACCGGCAGCGTGGTCATGTCCGACATCAATCAGGCCATGCTCAGCCAGGGGCGCGAGCGACTGGTTGACGCCGGCGCAGTCGGTAATCTCGATTACCTGCTGATCAACGCCGAGCAGATCCCGTTCGCCGACGACAGCTTCGACTGCGTCACCATCGGCTTTGGCCTGCGCAACGTCACCCACAAGCAGTTCGCGCTCAATGAGATGTTCCGCGTGCTGCGCCCCGGCGGACGTGCACTCGTGCTCGAGTTCTCACATCCGACCACCAAGCCCTTGGCCAAGGCCTACGACCTCTACTCATTCTCGATCTTGCCGACCTTGGGCCGGCTCGTGGCGGGCGATGCCGAGAGCTATCGCTACCTGGCCGAATCCATCCGCATGCACCCCGACCAGGAGACCCTGCGCGCGATGATGGAGCAGGCCGGCCTCGAGCGCTGCGACTTCTTCAATCTCACCGGCGGCATCGTCGCGATCCATCGCGGCTACAAGCTGTGAGCGAGAACGCGAACCCCGACACCGCTGACCTCAGCCTGCCCGCGCCGCTGTTGGCGGCGGCGGAGGCAACGGTCAATCGGCTCTTGCGGCTCGATCCGGAGGGCGCCGCGCGGCTTGCCAAGGTCCAGGGACGGGTGCTGCGGGTCGAGCTGCTTGGGCTCGGCATGCATCTGTATGTGGTGCCAGAGGATGCGGCCCTGCGCCTGTTCGGCGACTACGCCGCCGAGCCCGACTGCACGCTGAGCGCAAGCCCGGCGGCCTTGCTCGCCATGGCACTCGCTGAGCACCGTGAGGACGAGATCTTCCGCGGCGCGGTCAAGATCAAGGGCGACAATGGCCTGGCCCAGGCGCTCGGGGATCTGCTCAAAGGGCTGGATATCGATTGGGAAGAGCAGCTCTCCAGCCTGCTCGGCGATACCCTCGCGCATCGGATCGGTCAGCAGGCGCGCTCGGGTCGGCACTGGGCCGAGCGCACCGGGACCACCATCGAGAGCGACCTGCGCGAATACCTGACCGAAGAGGGCCGCCTAGTGCCGAGCGAGACCGAGATGAATCGATTCCTCAGCGGCGTCGACCGGCTGCGTGATGACGTCGAACGGCTCGAGGCTCGTATCGAGCGGCTTGCCGCGACCACCTCGCGGGGCGACTAACAGCGATCGCGCCGACTAGGACGACTAGGACCCAGCCGCCGAGCCCGTCATGTTTCGTCTCTCGCAGTCACTGAGGCTGCTTCACATCAATCTCGTCTTGCTCAAGCACGGGCTCGATGAGGTCATCGTCGCGACCAAGCTATTCCGGCCGCTGCGCTTCTTCCTGTACCTCGCGCCCTGGCATTGGTATCGACGCAAGCTCCCCGCCTATCCGGTGCGGGTGCGCCTTGCGCTCGAGGAGCTTGGGCCGATCTTCATCAAGTTCGGCCAGCTGCTCTCGACCCGGGTCGACCTGCTGCCCGAGGAGCTGGCCGTCGAGCTCGCGCTGCTGCAAGACCGGGTCCCGCCCTTTCCGGGCCCGGTGGCGCGGCGACTGATCGAGAAGGCCTGGGGCCAGCCGATCGAGACCGTCCTCGATGAGTTCCAGGAGCTGCCGCTCGCCAGCGCCTCGATCGCCCAGGTCCACACCGGGCGTCTGAAGGACGGCCAAGAGGTCATCGTCAAGGTGCTGCGCCCGGACATCGAGCAGATCATCCGCCGCGACGTCGACCTGATGCTCACCTTCGCGCACCTCGCACAGCGCTACTGGCCCGATGGTCGGCGCCTACGGCCGGTCGAGGTGGTGCGCGAATACGAGAAGACCATCTTCGACGAGCTCAACCTGCAGCGCGAGGCGGCTAATGCCTCACAACTGCGGCGCAACTTCAAGCACAGTCAGATGCTCTACATCCCGGAGGTGTTCTGGGATTGGACGCGGCCGACGGTGATGGTGATGGAGCGCATCTACGGCACGCCGGTCTCGCAGGTGGAGCAGCTCAAGGCGCAGGGGATCAGCATGCGTCTGCTCGGCACCCGCGGCGTCGAGATCTTCTTCACCCAGGTGTTCCGTGACAACTTCTTCCACGCGGACATGCACCCGGGCAACATCTTCGTCGAGGCGTCCGGGCGCTACATCTCGGTCGATTTCGGCATCGTCGGCACCCTCACGAAAGAGGATCAGCGCTATCTCGCCGAGAACCTGCTGGCCTTCTTCCGCCGCGACTATCGGCGGGTTGCCGAGCTGCACGTCGAATCCGGCTGGGTGCCGCGCGGCACGCGGGTCGAGGAGTTTGAATCGGCGATCCGCACGGTCTGCGAGCCGATCTTCGAGCGCCCGCTGTCAGAGATCTCCTTCGGCGGCTTCCTGGTGAACCTCTTCCAGACCGCGCGCCGCTTCGACATGGAGATCCAGCCACAGCTGGTCCTGCTCGAGAAGACGCTGCTCAACATCGAGGGCCTTGGCCGCCAGCTCTACCCGCAGCTCGACCTCTGGACCACCGCCAAGCCGTTCATGGAGCGCTGGATGCGCGAGCAGATCGGCCCGCGCATGCTCATCCAGCGCTTCGCCCACAACTGGCCCGCACTCGCCGAGCGCCTGCCCGAGCTACCGATTGCGGTGAGCCGCATCATCGATCAGCTCGAGCATCAGGCGGCGATCTATCCGGCTGGCGGCAACCATGGGCTCACCAGGCTGACCACGCAGATCCGCACCAACCATGGACGAACGACGGCGGCACTCTCGGCCATCGCGCTCGCCGGGCTTGGCACGGCGCTGATCCTGATCCCGCCTGCGGCCACCGCCGCCATCCCACTACTTGCGCCCATCGCCGCGTCAGTGCTACTGCTGATGAGCCTGCTCATCCTCTGGCGCAATCTCCTTGGGCCGGCCAAGACCGACTAGCGACAGGCACCCGTGCTCTACCCGGGCTGATCGGTCTTTACCCAGCGCCCGGGCTCCCGCGGCCCGATGGTTGGTCGCGTCGTGGGCGCGCCCTCAGGACGGGCGCAGCTTGCGCTTGTGGCCGGCCTTCTCAAGCTCCTCGAGATAGGTCTTCCACAGCGCCTCTTGGTTCTCGCCGAGCTTGTAGAGATATTCCCAGGAGTAGATGCCGGTGTTGTGCTCGTCGTCGAAGAAGAGACAGACGGCGTAGTTGCCGACCGGCTCGATCCGATCGATGTTCACCTCCTCCTTACCGACCTGCAGCACGCGCTGCCCTGGCCCATGCCCCTGGACCTCGGCCGATGGCGAGTAGACGCGCAGAAACTCGACCGGCATGGTGAAGTGCTTGCCATCGTCAAAGCTGATCTCGAGCACACGCGAGCTGCGGTGCAGATTGAATTCGGTTGGGGTTGGCATGGAAACTCCTTGCAGTGAACGATCCCGCGCTGGGCGGCTTGCGCTAAACGTGGGGCTTCCCGGGGCGATACTGAAGGAGCAGCCTCGCGCGGCTAGAGGATGTACTGCGAGAGGTCCTCGTCGGCCGCGAGCTCCCCGAGATTGCGGTCGACGTAACCGGCATCGATGGTGACCGTCACCCGGTCCATCTCGGTGGCATTGAAGGAGACGTCCTCGAGCAGCCGCTCCATCACGGTATGCAGCCGGCGCGCACCGATGTTCTCGGTCCGCTCATTGACCTGGTAGGCGATCTCGGCGATGCGCCGAATCCCATCCTCAGTGAACTCGAGCTTGACCCCCTCGGTGGCGAGCAGGGCCGAGTACTGATCGGTGAGCGACTCGTCCGGCTCAGTGAGGATACGGATGAAGTCGTCCGAGGTCAGCGCCTGCAGCTCAACGCGAATCGGGAGCCGACCCTGAAGCTCGGGCACCAGGTCGGAGGGTTTGGCCAGATGGAAGGCGCCAGAGGCGATGAACAGGATGTGGTCGGTCTTCACCATACCGTGCTTGGTCGAGACGGTGCTGCCCTCGACCAGCGGCAGCAGGTCGCGCTGCACCCCTTCGCGGGAGACATCGGCGCCGCCGCTCTGCTCCGCGCGCCTTGTGACCTTGTCGATCTCGTCGAGGAAGACGATGCCGTTCTGCTCGACGTTGGTCATCGCCTTGAGCTTCATCTCCTCCTCGTTGACGAGCTTGGCCGCCTCCTCGTCGAGCAGCACCTTGCGCGCCTCGCTGATGCGCAGCTTGCGCCGTTTGGAGCGATTGGAGCCGAGGTTCTTGAACAGCCCTTGGAGCTGATTGGTCATCTCCTCCATCCCAGGAGGGGCCATGATCTCGACACCGAGCGGCGAGAGGCTGACCTCGATCTCGATCTCGCGCTCGTCGAGCTCGCCGGCACGCAGCTTCTGGCGAAACTTCTCGCGCGTGCCAGACGAGGCGCCGCGACCGCGGCTGTCCTCATCAAAGTCTGATGGTGGCGGCAGCAGGGCGTCGAGGATGCGCTCCTCGGCCGCGTGCTCGGCTCGCTCACGGTTCTGCAGCATCTGCTGCTCACGCTCCATCTTGATGGCGATGTCGGCCAGATCGCGGATGATCGACTCCACATCGCGCCCAA
>CAZTYV010000172.1:0-7428 GCA_964617675.1 uncultured Halochromatium sp. | reverse complement strand
GCTGAAGCGTCAGCTCATCGGTCAGCTTCTTGAGCTTGCTGCTCGCGACCATCGCGGGCCGGTAGTCGGCCACGGCAGCGGTGGCGACGAACAACTCACAGTCGGCCACACGCGCCATCACGGCGGTCTCCATCTCTAGCGCCGTTTCGACGTCCACCCGCTCGATATCGCTTGGCGCTGGCACACTGGTCGGCCCCGCCACCAAACTGACCCGCGCGCCGCAGGCATGCAGCGCCTCGGCCAACGCAAAACCCATCTTGCCCGAGCTGCGGTTGCCGAGGAAGCGCACCGGGTCGATGGCCTCACGGGTCGGACCAACCGTCATCAGCACCCGTCGCCCGGCGAGCGGATGGCCTTCATCTCGCGGCGCGATATCGCCGTTGGGTAAGCCAGCGCCGGCCGACTTCGGCTCCGACTTTGGCGACGGCTTTGGCTTTGGCTTTGGCTTTGGCGCCAGCAGCGCATCGGCGATCACGATCGGCTCCACCATGCGACCCTCGCCCTGCTCGCCGCAGGCCTGCTCACCAACCGCCGGCCCGATCAGCCGCACCCCGCGCGCCATCAGCCGATGCGCGTTCTCCTGCGTCGCCGGATGCGCCCACATCCGATGATTCATCGCCGGCGCGATCATCACCGGGGCTTCGGTCGCCAGCACTAGGGTGGTTAACAGATCATCGGCAAGCCCGCAGGCCAAACGCGCCATCAGGTCCGCGGTGGCGGGCGCGATCAAGACCTGATCGGCCCAGCGTGCCAGCGCGATGTGATCCATCCCGGCCTCGGCCTCCGGACTCAGCAGATCCGTGCGCACCGGATGGCCGCTTAACGCCTGCAGGGTCAGCGGCGTGATGAAGGCCTGTGCGGCACGGGTCATCACTACCCGCACCTCAGCCCCGCGCTCGAGCAGACGCCGCACCAGCTCCGCGCTCTTATAGGCGGCGATCCCGCCACTGACACCCAGCAGTACCCGAACTGAGCGCGCGGGCGAATCGGCGGCGCTAGGCTCAACAACGTGCGACATCGGCGGTGGCGACGGCTGGGCGGAGGACATGGCCGAATCATACCCGATCGCGCTGCCACTGCAGGACCATCGAGTGCGCGGGCGGCCGCGCGGGGAAGGTTCTGGGTGACGATTATGGGCAACGGTTATGTGGGCAACGACTACGGGCCGCGAGATTAGGATGCGGCGCGCAGCATGCGGGGAGGCAACACCGAAGAGGCCGGTGAGCGCCGGCTTATGTTGGCGCCTCGCTTCCAGTCTCTTAACCTCTTGCCCGAGCAAGACCGGGACGCTGCCGCGTTGAGCGCCAGCCGTCATAGCCCAGCCGTCATACCGAGGACCGCCGATGACCAAGATCACCGACCTGCCGGCCGACGAACGCCCGCGCGAGAAACTCCTCAAGCGAGGAGCCAGCTCGCTTACCGATGCCGAGCTATTAGCGATCTTTCTACGCACCGGGGTCGCCGGCAAGAGCGCGATCGATCTCGCCCGCGATCTCATCGGCACCTTCGGCGGTCTCTCCGGGCTGCTGGAGGCGAACCAGCGCGAGTTCTGCAAGGCGAAGGGCTTAGGCGACGCCAAGTTCGTCCAACTGCAAGCGGTGATGGAGATCAACCGCCGCTACCTGCGCGAGGCAATCACCGGCCGCGACGTGCTGACCAGCCCTGATGCCACCCGCGACTACCTCAAGCTGCGCCTGCGCGGCCTCTCGCACGAGGTCTTTGCCTGCCTCTTCTTGGATAACCGCCACCGGGTGATCGAGTACCAAGAGCTCTTCCGTGGCACCATCGATGGCGCGAGCGTGCATCCGCGCGAGGTCGTCAAGGAGGCCATTCGCTGGAACGCCGCCGCGGTGATCTTCGCGCATAATCATCCCAGCGGCGTCGCTGAGCCCAGCCAGGCCGACCTGCGCATCACCAAGCGTCTGCAAGACGCACTCGACCTCATCGACGTGCGCGTGCTCGATCACATCATCGTCGGCGAGCAAGAAGGGACCTCATTTGCCGAGCGTGGCCTCATTTAAACGGCCTCATCAAATCAGGCGCCGAGATGATCGGGGCCTTCCACGCGACCAGGCGAGAACGATGATGCGTCGGGACGAGGTTGGATTCGAGCCGCGATGGGTGAGAGCCCATCTGGCCTTCCCTGAACGGTTGATCCACGGGTCGAGGCATCCGGAGTTGACGATCGCCTTCTTTTCCATTAGCTTTTATCGGCTTAGTCTTCTTCGGCGGCGCCGCGTTGCGGCAGCGCTCGGCTCGAGGTCCAAAGGACCCACCCGCCCCCATCGCCGCAGAGATCATCTGCATCGGAGCCCTGCATCATGTCCAAGATCTGTCAGGTCACCGGCAAACGGCCGCTGACCGGTTTCAACGTTTCTCACGCGCATAACAAGACCAAGCGCCGGTTCTTGCCCAACCTGCACTACCATCGCTTCTGGGTCGAAAGCGAGAACCGATGGATTCGCCTGCGCGTCTCGACCAAAGGCATGCGCATCATCGACAAGCTCGGCATCGACGCGGTCCTCTCCGACCTGCGCGAGCGCGGCGAGCGCGTCTAAGCATCCGCTGAATCACCCAGGAGCGAGCCACCATGGCCAAAGCCGCACGCGAGAAGATTCGCCTGAACTCCAGCGCCGGAACCGGGCACTTCTACACCACCACCAAGAACAAGCGCAATCAGCCGGGCAAGATGGAGATCAAGAAGTTCGATCCGGTGGTGCGCCAGCACGTCATGTACAAGGAAGGCAAGATCAAGTAGCGCGCCCTCGCTGATCGCCTCCCGATCCGGTCCTGATCAAGCCCACGACCTGATCAAGTACGAAAAAGGCCCTGATCCTTCCGGATCAGGGCCTTTTCATTGGGCCAAGTCCAGCGGCTCAGGCTTGGCCCGCCATACCCGGCTCGGGCCCCGGCTCCGGATCGAGGCCCTGCTCCTGGCTCAGCTGCCGCGCCACCGCCCCCGGCGACTTCGTCCGCCGCGCCAGCGCCGAGTAGGCCACCGGCACCACGAACACCGTGAACAGCGTCGCCGAGAGCACGCCCGCGAGGATCACCGTGCCGATCACGGTGCGGGTCTCGGCCCCGGCGCCACTGCTCAGCAGGAGCGGGATCGAGCCTGCTGCGGTGGTGATCCCGGTCATCACGATCGGGCGCAGCCGCACATCGGCCGCCTCTAGCAGGGCCTCCTCGAAGGCCTTACCCTCGTCGCGCAGCTGATTGGCGAACTCGACGATCAGGATGCCGTTCTTCGCCGAGAGCCCCACCAGCATGATCAGGCCGATCTGGCTGTAGATATTCAGCGACTGCCCCGTCAGCCAGAGCCCCAGCAGGGCGCCGGCCATCGCCAACGGCACCGTCAGCATGATCACCAACGGATGCACCCAGCTCTCGAACTGGGCCGCCAGTACCAGATAGACCACGGCCACACCGAGCAAGAAGACGAAGAGAACGCCCTGGCTTGAGTCTTTGAAGTCAGCCGACTGGCCCTTGTAGTCGATGATCGCTTGATCCGGCAGGTGCTCGGCGGCGAGCGCATTCAGATAATCCAGCGCCTCACCTAGCGGCAGGTCCTCAGCAAGATTGGCCTCGAGGGTGATCGCGCGCACGCGGTTGAAGCGGTTCAGGCTCGTCGACTCGGCAGTCTCGCTGACCTGCACCAGATTCGAGAGTGGGATCAGCTCGCCGGTCTTCTGCGAGCGCACATAGAGGTTGCTCAGACTCGCCGGGGTGCGTTGCTCATCGCGCTCACCCTCAACGATGACGTCATACTCTTCACCCGTATCCAGATAGGTGGTCACCCTGCGTGACCCGAGCATCGTCTCCAGGGTCCGACCAATCGTTTCAACCGTGACCCCAAGATCGGCGGCCCGGTCGTAGTTGATCTCCACGCGCAGCTGCGGCTTGGTCTCCTTGTAGTCCCAATCGAGCCCTTCCAGACCCGGATTGTCTTTCTCGATCTCGGCGACCAGGGTATCCCGCCAGGCCGCCAGCTCCTCGTAGGTGCCGCCGCCGATCACGAACTGCACCGGCTTCTGGATGCGCGCACCGAAGCCCTGGCGCATCACCGGGAAGGCGCGCACCCCAGGGAGGTCCGCGAGCTTGGCGCGCACCTCGTTCATCACCTCCTGGCTCGGCCGGCGCTCGCCGAAGGGCGCCATCACCATGATCACGATGCCGCTGTTGAAGACCTCCGTATTGCCAAACGCCCGCGGCGCACGCACCAGCACGCGGATCGCCTCGCCGGATTCGGCATAGGGCAGGAGCCGGCGCTCGATCTCGTCCATGTACTCCTCCATGTATGAGAAGGACGCCCCCTCAGGCCCGTTCACCAGCACGAAGAAGGCGCCGCGGTCCTCACTGGGCGCGTATTCCTTGGGCAACTGCTGGAACAGCCACCAGGTCAGCCCCAGCGTCACCACCAGCAGCACCACGATCAACCAGCGCTGGCGCAGGAAGAACTTCAGCACGCGCGTGTAGCCACGACGGAGACGCTCGAAGGCCCAATCGACCCCCGCGGTCAGACTGACCCGACGATGCGACTGCGGCAACATCTTCGACGCCAGCATCGGCGAGAGGGTCAGCGCCACGAAGGTCGAGAAGCTGACCGCGGCGGCCATGGTCAGCGCGAACTCCGAGAACAGCCGCCCGACATCGCCCTGTAGGAAGGCGATTGGCAAGAACACCGCGATCAGCACGATCGTCGTGGCGATCACCGCGAAGCCGACCTGGCGCGTCCCCCGGTAGGCCGCCACCAGGCGCGTCTCACCGTACTGCTCCATGCGTCGATGGATGTTCTCGAGCACGACGATCGCATCATCCACCACCAGCCCGATCGCCAGCACCAGCGCCAGCAGGGTCAGGATGTTGACTGAGAAGTCCAGCATCAGCAGCACGGTGAAGGTCGCGATCAGCGAGACCGGCACCGTCACCGCCGGCACCAGCATCGCGCGCACCGAGCCCAGGAACAGGAAGATCACCAACACCACGAGCCCGATCGCGATCGCCAGCGTCTTGTACACCTCATGGATCGCGTCCTTTACGAATACCGAGGTGTCGTAGCTCTGAAAGATCTGCATGCCCTCGGGCAGCGTCGGATTCACGCGCGCCATCTCGGCCTTGGCCGCATCGGCGACCGCGATGGTGTTTGCGGTCGACTGCTTGATAATGCCCAGGCCCACCATCGGCGTGCCATTGCCGCGGAACAGCGTGCGATCCTCCTCGGTGCCTCGCTCCACGCGCGCCACGTCGCCGAGGCGGACCAGATAGCCGTCATCGCCCGTCGCGACCACCAGCCGCGCGAACTCATCGGCGGTGCGGAAGCTGCGCTCGGTGCGCACGCTGAACTGCCGATCGATCGACTCAACCCCGCCCGCCGGCAGCTCGACGTTTTCCGAGCGCAAGGCCTGCTCGACATCCGACACCGTCAGGCCGCGCGCGGCCAGCGCGTTGCGATCGATCCAGACCCGCATCGCATAGGTCTGACTGCCGCCAACGCGCACCCGCGCCACGCCGTCGAGCACCGAGAACCGATCCACCAGGTAACGCCGCGCGTAGTCGGTGAGCTCGGGCACGGTCATGTTCTCGCTGGCCAGGTTCAGCCACATGATCACGTCATCGCTGCTATCCACCTTTTGGATGTCGGGCGGATCGGCCTCGACCGGCAGCTGATCGAGCACACCGGAGACGCGGTCACGTACGTCGTTGGCGGCCCCGTCGATGTCGCGCCCCACCTTGAACTCGATGGTGATCTGAGACTCGCCGTCCTCGGAGGTGGACTCGATGCGCTCAATGCCCTCGACGCCGGCGATGCGATCCTCGATCAACTGCGTGATACGGGTCTCAACCACTGCTGCCGAGGCGCCCGGATACACGGTCTCGACGGAGACCACCGGCGGGTCGATGTCCGGGTACTCGCGTAGCGGCAGCCGGTCGAAGGCGACCAGCCCGAAGGCCACCAGTAGCAGCGAGAGCACACTGGCGAAGACCGGGCGGGTGATGGCGATGTCCGACAGGATCACGGGATCTGCTCCGTCTTCGCGGCGGCGCGCTCGGCGGGCTGCGCGATCAGCTCGCGAAGCGGCTGCGAGCCATCGTCGGTCGCCTTGATCGTGACCGGCTGACCGGGACGCGCCTTATCGGCGCCGTGGGTGATCACCCGCTCGCCCGGCGAGAGCCCAGCGACGATCTCGACCTTCCCGGGCTGGCGCAGGCCCACCCGCACCTCGCGCCGCTGAGCCACGGTCTCCCCGTCCTCATTCTCGTCGACCACGAAGACCGCATGCTCGGCCCCGCGTTGGAGGATGGCCGACTCTGGAACCATCACCGCCTCGCGCGGGTCGCGCAGCAGCTGCACCTGCATGAGCAGGCCAGGTCGAAGGCTGCGCTCCGGATTCGGGATCAGCGCGCGCACCTGCACGCTGCGCGTGACTGGATCGACGCGGCTCGAGACGCTGCTGACCGCGCCATTGAAGGTCTGCTCGCCGAGCGCCGCCGCTTTCGCCTCGATTGCCAGCCCGGGCGTCAACGAGGGCAGGAACAGACTGGGCACCGGAAAATCCATCTTCATCACCCGATCGTCATCGAGCGTGGTGATCACATCGCCCGGCTCGACCAAGGCGCCAAGGCTGATGTTGCGCAGCCCGACCACACCCTCGAACGGGGCCTTAATCAGGCGATCCGCCAGCTGTGACTCGATCGCGGCCAGGGTCGCGCGCGCGGTGCGACGATCGCGGCGGCGCTCGTCGAGCAGCGAGGCCGCCGCAGAGCCGGTTGCCTCGAGCGACTTGACACGCTCGTACTGCTGCTCGGCCTCGGCGAGTCGGGCCTGCGCCTCCTCCAGGCGCGCGTGCTGCTCGCGGCTGGTCATCTCGACGAGGATATCGCCGGCCTCGACCCGCTGACCATCCTCGAAACGGATCGCCGAGATGGTCTCCGTTACCGTCGCCGTGATGGTGACCGCCTCGTTCGCTCGCAAGGTGCCCAGGGCCTCGACGCGGTCTGCGATCTCGACCGTTCGCGCCTCGCTGACCACCACGCCGACCGGCTTTGCGGGCTGTGCGACGAGGGCGATGGGGAACAGCCACAGCATGACCGCGGCCGGCTTGACGATGTTCATCACTCAGGAGTCTCCATTGCTCGTTTGCACCATGATGGGGTCGGTTGGCCGAAACGCATGCGGCACCGGCTCGCGGAACGGGCTCGCTGGAACAGAGCAAGAGGCAACGTCAGGACCCGAAAGTTCGGCAAGCGCCGCGCCTTTTGCCCGCGGGCAGCAGGGGTGGGCGTGGCACGAGACGCATCATCCTGGCGGCACGATCTATACTGAGAGGCGTGACACCTGTCACCGGCAACCACACAACATCGAGGTCGCCACCCATGACGAAAGAGCACGAAAGCCACAAAGAGAACAAGAAGAAACCGGCGATGAAA
>CAZTYV010000171.1:0-7574 GCA_964617675.1 uncultured Halochromatium sp. | reverse complement strand
GCACCGCAACGCTGTTCTCGTGCACACCGTCCGGAGTCTCTGTCTCAAGCGGCCCGCTGACCACCCGGGCTCCTGGGCACCCGGGCACCTGGGCCTGGGCCGGGCGCATCAGCTGTCGGACGCGTCGGGCTGGATCCGCAGCAGGGCGCCGTCGCCTTCGTCGGTTAGGATGTAGAGACCGCCGTCCGGACCTTGGCTCACATCGCGCACGCGTTGGCCGATGCTGAGCTTCTCCTCGCCGGTCCCGCGCGTGCCATCGAGCTTGGTGCGCCGTAGCTGCTGGAACTTGAGTGCGCCACTGATCAGACTCCCCTGCCACTCGGGGAAGTCGTCACCCGTATAGAACGTCATGCCGCTGGGGGCGATCGATGGCGTCCAGACCACGGTGGGCTGGGTGATGCCAGGGGCCCGCGTCTTGTCCGAGATGCGCGGCCCCCAGTACTCCATGCTGTAGGTCACCTCGGGCCAGCCGTAGTTGTTGCCGGCCTGGATCAGGTTGATCTCGTCACCGCCGCGCGAGCCGTGCTCATGGGCCCAGACGCGGCCGCTCTTGGGGTCGCGGGTCAGGCCCTGGATGTTGCGGTGGCCGTAGCTGTAGATCTCGGGCTTGGCGCCCGCTTGGTCGACGAAGGGGTTGTCCGGTGCGGCCTTGCCGTCCTCGGTCAGTCGCAGCAGCTTGCCGAAGTGGGTACCGAGGCGCTGCGCCTGGTTGCGGATGTTCTCGCCGTCGAACGAGGTCGGCGGGTTGCCACCGTCGCCGATGCTCATTAGCAAGGTGCCATCGGGTAGCCACAGCAGGCGCGAGCCGAAGTGCTGGCCGCCCGATTTCTCGTCGGCGTTGCGGAAGATGACCTCAAGGTCCTCGAGGCGTTTGTTCTTGAGGTCGAGTCGCCCGCGCGCGAGCGCGGTGCGGTTGGCGTCCTCGGTGCCCTCGGCGAAGGTCAGATAGACCAGCCGATTGTTGGCGAAGTCCGGATGTAGGCTGATGTCGAGCAGTCCGCCCTGGCCGCAGGCGCAGACCTCGGGGGTGCCGCGGATCGGTGTCGGGTCGAGACGCGGCTGACCTGTGTCGGTCGCGGCGTTCTCGATCAGGCGCAGTCGGCCCGGGCGCTCGGTCACCAGCGCCGAGCCGTCGGGCAGCCAGGCGATGCCCCAGGGGTGGCGGAGCCCTTCGACTAGGGTCTCGGCGCGCCAGCCCTCGGCCTCAGCGACGTCGCCGGTTGGCTCGACCGGCCCGGCGGGCTGGGCGCAGCCGATCACCGGTATCAGGCCGAGCAGCAGGATCGTCGCCGCGAGTGGGCGGCTGCGGGTCAGGGGTTGCCGAGCGCGCTGCATGTGATCTCCTCCGGTTGGTCCTAAATTGCCAAGGTTGCGACCATCGGTCGCGACGGCAACCCTGATTAGATTGCCGAGAGCTTAGATCGCCAAGAGCTTAGACCGCCGAGAGCGGGCATGCGCCTCGGCCGTCAGGGGGCAGGGCGATGGCCGCTGCTCGCTCTGACTCGGGTCGCCGTCGTCGCACAATGGTGCAGTGGTGCCCTTGGCGTCGGTCGTCAGTGCGGTTCTTCGAGCAGTGCGAGCTCGATCAAGGGCCCATCGCGTTTGAGATCGAGCTTGCGCTCGAGGTCGCCGAGCGCCGCCTGCAGCGCCTCCTCGATCACCGGATGATAGAACGGCATGCGCAACATCTGTTGGACCGTTAGGCCTTGCTGGATGCTCCAGCTGAGCAGGTGCGCAAGGTTCTCGCCGCGTGGGGCGATCAGCTCGGCGCCGAGCAGCCGGCCGCTGGCCTTCGCGGCATAGACCCGGATGAGGCCGCGGTTGTTGCCCATGATCAGCGCGCGACCCACCGGGGCCATCTTGATCTCGCCGATCGCGATCTGCTCGGGATCGAGTGCGTCGAGGCGCTCGCCGACGGCGCAGATGTTCGGGTCGCAGAAGTTGATGAAGAGCGGCGTGCGGCGGCGAAAGCGGGCAGGGCGCTCGCCATCGGTGACTCGGGCCGCGTTGTAGCCGGCGATGCGACCCTCGTCGCCGGCCTCATGCAGCACCGGGCGCTCGGCGGTCACATCGCCCGCGATGAAGACCGGCAGATCGCCGACCTGCATGCTATGGCGATCGAACGGCGGTAGGCCGCGGGCGTCGAACTCCACGCCGAGGGTCTCGAGCCCCAGTCCGTCGAGGTTCGGTACGCGGCCGATGCTGCAGAGCACGGCATCGGCGCTGAACCGATGCTCGCCGGCCTGAATCTGCAGCTGAGCGCCGGCCTTGCTGATCTGCGCGGCTTGGCCCAGATGCAGCGGAAATTCCTTGCCGATGATCTGGATCGCGCTTTTGTTGACCTCGGGATCGCGGATGCCGGCGATGCGCTCGAGCTGATCGAAGCCCTCGACCTGGAGACCGAGCCGATGCAGGCTCTGGCCGAGCTCGAGGCCAATGGTGCCGAGACCAATGACGGCGATCGAGCGCGGCAGGTCCTCGAGCTCGAAGAGGCGATCGGTGGTCAGCAGCTGATCACCGAAGGCGCGCCAGGGCTCTGGTACTAAGGGGCGCGAGCCGGTGGCGATGACCACGGCACCGGCGCGGATGCGCTGATCACCGACCGCGAGCAGGGTCGGGTCGAGGAAGCGTGCATAATCCTGCAGGAAGAGGTCCTCGGGCATGTCATCGGTGCTGCTGCCAAGCACCCGGTCGACGAAGGTATCGCGCATCTCCTGTACGTGCTCGAGCGCCTCGGGCAGGTCGAGGCGCAGGCCCTCGTGGCCGTCGATGCCGTAGCGCCCGAGATGGGTGCGGCGGTGGAAGTCCTCGGCCACCTGGATCATCGCCTTCGAGGGCATGCAGCCGACCCGGGCGCAGGTGGTGCCAGGCTCGCCGCCGTTGATGAGGACGAAGCTCTTCCCGGCCTTGCGGGCTTGGCTCATGGCGTTGAGGCCGGAGGTCCCGGCGCCGATGATGGCGACGTCGACGACTCGTTCTTGCATCGGTGGCTCCCTCAGGTGTGGATGGGCGATCGCGCCTTGACCGGGGCGCGATGGGCACCGCATTCTACGCGGTTTGGTGGGCGGTTTTGCCGCTGCCCGCCCGCGGTTGTCCATTGTCGTCTGGCGAGAGGTCTATGAGTGCGTCTGCCCAATCCCTGAGCTTCGAGCTCGCCCCTGGCGGGGCCTTGCGCGGTGAGCTGCGCGTGCCTGGCGACAAGTCCATCTCGCATCGCGCGGTGATGCTCGCGGCCCTGGCCGAGGGGACGACCGAGATCGACGGCTTCCTCGAAGGCGCGGATAGCCTGGCCACCTTGGCGGCGTTTCGGGCCATGGGCGTCGAGGCCGAGGGTCCAGCGTCGGGACGGCTGCGCGTGCACGGCGTTGGTCTGCATGGGCTGAAGGCGCCAGGAGGGGCCTTGGACCTCGGCAACTCGGGCACCTCGATGCGGCTGCTCGCCGGCCTGCTCGCCGGCCAGCGCTTTGCCACCACGCTCATCGGCGATACCTCGCTCTCGCGCCGGCCAATGGGCCGCGTGATCGAGCCGCTGCGCCAGATGGGTGCCCAGATCGAGGCGACGCCGGAGGGACGGGCGCCGCTGGGCCTGCTGCCGGTCGAGAAGCTGCAGGGCATCGACTACCGGCTGCCGGTGGCAAGCGCGCAGGTCAAGTCGAGCCTGCTCCTGGCTGGGCTCTACGCCCAGGGCGAGACCTGCGTCACGGAGCCGGCGCCGACGCGCGATCATACCGAGCGCATGCTCAGTGCCTTTGGCTATCCGGTGCGGCGCGACGGCGACCGGGTCTGTCTGCGCGGCGGTGGGCGTCTGAGTGCTGTCCCGATCAGCATCCCGGCCGACATCTCCTCGGCGGCCTTCTTCTTGGTCGGCGCCAGCATCGCGCCGGGCTCCGACCTGACCCTGACCCAGGTCGGGATGAACCCGACGCGCGTCGGTGTGGTGAATATCCTGCGTCAGATGGGGGCCGATATCCGCGTCGAGCGGCCACGGGAGCTCGGCGGTGAGCCGGTGGCCGATCTGCGCGTGCGCTCGGCGCCGTTGCACGGTGTCCTGATCCCGCCGGAGCAGGTGCCCTTGGCGATCGACGAGTTTCCGGCCCTGTTCATCGCCGCGGCTTGCGCCGATGGTGAGACCCTACTCAGCGGTGCGGCCGAGCTTCGCGTCAAGGAGAGCGATCGCATTCAGGTCATGGCCGATGGCCTGGCTGCCCTTGGCGTCGAGGCCGAGCCACGTGCCGATGGGATGCTGATCCGCGGGCTCGGTGCGGCGGGTCTGCTTGGTGGTGCGGCGATCGCGGCGCACGGCGATCATCGCATCGCGATGGCCTTCGCAGTGAGCGCGTTGCGCGCGACGGCACCGATTCGAATCGACGATTGTGCGAATGTCGAGACCTCGTTTCCGGACTTCGCCGGCCTCGCGGCAGGCGTCGGTCTGCAGATCACCGAGCTGCGCGGCCAAGGGTGAGTGGGATGACGCCGGCACCGGTCATCACCATCGATGGACCCTCCGGGACCGGGAAGGGCACCATTGCCGCCCTGCTCGCCGAGCATCTGGGCTGGCACCTGCTCGACAGTGGCGCCCTCTATCGCACCCTGGCGTTGGCGGCCCGCCGGCAGGGCGTGGATCTCGAGGATGGCGCTGGCCTTGGTCGGTTGGCTTCGACCATCGCCGTGCAGCTCACCGGCGAGCGGGTCGACCTCGATGGCGAGGACGTCTCCGCATTGATCCGCACGGCCGAGGCGGGGGTGGACGCCTCGCGCGTCGCGGTGCACCCGCAGGTCCGCGAGGCGTTGCTCAGCTGGCAGCGCGATGCCGCGCTCGCGCCCGGACTGATCGCCGACGGACGCGACATGGGGTCGCGGGTCTTTCCCGGGGCGTTGCTGAAGGTCTATCTGGACGCGAGCCCCGAGGAGCGAGCACGACGCCGATATAAACAGTTGAAGGACAAGGGGCTGGATGCTAATCTCGGCGATCTTGTCGAGGAGCTTCGTGTGCGTGACGCGCGCGACCGGGAGCGAGCTGCGAGTCCTCTCCAGATCCCGCCCGGTGCGATCGTCGTCGATTCGACGCAATGGTCGATCGAGCAGGTCTTTGCCGAGATTCGAGGCTTGGCCGAGACGGCGATTGCCGCATCTGGCGCCGTTGACAAGACTTCGGCTTGAGGTCGACCCCGCCTGGCGGGAGCGATCCCAAACCCCAGAGAACCCGACCGGCGTATATGCCCCACGGCAGATGCCCCGATCACCCTGTTTAAACTCAACCCTCCTGCTGTCGGCTTGCCGATGATGCGGCTGCGACGAACATCAGGAGATGGCGTGGGACGCCAGGAACATTCACAGCATGACCGAAAGCTTCGCCGAGCTCTTTGAGCAGAGCCTTACCAACACGCAGCTCCAGCCGGGCACCATCGTCACCGGCCAAGTCGTCGCCATCACCGCTGACTCCGTCATCGTCAATGCCGGCCTCAAGTCGGAAGGCATTATTCCGCGCAACCAGTTCCTCAGCCCTGAGGGCCAGCTGGAAGTCAGCGTCGGCGACGACGTCGAAGTGGCGCTGGATGCGGTCGAGGATGGCTTCGGGGCCACCCGCCTCTCGCGCGAGAAGGCCAAGCGCTTCGCCGCCTGGGATAAGCTCGAACGGGCGTTCGACGATGGCGAGACGGTCACCGGCCAGATCAACGGCAAGGTCAAGGGTGGCTTCACCGTCGAGCTTGGTAGCGTGCGCGCCTTCCTGCCGGGCTCGCTGGTCGATATCCGCCCGGTGCGCGATACCACCTACCTCGAAGGGAAGGACCTCGAGTTCAAGGTCATCAAGCTCGATCGGCGTCGCAACAATGTCGTCGTCTCGCGCCGCGCGGTGGTCGAGGAAGAGTACAGTGCCGAGCGCGAGCAGCTGCTCGAGAAGCTGGAAGAGGGCTTGGAGCTCACCGGTGTGGTCAAGAACCTGACCGACTACGGCGCCTTCCTGGATCTGGGCGGCATCGACGGCCTGCTGCACATCACCGACATGGCCTGGCGCCGGGTCAAGCACCCGTCCGAGGTGGTCGAGATCGGCCAAGAGGTCATGGTCAAGGTGCTCAAGTTCGACCGCGAGCGCCAGCGCGTCTCGCTCGGGCTCAAGCAGATGGGTGAGGACCCCTGGGTCAACATCTCGCGCCGCTATCCGGAAAGCACCCGGGTGTTCGGTAAGGTCACGAACATCGCCGATTATGGCTGCTTCGTCGAGATCGAAGAGGGCGTCGAGGGCCTGGTCCATGTCTCCGAGATGGATTGGACCAACAAGAACGTCCATCCGAGCAAGGTCGTCACCATGGGTGATGACGTCGAGGTGATGGTGTTGGATATCGACGAGGAGCGTCGCCGCATCTCGCTTGGCATCAAGCAGTGTGCGTCCAACCCTTGGGACGAGTTCTCGGCAACCCACAAGAAGGGCGATCACGTCTCTGGGCAGATCAAGTCGATCACCGACTTCGGTATCTTTATCGGTCTGGACGGCGGCATCGACGGTCTGGTCCATCTCTCGGACATCTCCTGGGACGAGTCCGGCGAGGAGGCCCTGCGCAACTTCAAGAAGGGTGACGAGGTCGAGACTGTCGTGCTCTCGGTCGACCCGGAGCGCGAGCGCATCTCGCTCGGCATCAAGCAGCTGGATAAGGACCCGTTCTCGAGCTTCGTTGCGGTGCACGAGAAGGGCAGCATCGTCACCGGTACCATCACCGAGGTCGATGCCAAGGGCGCCAATATCGACCTGGGCGACGGCGTCGAGGGCTATCTGCGGGCCTCCGAGATCTCACGTGACCGCGTAGAAGACGCGCGTACCGTGCTCAAGGTGGGCGAAGAGGTCGAGGCCAAGTTCCTTGGCGTCGATCGCAAGAACCGCAGCATCTCGCTGTCGATCAAGGCCAAGGACATGGCCGACGAGCAGGCCGCGATCAAGGGCTATGCGCGCGAGGCCCAGGCCGGGACGGCAACCCTTGGCGACATCCTGAAGCAACAGATGGAAGAGGCCGCGAAGGACTGACTGCTCTGCCCAATCGCAGACGTCATTCTCTGTGATCATCCGCCCGGCACCCTGGGTGCCGGGCATGCATCGCTCTGGCAGGCTATCCATTATGATGAAATCCGAGCTCATCGATATTCTCGCGCGAGAGCAGAGTCATCTCGCCTACAAAGATGTCGAGCTCGCGGTGCGCTGCATCCTGGAACAGATGAGCAGCGCCCTGGCTTCCGGTGAGCGCATCGAGATCCGGGGCTTTGGCAGCTTCTCGCTCCATTTTCGGCCGCCGCGCGTTGGCCGTAATCCTAAGACCGGCGATGCCGTTGCGCTCGCGGGTAAGCATGTGCCGCACTTCAAGCCCGGGAAGGAGCTTCGTGATCGGGTCAATCAGGCCTATCAGGAGGAGCTTGCTCGGCTCGAACAAGGCGAATCGGACAGCGACGATGAGGACGGCGTAAGCGTATCGACGCGCGCCGCGGCGAGCGTGGGTTGAAGGCCTGAGGGTCTTGCACCCGCGTGCGCTCCGTTAACCCATCTTTAACATGGCCCCATTGGTATTGAGGGGCTTGTGTAGTCTAAG
>CAZTYV010000170.1:0-7716 GCA_964617675.1 uncultured Halochromatium sp. | reverse complement strand
AAGCTGAAGTTGCCGAGCATCTCAAAGAAGGTGTGATGGCGCGCGGTGTAGCCCACGTTCTCGAGATCGTTGTGCTTGCCGCCCGCGCGCACGCAGCGCTGCGAGGAGACGGCGCGGCTGTACGGGCGCTTTTCGCGACCGAGGAAGACGTCCTTGAACTGCACCATCCCAGCGTTGGTAAACAGCAGGGTCGGGTCGTTTCCCGGCACCAAGGGGCTGCTCTCGACGGGCGTGTGGCCGCGCTCGGCGAAGTAATCGAGGAAGGCCTGGCGAAGCTCGGCGCTACTCTTCATGACAGGGGATCAACTCCGGAGAGGGGACTCAGCATTCGATGTGTGGGGCGTCTGTGGCATCGCGGGTGGATGCCGGACGCGAGCTCATGAGGCGGGCGATCAGCGCCGACGGAAAGCCGCGATACTCGAGGAAGCGCGCGCGCCGCGCCTGCTCCTGTCGGTCGGCCGCGGCGGCGTCGCCGAAGCGCTTGCGATCGGCGCGCGCCGCGTAATCGAGCAGGCGTTGGTCGTCGAGCGCGAGATGGGGCTGGATGAGCGCATCGGCGACCCCTTTGTCGCGGAGCTCGGCGCGAATTCGAAGCGGCCCGAAGCCCTTGCCGAGCCGCTCGGCGACGTAGGCCTCGACCAGGCGCTCCTCGCTCAGCAGCTCGTTGGCCACCAGGGCCTCGACGACCGCTTGCACCGCCTCCGGTGGATAGCCACGCTGGCAGAGCTTGCGTGCGAGCTCCAGGCGGCTGTGCTCGCGGTTGCTGAGCAGCTTGAGCGCACGGCTGCGGATCTCGTCGTGCAGCGCGCGATCAAGGTCGTGCCCATCGCGCGGCCCCTCGCCCGCCGCGTCGCCCATCCGCTCAGCGAGCCGATCAACCATCGGCGCCCACCCGAGCCTCAGCGGCCGCGGCCGCGGGCGGCAGCTCGCTCGCCACGTCATGCTCCTCGTCGGCGCCAGCTGCCTTTGGCTTGGGCAGCAGGATCTCGCGCACCTTGGCATCGATCTCGGCGGCCATGTCGCGATTCTCCTTCAAAAAGTTGCGCACGTTGTCCTTGCCCTGGCCGATGCGGTTGCCGTCGTAGCTGTACCAGGCGCCGGACTTCTCGATGACGCCGGCGGAGACGCCGAGGTCGACCATCTCGCCCTCGCGCGAGATCCCCTCGCCGTAGAGGATATCGAACAGCACCTCGCGAAACGGCGGCGCCACCTTGTTCTTGACCACCTTGACGCGGGTCTCGTTGCCGACCACCTCGGCACCGCGCTTGATCGAGCCGATGCGGCGGATATCGAGTCGCACCGATGAGTAGAACTTGAGCGCGTTGCCGCCGGTGGTGGTCTCCGGCGAGCCGAACATGACACCGATCTTCATCCGGATCTGGTTGATAAAGATGACGATGGCGTTGGAGCGCTTGATGTTGGCGGTGAGCTTACGCAGCGCCTGCGACATCAGGCGCGCCTGCAGGCCGACGTGCGAGTCGCCCATCTCACCCTCGATCTCGGCCTTGGGCGTGAGGGCGGCGACCGAGTCCACAACCACCAGGTCGACGGCGCCGGAGCGCACCAGCATGTCGGTGATCTCGAGCGCCTGCTCGCCGGTGTCCGGCTGCGAGACCAGTAGCTCGTCCATGTCGACGCCGAGCTTCTCGGCGTAGCTGGGGTCGAGCGCGTGCTCGGCGTCGACGAAGGCGGCGGTGCCGCCGGCCTTCTGTGCCTCGGCAACGGCGTGCAGGGTGAGCGTGGTCTTACCCGAGGACTCCGGTCCGTAGATCTCGACCACGCGCCCGCGCGGCAAGCCACCAATACCGAGCGCGATATCGAGCCCGAGCGAGCCGGTGGAGACGGACTCGATGTTCGGGATGGCCCCCGCATCGCCCATGCGCATGACCGAGCCCTTGCCGAACTGCTTCTCGATCTGGCTCAATGCGGCCGCGAGCGCCTTTTTGCGATTTTCGTCCATTTCGACTCCAAGAGCGCCGCCCAGCTCAAGACCGGGCCAGCGTCGCAATCATGGTTGGGAACGCCGCCCTGCTCTGGCCGAGCTCTGACCGACGCGTTAACGAATTTGATTATCCCACAGCGCGATGGCTTGCACACAGGCTCAGCCGGGGCAGCGTTGTCGAAGGCCTCTAAGCGCGTGCTCGACCGCTTGCGCGCGCACCGCGTCGCGCTCGCCGGAGAACAGGCGGGTCTCGGCCTCCAGGCGCCCGGGCAGCGCCCAGCCGAAGCAGACCATGCCGACCGGCTTCGCCGCCGAGCCGCCGCCAGGGCCGGCGATGCCGGTGACGGCGACCGCCAGCGAGGCGCGGCTGTGGGCGATGGCGCCCGCGGCCATCTCCAGGGCCACGGCCTCACTGACGGCTCCCTCGGCGGCCAGGGTAGCAGCCTGCACGCCGAGCAGGTCCAGCTTCGCCTGGTTACTATAGGTCACGAAGCCGCGCTCGAACCAACCGCTGCTCCCCGCTACATCGGTGATGCATTTGGCAATCCAACCCCCGGTGCAGGATTCCGCGGTGCTGAGCCAGAGCCCCGCTCGCTGCAGGCCTTGCCCGACCTCGGCGGCGAGCCGCTCGAGATCGCGGCCGGTTGGCGCCCGGTTGTCGCCGAGATCATCGCTACCCATCTGTACTCAACCTTTAAGAACCCGATCAGGAGTCAAGCATGTCTGAAGAGCCCATCCTCTGCGAGCACAATCCACCGCCGGCCAAGCTCGAGGTGCTCGGTGTCGAGGACTGGCCGGTCTGGAAGAAGGAGCCCTCGAGCTTCGACTGGACCTATCATCAGAAAGAGACCTGCTACGTGGTGCGCGGCCGCTTCAGCGTGACGCCGAGCGGCGGAGAGGCCCAACACTTCAAGCGCGGCGACCTGATCAGTTTTCCGGCCGGGATGCGCTGCACCTGGGAGGTCACCGAGGCGGTCGAGAAGCACTACCGGCTCGACTGATGCCGCGCCTGATATCGCCCTGATATCGCCCTGATATCGCCTGATGCTAGCCGACGCCAACTAGCGTCAAACGGGGGCCAACGGATGCCGGGCGTTCAGTCGACCATGCTGCCGCACTGATAGCCGGCCAGGTCCATGGCCACGTACCGGAAGCCGAAGCGCTTGATGCCGGCGATCACGGCGGCGGAGTCGATGAGCAGGCGCTCGCGCTGCACCGGCGCGACCTCGATGCGTGCCAGGTCGCCATGACAGCGCACCCGCACCCAGGTGTAGCCAAGCTCGGTGAGGAAGCGCTCGGCCTCTTCGATGCGCTGCAGTTGGTCCATGCTGAAACGCACGTTGTGACCGATGCGCGTTAGCAGGCAGGCGTTGGTGGGCTTGTGCCAGGTTGGCAGGTCCATCTCGCGCGCGATCTGGCGCACGGCGGCCTTGTCGATGCCGGATTCGATGAAGGGGCTGCGGATGCCGATCTCGCGCAGCGCGCGCAGGCCGGGGCGCTGATCATCGGCGTCATCGGTGTTGCTGCCATCGACCAGGGTCTCGAAGCCCTGTTCGGCGGCGGCCTGCAGCAGCCGCTGGTACATGGCCTGCTTGCAGCGATAGCAGCGGTCGCTCGGATTCGTCTCCATGCCCTCGGGCATCGGCATCTCGACGAGCTCGTGGCGCACCCCGAGCTTCGAGGTCAGCGCCACCGCATCACCGATCTCTTGGCGCACCATGTAGGGGGTGACGGCGGTCAGCGCGACGACGCGCTCGGCCCCCAGGCGCTGGCGCAGCAACGCCAGCAGCAGGGTACTGTCCGCACCACCCGAGAACGCAACGGCGGCCTGCTCCAAGCCCTCCAGCAGCTCGTCCAACGCCCCATGGCGCTGCTCCATCGTGCACCTCCTCGTGGTTGCCCGAGCCCGCGCGGCCCGCGAAGTGGCCGGCGAGTATACGCCTGGCTCAAGCGCCGGCACAGCCCTACGACGATTTGGCAGATCCCTTGGGAGCGGTCACAATGCCCGCGCCGACCCACCGCGCAGGTGGGATTAGGTTAACAGCGATCGGTCCCGCGGCGCGCGGCCGACACCACCAATGCGACCCGTCCAGCCCGGCTGGCTCGGCTCCAAGGGGAGATTTCCTGACGATGCGTTCCAAGTCACTGTTACTCATTCCGTTCCCAGCTCTTTTACCGGCTCGCTCACCGGCTCGCTTACCGGCTCGCTTATCGGCCCTCGTCCCAGCCCTCTTTCTGGCCTGCTTACTGGCCCCCGTCCTGGCTTTGGCCCCGCTTGCTGCCAGCGCCCAGACGATCGCGATCGCCGATACGGTGCTGAAGATGCCATTGGCCGACGATGTGTCCATGGACGACGCCGTCGATTCGATGAAGCTCCGCGCAAACTCGCTGAACTTCAAGCTCGTGGCCCATCTGCCCTTGTACAAAGAGCTGGAGGCGATGGATGTCGAATCGGGCCGAATTGAGATCTTTCAGTTCTGCGATGCGCGCATCGCCAACGAGATGCTCCAATTCAATGCCGACTTCGCCGCCTACCTGCCTTGCCGAATCGCGCTGATCGAGGACACCGAGGGCAAGGCCTGGCTGGTGACCCTGGACCTGGGCAAGATCATCCCCGGCGCCAATCTTCCGCCCGAGCTGCTAGAGAAGGCAGAGCTGGTGCGCGACAACATCGAATCGATCATGACCGCGGGTGCCAACGGCGAGCTCTGAGCCCTTAGCGCCTGCCAAGCATGGCCGCCGCCCAGCCGAGGGCGGCGAAGGCGGCGGCCACAACGAAGGTCAGGCTGGCCCCGACGCCGGACCAGAGCAGTCCGCTGACGAGGCTGCCAAAGGCGCCGCCAACGCCAAAGCTGATGCTGTTGTAGAGGGCCTGGCCGCGCCCCTGCGTGGCGCCCGGAAAGTACTGATGGACTTGGTGGATGGCGGCCGCGTGGAAGGTGCCGAAGCTGGCCGCGTGCAGGGTCTGCGCCGCGACCTGCACCAGCGCCAGATCGACGAAGAGACCGACCAACAGCCAGCGCAGCACCGCCAGCGCCAGGCTCGCCAGGATCACGCGGCGCGCACCGAAACGCTCGAGTAGCCGGTGCATGATGAGGAAGACCACCACCTCGGCCGCCACCCCAAATGCCCAGAGGGCGCCGACGGCGCTCTGCGAATAACCCCGCGCCTCCAGGAAGATCGAGTAGAAGGCGTAGTAGGCGCCATGACTCGCCTGCATCAGCAGGCAGGCGGCCAGGAAAAACAGCACCTCGCGCCGCTTGAGCAGCCGAGCCAGCGAGAGCGGCTCCAAGGATCGGTGCCCGTGCGGGCGATCCGGCACCATCAGGACGCTGAGCAGCACGCCGCCGAACAGGATCAGCACCGCAACCGGCACCACGCCCGAGCCCGCTTGCTGTTGCCACCATCCGACTGCCAGCACCACCAGGATGAAGCCGATGCTGCCCCAGACCCGCACCTGGGCGTAGCGGTTGACGCGCTCGCCGAGGTGATTGAAGGTCACCGCCTCCATCAGCGGCAGGGGGCCGTTCCAGAAGAAGCTCCAGAGGGCCATGGTCAAGGCCATGGCCCAGAAGCCCTCGGCCCAGAACACGCCGCAGAAGCTCAGCAGCGCCGCGAGCGCGCCCAGGCGCACGATCGACATGCGCTCCGCGCGTTGATCGGCAACGGCGCCGAACAGGTTTGGCGCGACGATCTTGGTGCCCATCAGGATCGCCATCAGGATGCCGATGGCGACGGGCTCGAAGCCGCGCTCGAGCAGATAGGGACCCCAGAACGGGACCAGCGCGCCAAGCGCGCCGAAGTGAAAGAGGTAGTAGCTCGACAGGCGCGCGTAAGGCATCGGCTCGGCGACCGGCCGCTCGGTGATCGGGGTCTCTCCGCGGGCTAAGGCGCTTGCGGCGGGATGGGCGCAAGCGGCGGCGTCACGCGAGCATTCTGCGCGCGGTGGCGCAGCAGGTGATCGGCCAGCACCAGGGCGAGCATGGCCTCGGCGATTGGGGTGGCGCGGATGCCGACGCAGGGGTCGTGGCGCCCCTTGGTGACGATCTCGGTCTCGGCGCCGCGGATGTCGATGGTGCGCCCGGGCAGGCGAATGCTCGAGGTGGGCTTCAGTGCCAGGCGCGCAACGATATCCTGGCCGGTGGAGATGCCGCCGAGCACGCCGCCGGCGTGGTTGGTGAGGAAACCCGCCGGGATCATCTCGTCGCGATGCTCGGTGCCACGTTGGACCACGCTCTGGAAACCGGCGCCAATCTCAACCCCCTTCACAGCGTTGATACTCATCAGCGCATGGGCGATATCGGCATCGAGGCGATCGAAGATCGGCTCGCCGAGCCCCGGCGGCAGGCCGGTGGCAATGACCGTGACCTCGGCACCGATGGAGTCACCGGATTTGCGCAGCTCGTCCATGAAGGCCTCGAGCTCGGAAACCTGCGCCTCGCTACCGCCACAGAAGAACGGATTCTGCTCGACGCGCGACCAGTCGAAGGCGGCGTCGCCCGGCACGGGAAGCCCGATGGGGCCGAGGCGTGAGAGGCAGCCGCGGATCTCGACCTGCTGCTGCAGGCGCAGACAGAGCTTGGCGATCCCGCCCGCGGCGACCCGGATGGCGGTCTCACGCGCCGAGGAGCGCCCGCCGCCGCGATAGTCGCGCCGGCCGTACTTCATGGTGTAGCTGTAGTCGGCGTGCCCGGGCCGGAAGCGCGCGGCGATCTCCGAGTAGTCTTTCGAGCGCTGATCCTGATTCTCGATCAGCAGCCCGATCGGCGCACCGGTGGTCTCGCCCTCGAACACCCCAGAGAGGATGCGCACCTGGTCGGCCTCACGGCGCTGGGTGGTGTGGCGTGACCTACCCGGCGCGCGCCGATCGAGGTCGCGCTGCAGATCGGCCTCGGTCAGCGGCAGCCCGGGCGGGCAGCCGTCGACGATGCCGCCAATCGCGGGACCATGACTCTCACCGAAGCTGGTGACGACGAATGAGCGCCCGAAGCTGTTGCCTGACACGGTGCTAGATCAGAGGAAGGCTATCAGTACGACGGTGGTTGGACCTCATCCTCGGTGGTGAGCCAGGCGTTGCCCCGCGCCAGCACGTCACGGGTCAGCGTGCTGGTGGCCTGATGCAGGCGGATACCGTTGAGGATGTAGTTGTAGCGGGCGGCGAGGTAATCGAACTCGGCCTGGAACAGGTTACGCTGGGCGTTGAGCACGTCGACCTGGGTTCGGGTGCCGACCTCGAGACCGGCCTCAGTGGATTCCAACGAGCTGCGCGCCGAGACGATGGCCGCCTGGCGGGCCTTGACGTCGCTAATGCTTGAGAGGATGCCGCGGAAAGCGTCTTTAACCTGATTGACGACCACGCGCCGCTCCTGGTCCAGGCGATCTTGCGCGGCGCGGAACTCATAGCCGGCTTGCCGCGTCGAGGAGGCGACGGCACCGCCCTGGTAGATCGGGATGTTGACGTTCAGGCCGATGAAGCCCGAGTCGGTATCGGTGCCGAACTCTTGGCCGGTGCGTGAGATGTCGTAGCCGGCCTGCATGTCGAGGCTGGGATAGTAGCCGGAGCGCTGGATCTCGATGTTCTTGCGTGCCGCCTCGGCCGCGGCCCGGGCCGCGGCGATGCCGAAGTTGTTGGTCAGCGCCGTCTCGGCCCAGATGTCGATGTCGTTGGGCTCGGGCGGCGTGAGGGGCAGGCGATCACCGAGGCGCGCGAGCGGGACCTGAATCGGGCCGACGATGCGCCGCAAGGCCTCCCAGGCGTTGTCGAGATCGTTCTT
>CAZTYV010000169.1:6449-7799 GCA_964617675.1 uncultured Halochromatium sp. | reverse complement strand
GCCAAGCTACCGCAAGATCCTCGCTGCACCCTATACCTTGAAGCGCGGCATCCTGAACAAGATCGAGCGCGAGATCGCCGTGCATGAGCGCCCCGCCGAAGAAGGCGGCGGTGGCGGTCTGATCCAGATGAAGATGAACGCGCTCGAGGACCCAGACATCGCCCGCGCCCTCTACAAGGCGAGCCGGGCCGGGGTCAAGGTCGACCTGATCGTGCGCGATACCTGCCGCTTCCGTCCCGGCGTCCCGGGGCTGAGTGAAACCGCCCGGGTGGTGAGCATCGTCGGGCGCTTCCTCGAGCACGGGCGCATCCTCTATTTCCGCAACGGCGGTGACGAGGAGTACTTTATTGGCTCAGCGGACATGATGCGGCGCAATCTCGAGAGCCGGGTCGAGGTCCATGCGCCAGTCGAAGACCCGGAGCTACGCCAAGAGCTGCGACTGATCCTCGACGTGCAGTTCGCTGATCAGCGCTCGGCCTGGGACATGCAGCCCGACGGCAGCTACGTGCAGCGCCAGCCCGAGGACGAGCACGCCAAGGGCGCACAGGAGATCCTGATGGGCGTCGCCGAGAAGCGCCTCTCAGCGGCGGCCAAGCACAAGGAGAAGAACCTACGCTCGCGGCTGCTCAGCCATTTCGAGCATCGGCTCGCGAGCACCTCCTGAGAGCGCCAGGCCCACCCATCGACGGCCGGGCCTGGCACAGGCTCGGCCGACGGGTCGCTCAGGCCGCGGCCCGATCCTTCTCCTCGAGCTTTCGGATCAGTGGGTAGAGATGCTCGGTCTCGCGCTGGATGCGGTCCAGGACCAGTCGAAACATCTGCTCGGTCTCGTTCAGGAATTCGTCGTAGTCACGGATCTGGAGCCGACGATGAGGCTCCGAGCACCAATCCTTCAGATACTTATTGAAGATGCGCTTGATCTCGGTTGACCCCGAGAGGAACCGATTCGCGGTGTTCTTCACCGACTGATCAGGGTACGAGATCAGTCGGCCACAGAGATCGCGGTCGACCAGCTCGATGTGCTCGCGCACCTTACCGGTGTACTCGAAGAACACATCGCAGGCGGTCTCGGTATCGCACATCTCCCGGCTCTGGATCAGGTAGAGGAAGACGTTAGAGAGCTCGGTAATCTTGTGATTCTGTGCATGCAGTTGCGAGAAGGCGGTCATAAGGCAGTCATCCTCCAAATCGATACATTCCCGAATCTTGGGGTCCGAATCTTAGGGTGGCGTCGCGCGATGCGCGCAATTGGTTTTTCGGTTAAGAACTAGCATAGCGCTTGCGAAGACTCAAGCCGCCTCCGTCATAAGCCCGCGGCCCGCCGCGGCCCACTGCGGCAACGGACGGCGT
>CAZTYV010000169.1:0-6349 GCA_964617675.1 uncultured Halochromatium sp. | reverse complement strand
GTCTCGAGCCGACTGCCCGGCAGAACCATCGGCAGCACATCCTCGGTCTTGTCGATCCAGACGTCGACGAGCACCGGCCCCGGCATGGCCAAGGCCTGCGCCAGCACGTCGCCGAGCGCCGCCGGCTCCTTGACCCGAAGGGTCTCGAGGCGCGGATACACCTGCTTGAGTCCGAGCAGGTTGGGGAATTGGCGCCGACACGCCTGATCGATCTCGATGCAATGCGGATCGCAGTCTTCGCGGCGCGCGAGACAGGTCTCGTAGTGGTGACCGTCGTCCATCATATCTTCCCACTGACGCACCATGCCGAGGAAGCTGTTGTTGAGCACGAACATCTTCAGCGGGATCGCGTTGGCAACCACAGTGGCGAGCTCCTGGATGTTCATCTGGAAGCTTCCATCGCCATCGACCAGCACCACCGGCTGCTCGCGATTACCGTACCAGGCGCCGATGGCTGCCGGCAGACCGAAGCCCATGGTGCCAAGCCCACCGGAGCTGATCCACTGCCTCGGGCGCTGGAACCGGTAGTACTGGGCCGACCACATCTGATGCTGACCGACGCCCGTCACCAGGGTCGCATGGCCCGCGGTCAGCCGCGAGAGGGTCTCGATCACGGCCTGCGGCTTGATGTACTCGCCCTCGCCATAGGCTAGGGGCAGCTGCTGGCGCCACGCCTCAACCTGCGCCAGCCAGCCTGGATGGCGCGCGTGGCGGGTGCTGGCGAGCGCGTGATCGAGAAACTCGGTCAGCGAGGCGACCAGGAACAGGTCGGCCTTGACCACCTTGTCGATCTCGGACGGGTCGATATCGACATGGGCGATCCGCTTGCCCAGGGCGAAGTCCTTAACGGCGACACGATCGTCGAAACGCCCACCCAGGGTCAGGATCAGATCGGCGTCGCGCAGCGCATAGTTGGCCGGTACGCTCCCGTGCATCCCCGGCATGCCCAGGTAATAGGGCGCATCGAAGGGCACCGCACCCAGGGCATTGAAGGTGGTGGTGACCGGCACCTCGAAGCGCTCCGCGAGCCGGCAGAGCGCTGCCGATGCCCCGGCGTGGATGATGCCGCCGCCAGCCTTGATCACGGGCCGCTTGGCGGCCGCGAGGGCGTCGAGGATGGCGTCGGCGCGCTCGGACTCGAATGGGACCCCTGGCCGATGACGCCGGCGGGCCGGACGCGGTGTGAGGCAGGGTGCGAGCTGAACGTCCTTGCAGATATCGACGACCACCGGCCCAGGGCGGCCATGCTGGGCCAGCACGAAGGCCTCGCGCAGCACCCACTCGAGATCGTCGACATCGCGCACCAGGTAATTGTGCTTCGAGATCGGCCGGGTGAAGCCGACGGTATCGACCTCCTGGAAGGCATCGCTGCCGATCGCGTGACTCGGCACCTGGCCGGTGATAAAGACCGTGGGCACCGAATCCTTGTGCGCATCAGCAATCGGCGTGGCGAGGTTGGTCGAGCCGGGACCGGAGGTGGCAAGTGCGACACCAACCCGACCGCTCGCGCGCGCATAGCCTTCGGCGGCATGGCCCGCCCCGCCCTCTTGGCGGCAGAGCACGAAGCGCGGTACCGGCACGCCGCGGCGCATGCGCTTGTTCAGCTCCACGTGCAGTGGGATCACCGCGCCGCCGGTGTGCCCGAAGATGACCTCGACGCCGAGGTCCATCAAGACGTCGAAGAGCACGGCAGCGCCGGTCGGATGCAGGCTGACGGAATCGTTCATCGCGATCGCGGGATTAGGGGTGTCGATCCTCAATGATAACGGCCGGGGTGATTTCGGTGTTGATCCGGGCCAATCAAAACCGGTCCTCAGCTCACCGCCTCCAAGGTCTCGCGCGCGATCTGCAGCTCTTCGTTGGTTGGGATCACGAGGATCTGAGTCGGACTGCCACCCTTGGAGATCCTGCGCTCGGCGCTCGATGCCGCCGAATTCGCCTCCAGGTCGATGCAGATGCCGAGCGGTTCCAGGCCGGCACAAGCGCGCGCGCGTACCTCGGCCGAGTTCTCGCCGATACCACCGGTAAACACCAGCGCATCGGCACCGCCGAGCTCGGCGAGGTAGGCGCCAATGTATTTCTTCAAGCGATGGGCGCTCACCCCCAGCGCCAGCTCCGCGGCCTCATCACCCGCTTCGGCACGGCGTTGGATCTCGCGCAGATCATTGTCGCCGCAGAGGCCGAGGAGGCCGCTCTGGCGGTTCAGCAGGTTATCGAGCGTGGCATTGTCGAGCCCCAGATGGGCGCTCAGGTAGAACAGCACGGCAGGATCGATATCGCCGCAGCGGGTGCCCATCACCAGACCCTCGAGCGGGGTCATGCCCATCGAGGTATCGATACTGCTGCCCTGACGAATCGCGGTCGCGCTGGCGCCATTGCCCAGATGCAGCGTGATCAGATTGCACTGCTCGAACGCCTTGCCGAGCATCGCGGCGGCACGCCGCCCGACGTAGTGATGCGAGGTGCCATGGAAGCCGTAACGGCGCACCCCATGCTCGCGGTAGAGGTAGTCAGGAACCGCATAGCGATAGGCGGTGCGCGGCATGGTCTGGTGAAAGGCCGTATCGAAGACCGCGACCTGCGGGATCGCCGGGAACAGCTCACGCGCGACCAGGATGCCATCGAGGTTGGCGGGGTTGTGCAACGGTGCCAGCGGGATCACCCGACGGATGGCCTCGATGATGTCGTCATCGATCCGCGTCGGCGCGTGGAACGCCTCCCCGCCGTGCACGACCCGATGGCCCACGGCAACCAATTCGCTGACCTCGGCAAGCGCCCCCGTCTGCGCCAGGACCTTTGCGATCCGCTGCAGCCCTTGTTGGTGATTCGGGATCGACGCCTGCTCTTCGAGCTGCTGCGTGCCGCCATCATCGCCGCTCCAGCGGCAGCGCAGCAGGGCCTCGGGCTCGCCGATACGCGTGACCGAGCCGGAGGCGAGCACGCTCCATTCCTCGCTGCGAAAGAGCTGGAACTTGATCGACGAGCTGCCGGAGTTCAGTACCAACACCTTCATGATGTCTCCTCGAGCGCCTGGGCCTGGATCGCGGTGATCGCGACCGTATTGACGATATCGGTGACGGTACAGCCGCGGCTGAGGTCATTGACCGGCTTGTTCAGCCCCTGCAGCACCGGACCGATGGCCACCGCGCCGGCGCTGCGCTGCACCGCCTTGTAGGTGTTGTTGCCGGTGTTGAGGTCCGGGAAGATGAACACCGTCGCCTGCCCGGCCACCTCGCTGTCCGGCATCTTCGAGCGCGCGACGCTGGCATCGACCGCGGCATCGTACTGGATCGGCCCCTCGAGCTTGAGATCGGGCCGACGCTGGCGCGCGATCGCCACCGCCTCCCGCACCTTTTCGACATCGGCGCCCTTGCCGGAGGAGCCGGTCGAATACGACAGCATCGCGATCCGCGGCTCGACCCCGAAGGCCGCCGCGGTACCCGCCGAGGTGATGGCGATATCGGCGAGCTGCTCGGCGTCCGGGTTCGGGTTCACCGCGCAGTCGCCGTAGACCAACACCCGGTCGGGCATACACATGAAGAAGACACTCGAGACCAGCTTGGTCTCCGGCCTCGTCTTGATGGTCTCAAAGGACGGTCGGATCGTGTGCTGGGTGGTGTGCAGCGCGCCCGAGACCATGCCGTCGGCATCGCCGGTGTAAACCATCAGGGTGCCGAAGTAGCTCACATCCTCGAGCGCATCGAAGGCGATCTGCTCCGAGATCCCCTTGTGCGCCCGCAGCTGGTGGTAGATGGCGGCATATTCGGCGCGCTTCGGCGAGTTGACCGGATCAATGATCTGGATACCCTCGAGCTGCAGACCCAGCTCACCGATGCGGCGACGGATCTTCTCCGGATTGCCGAGCAGGACCAGCTCGGCGACGCCGCGCAGGCTAAGGATCTCGGCGGCACGCAGGATGCGCTCATCCTGCCCCTCGGGCAGCACGATGCGCTTGCGCTGCGACTTGGCGCGCTGGATCAGCTGATACTCGAACATCAGTGGGGTAATGCGCGCCGAGGCGTGGGAGGCGATGCTCTCTTGTAGCCCCTTGATATCCACCGCGCTCTCGAACACGCCGAGAGCGGCGGCGATCTTGCGCTCGTCACCGGGCAGGATCACCGACTCGACCTGATTCACCGCGAGCGCGGTCTGGAAGGTATCGCGGTGGGTGCAGAGCACCGCGACCTTGCTGCGGCGCAGTCCGAACAGCAGGCGCTGCACATTCTCAGCCGGCTTGAGGCCTCCGGTGAGCAGCAGACCGGCAACGCGCGGGAAGGAGTCGGCAACATCGGCGGCGAGGCTGGCGAGGATGATGTCGCTGCGATCGCCCGCGGTGATGATCAGGCAGCCGTCCTCAACATAGTTGAGGAAATCCGGCACCTCCATGGCCGCGACCTTGTAGTTGCTGACCACCTGATTGAGCGCATCGGCCTCACCGCAGAGCCGCTCGGTGCCGAGCATCTTGTGGACCTCGCCGATGGTTGGCTTTGCCAGCGCCTCGGTCTCGGGCAGCACGTGCAGGGTCTCGGTGCGTGGCAGCACGGCCTGTGCGCGCCGTTTGACAACATCGACGTAATCCGGATGCACGCCGTTGACCACGGTCGCGAGCAGATCACCACCGCGATCGATCATCGACTCGTGCGCCATGTGGACGGCGTGCAGTGCCTCCTCCGAGCTGCGATTGAAGCCCTTGACCACGACCACGATGCTGCAGCCAAAGTTGTTGGCGAGATCAGCGTTGAAGTCGAACTCCAGCGAGGGCACGAGGCCGTCGAAGTCGGTGCCGGCGCAGAGCACAAGATCGCACTGCTCGTCGAGCAGCATGAACTTGTTCAGGATCAGCTTCAGCAGCTCGTCGTAGTGCCCAGCGGCCGCCAGCTCGCTGGCCATCTGCGCGGTACAGCCGTAGAGCATCTCGGCTGGGAATGGCAGATCGTAGCGATCGCGAATCAGACTGGTCAGGCTGTCCTGCTCCACCGAGCTGCTGACCACCGGCCGAAAGAACCCGACGCGCCGATTGACCGCCGAGAGCATCTCCATGAAGCCGAGGACGACAACCGACTTGCCGCTCCCCGAGCCAGCGCCGGCAATATAGATACTCTGCATGAACATACACTCCGATGGCACGGGCCCTCGAGCCCGCGACCGAATTGAGAAAGCAATAATGATGCCGCAAGTGCGGCCGCGCTGGGTTACCGTCGCTTGACCGGATGATGCCGACCCGAGGCTCGCGCGCGCCGGCTGCGATGCCGAGAACAACCTGTCGCAAAACGCCCTAGAGCGGTTGGCTCTGGCGCCAACGCTGATAACTTGGCTCCTGCTGATAGGATCGGCTGGCGATAAAGTCGACCACGTTGCTCAGACGATAGAAACCCGCCACCGAGTCCAGGCGCAGGATCTCGCGACCCTGCTCATCGAAGAAGATCACCGCGGGGGCATAGAACAGCCCGAGGTCGGCAGCCCAGTCGTTGGCCGTGGTGCGTTTGCCCGCTGGCGTGATCACCGGTGTCTGCGACCACATGTTGAGCTGCGCGCTGTCGAACCCCGCGAACTCGGCGCGGATCGCCGGCTCTTGCAGCATCTGACCGTGCAGCACATCGCAGGGGTGGCAGTCACCTTGCTCGAAGAACACCGCGAGCGGACGCTCCCCAGGGAGGCGGCTGCGATCGAGATTGAACGGTGGCGACTGAAAGAACGGCTGGTCGTTCAGGTCCGACGCGTCGAAGACCATCCGATTGTCGCCGCGCGCAAGATAATCCCGGAAGGTCTCACGGCGATAGTGCTCGTCGGCCACGTACTCGAGCGCGGCCCGGAACTGATAGGGCGGATAGTAGCCGCGCAGGCGCAGAACCTCCTCGCCGTCCTCGTCGTAGAAGATCAGCGTGGGCGTGAATTCCGCCTGCTCGCGCAACGCAAAGTCGCGCTCGGTCAGGGTGCGGCCATCCAGATCGGTGACCTCGGCGACGCCCCAGATGTCGATTGGCGTCACATCAAAGTGACGTCGGGTGTACTCGACGATATCGACCTCCGAGCCAAAGTTCACATCCATCAGCTGATGGCAGTAGGCGCAGCGCTTCTGGCCGAAATAGAGGATGAGCCCCTTGCCCTGCTCGCGAGCCGCTTGATGATCGGCCTCCAGGTCCAGGAACGGCTCGTTGAACCAGGCCGGGTAGCTGAGGATCTCATCGCGCGGGCTATCGTCGAAGCCGTAGGGGTCCTCGGATGACGCCGCCGATCCGGGCACTGCCGCGAGTGCCGGCGATAGACCCGCCAAGGTCACCCACCCCAGGGCTTGAAGGATCAGCGCAAGAACGAGGAGCGAGGAACGGGCACGAACGTAGGGCATCGA
>CAZTYV010000168.1:0-7827 GCA_964617675.1 uncultured Halochromatium sp. | reverse complement strand
ACAGCTCCTGGTCAGTGGGGATGAAGGCCTCGTTTGAGGTTGACGCCAGATTAGGGGCTCGGTGGTTCGGCGTGAAATCGTTTGATTGGATGGGTTTTATTCGCTCTGCCTATTGTGTTTTGTCAATCGATAGGCTGGACCTTGGGTTGATTCGATCCATCAGGCGCCCGCGGCGCCAGCCACGGCATCAACAACCTACGGAGACGTTCGCCATGTCGAAACGCCTGCGCCAGCGCATTGGCCTGTTGCTCTTGGTCATTGGGCTTGGTATCGCCTCGTCGCAGGCGCTACTGGCCTCCTGCAGCGGCTCGGCCCTCGCCGCGTCTGCCAGGGCTGAGCGATCTTGAGGCGGACGGGATGAAACGGCTCCTGCTGCTTCTCGTCTTCTTGCTCCTGATCGTCGTGCTCCTGCGCTGGGTGTGGCAGCGGCTGAGCGGTCGCGAACGAAGAAAACCGCAGGATCAAGACACGCAAGCGGGGACCTCCCCGTCGGTCTTGCCGCTCTTCGTGCTGCCCTTACCAGCAGCCGCCGCAGCACTGGTTGCGCTCATGAGCGGAGCGCTCGGGATGCTGCTTGACAACCTCATGGGCTACGGCCTGATGTTGGCGGGTGCACTGTTGGTCCGACTGCGGCTCGCGGAGCGAGCGGCGACGCCGGCAGCGTTGTCTTGGCGGCGCCTTCCCGTGAAGACCACGGGCGGCCTGCTCCTTGCGCTCGGAAGCGGCATCACGGCCTGGCTCGGTGCGGGACATCCTCCGGGTATTGGCCTGGTCTTCGCGCTGCTGACACTGCTGGGGGTGTCTCTCACGTACGGTGTTGATCGTCCCGTTTGGCGGCGGCCGCCGAGCTTGGGCGCTCGGGGCACGACTTCGCTGCATGAGGCGACGCGGGCGATTGACGCGATCGCGCAGGCCGGTCGTGAGATGCGCCAGCCAGAGCTGAGCGCACGGTTGGCGACGATCGTTGCCTATGCCAAGACCCATGGCCGGGTGGCTGCACCGGCACTGGAGCAACGCTTCCGCCAGGCCCTGGAGACGGTCGAGACGGCCTTCCGGGAGCAGTATCAGGTCTTGCTCGAACGGGATGTCGAGGACCTCGACGTCCAGATCGAGGTGCTGACCCAGCAGTTGGCGCGTGAGGGCCTGCTATAAGGGGACGTCCTGAGCAGCGGTGACGTCGGCGCGCGGTGTCTCGACATCAGTGATGCCGGCAGTGCGCCGGGCGGTTGCGACAGGCGCTTGCACGCCTCCCAGGCCAGGGCATTGGACTGGCCCTGACAAAGGCCTCGAACCGGTCGTCGCGGGACAGGCCCTCCAGGCGGCGGCGCTCCTCGAGCGTCGTCGATAAGGATCGATCGGCATCTTGCTGCGAAGCCGCGTGGTCGGTCCTTGACACGCGCTGCGCTGACTCCGATCTGCCCGCGAGCGCTGGCCAAGACGCACTCAGCCCCGCAAAGGCCCATCGCCGCCGCCCGCTGATCCTGAACCTGGTGCGCAATCCCTGGCTTGGCTGCGTGCTGGGCGGGGCGGTGCGCTTCGTCGAGCTCGACGACTACTGTGAGATCGTCCAATGTCTGGACATGCGCGCTGGGGGTCCGATCTGGTGAAATGCCAACGGACGCGACCTCCATCGCGATGACACGGGCAGGAGGCTGCCCGCCAGTGCCAGTGGCTCGAAGTCGCCGGTCCTCACCCGTTATCGCACTGAACAAAGGGGCACTGCCGTAAACCTGCTGCCTGAATACGCTTGAGTGGCGTTATTCGGGAGTCGAGACGCCCTCGGCGACATGCTCGACGTAGCTCCGTGGCGACACCACCGACGCCCAATCCGGCGGATGTTCGATGAGCAGATGATCGCCTGTGATCAGGGCGCTGCCTGTTTGGCCGGCCAGCAGTGCCCAGAGATGATCGTCGCCTGGGTCGGGCGCCGGACTCACCGGTTCCGGATCTCGCCAAATCGCGTTGGCGACCAGGTCGGTCAGTAGCGCATCAACCTCGCCCTCGGTCAGCCCATGCAGTTTTCTGATTTTTGACCGGAGTAGAAAGGCTCGGTACTCGTCGAGCAAGGCTGGAGACAACAGATAGAGCATCGCACCCGAAAGCATGTGATCGACGATCCGCGCCACAGGGCTCTGCGCGTCCTTGGTGATCAGGCTGGCGATCAAGACGTTCGTGTCGACGACGAAGACCTGCGGGATCATTGTCCGCGCGCGGCGCGCGTCTCTTCGACCGCGAGCGCCAGTGCGGTGTCGGCGTCAAGACTGGAGCGCGCGCGCGCTTGCTCCACCAACGAGCGGGCACTCACCTGATCTTGGATGCCACGAAGGCGCAGGCTTTCCTCAATGATCGATGCGATCGAGCGCTGCTGTCTGACCGCAGTCTCTTTCAATGCGCGGTGGAGATCGTCGTTCAGTGTGATGGTGAGGCGACTCATGGCACATATCCGACGAAGAGGTGTTACACATCACATTAGCACCAAGTCACCACGGTTGCCATGCAACCAACAGATCGCGCGCACCATTCGCGACGCAGCCACGCCCGCGGCTCCGCAATCAGGTTCTACCGGTCGGGCGATGGGGTCAACGGCTCAGTCGAGCCACAGCGACCGGATACGCGGACAGCAGGTCGAGATCAGCGCGCAGGTCGTAACGTGCCGCAAGCACCTGGTCGCGCGCGACGGGCGGCAGACAAACGGCGAATTTCAGCTCGGCGATAAACGCCTCATCCAGGGGCACCGCGAGCCCGCCGATCTGCTCAGTCAGCGCCCGCCGGATTGCGGTCCGCAGCGCGTCGACATCGACACCGCCGTCGAAGCAAATGCCGAGATTGTCGGGCCGCACCGCCGCCGCCTGATCCCGCAGCGCATGCGCCAGCGCGGCGTTGACCAGCTTGCCGGCAAAGGTCCACCAACGCACCGCGCCATCCTCATGCCGGACCAGGACGGACCGCTCCGGCGCCACCCAGTCGTAGCGCTCGCGCAGCGTCTGCATGAGCTCCAGTGCCCGCCGCGAGAGCCGCGCCGGATGATCTTCCCGGGCCAGGACCCGCGTCATCGCCTGGCATAGCGCGAAGCCGAGCGGCTGCCCAGTGCCGAGCCAGCGGGAGCGACCGCCTCCGTCGCTGGGCTCCACGTATGCCTTGCGCCGCGGCCAGTCGATATGTGTTGCCCGCCAGGCGCGCCCCCCCAAGGTCAGCACCGTCGGCCCGTCCTGCTTCAGGATGAACGTTGACTGGTGCACCTCGCCGATCTCCCGGCGGCCGTGAAAGACCCGCACCAGCGGCGGGCTCATGAACACCGACAGCAGCTCCAGGAAGTGCCTGCGGCCGAAGCGGCGCTCACCCTCCCCGCCCATCCCGAGCAGCCCCTGATCCGAATGCAGGATGCCGGAGTCGACCATGTAATCGAGTACGGTATCGAGCTGCCCGGTTCGCACATCCGTCAGCCCCGGCCGCCGCTCGAGCCAATGTGGCCAGTCTGCGGCCGTGATACCGCCCTCCTGAAGCGCCAGAGCCATGAGCTGCTGGGCGAAGATGTGCAGCGGTAGCGGCGGCGGCGTCACTGGCTCCACAAAGCCCTCGCTCCAGAGCTGCAGCAACGCCGCCGCGTGCAGGAAGGCGTCCTCGCGGGTCACCAGGAACAGGCAGTTGCGCCGACTCCCCGCCCGGCGTCCGGTACGTCCGATGCGTTGCAGGAAGGACGCCACGGTCGCCGGGGCGTCGATCTGGATCACCCGATCGAGATCACCCACGTCGATGCCGAGCTCCAGCGTGCTGGTGGCGACGATGACGCAGTTGCTGCCCGCGGCGAAGGCCGCCTCGGCGGCCTGGCGCTCCTCCAGGCTCAGGCAGCTGTGGGAGACGAAGGTCTGCACGCCGCGCGCGCGCAACGCCAGCGCGAGCTGCTCGACCCGTGCGCGGCTGTCGCAGAAGACCAGGCGTTTCTCACCGCGGTGCAGCCGCGAGATCACCAGCGCCGCATTCTCCAGGCTGCCGACCCAATCCAGCTCGACCTCGATGTCGGCTGCGACACCGCCGGCTGTGCGTTCGGTGGCCTCAGCCGCAGGATCGAGCACCCGCCGCGGCCGCTCGCAGCCACCGGCGAGCCAGTCGCACAGCGATTGGGGATTGCCGACGGTGGCCGACAGACCCAAACGCTGCAGCTCGCGGCCGGCGATGCGGCCGAGGCGCTCCAGCAGATACAGCAGATGCCAGCCGCGATCATCCCCGGCGAAGGCGTGCAGCTCGTCGATGATGACCGTGTGTAGCCCGCCAAACAGCCGCCGATGATCCACGCGGCGGGAGACCAGCATCCCTTCCAGCGACTCGGGCGTGGTCAGCAGGAGATCGGGCGGATCTGTCACGAGCCGGCCCTTGCGGGACGCCCCGACGTCGCCATGCCACAGCGCCGCGCGGCGCCCGAGCAGTCCGGCATATTGGGCCAGGCGCGGCTCCAGGTTGTTCAGCAGCGCCTTGATCGGACAGAGGTAGAGGACGCCGAGCCCCTGCCAGTGCTCGCTCAAGGCCCGGGACAAGACCGGGAAGACAGCCGCCTCGGTCTTGCCGCCCGCGGTGGGTGCAAGCAGGATCGCGTGCTCACCGGCCAGGATCGGCGCAATCGCCGCCTCCTGTAACGGCCGCAGCGACCGCCAGCCGAAGCTGTTGACGATATGGTGCTGCAGCGCCGGATGCAGCTGGTCGAATGCGCTCATGCTTCAGCCGATCGCCCCCACGCTCCAGCTGTGATCGTTCCCACGCTCCAGCGTGGGAATGGGTCCCTGGCCGCTCCAGCGGCCCGAGCCCAAGCGGGCGCGGCGCTGGAGCGCCGCGGACCGGGTTACCACGCTGGAGCGTGGGAACCATCGATCTGCATACTCAGAGATCCAGCTCGATATCATCAACGCCGCCCGCCGACCGCGCCGCGCGCTCCACCGGCGTCAGCTCCCGCTCATCGAGGGTCAGCGCATAGTGCTGGCGGGGATCGAAGTCGTCGAACTGGTCCACGCGGTCGAGCACGTCGCCGACCAGCTTCTTCAGGAACAGGCGCGGGGCGATGCCGACCTTGCCACCGAGCTGGCCGGTGACGGCCTCGGCCAGCGACGCGACCAGCGCATCATCGGCGACCTGCTCGACCCGCGACGACGTGCCGCCGGCCGTGTAGAGGTCGCGCACCTTGCAGCCGACCTCGCACAGAGACACCACATCGAAGCCCTTGAGGCGGATCTGCACCGCCCGCGGGTTGTCGAAGCGCGCATCGGTGGTGAAGTCCACGGCCAGGCGCTGCGCCAGCGGCGGCAGGCGCTGCACGCCCATCGGCCCGTCGAAGAAGCTGGTCGTGCCGGTGATCAACAGGTACAGGCCAGGGAAGCGGCCGCTGTCGATCTCATCCATCAGCTGGCGCAGCGCGTTCAGACTCTTGTCGCGGACGTCCCCGCGCATCCGTTGCAGCGTCTCGACCTCGTCCAGCACCAGCAGCAGGCCTGGATGGCCGGAGTCCTTGAGGATGGTCAGCACGCCCTGCAGGAAGCTCAGCGCCCCGAAGTGATCGATGTCGCCCTTGATCTGGGCGTAGCGTTTCACCGATGCGGCGACATTGGGCTGGCCCGCCATCCAGGCCAGCAGGCCGTCGGCGATGTCGTCGGCACCCTCGAGCAGCGCCCGGCGATAGGCGCGCAGCGTCAGCGCAAACGCCGGCGCCGAGCGCACCACCTCGCCCAGGCGCTTCTCCATCAGCGCATCGGTGGCCGCGATCAGGCCCGGGGCGTCGTCCGGGTCCACCCTGCCCTGCGCCAGCACGTCCTCTTCCAGCGTGAAGAACCAAGACTCGATGACATTGCGGAAGGCGCCGGAAGGCGTGTCCGCTGTCGTCAGCCGCTCCATCAGACGCCGATAGACGGTCTCCAGCCGGTGTAGCGGCGTCTCGGTCTCGGACACCTGCACCTCGGCGCAGGCAAAGCCCCGCTGATGGGCACGCTCACGCAGCCAGCGGGCGAGGAAGGTCTTGCCGCTGCCGTACTCGCCTCGAACCGCCTTGAATTGGCCGCGGCCCTGGGCCGCTCGGTCAAGCTCGGCATCGAAGGCCGCCTCGAAGGGGCCAAGCCCGACCGCCAGCGCGCCCAGCCCATACTCCGGCACCGTACCGCGCCGCAGCGCGTCGATGATGTCGGCCCGGCGTTGGCTGCTGACGGTCATCAATCGATCTCGAACTGGACCCGCAGCGACGCGATATCGAGCCGCACGGTCTTGGTCGCCCGGTCCACGGACAGCACTGGATAGCCATCCAGGTTCAGCCGCTTCTGCACGCCGGCGAGCAGACCCGGCAGGCGGATGCTCGGAATACCCAGCCCCTGCGCCAGCGGGTCCATCATCCGCTGCCCGCCGCCCTGTGCCAGCAGGGTGAGCAGGCTGCGCAACTGCTCGTCGGTGATCGGGACGCGGCCGCCGCGATCCTTCATCCGCGCATAGACGGGCGAGGCCAGCAGCGCATCGATCCAGGCGCGATCCCCCGTCGCGCCGGCGCGCGCCGCGGGCTTCTCACCGGCGAGATCCAGGGCAAACTGACCCGTTCCCGGCACCTCGATGCTGGCGGGCGACGCTGCCGCCTCCGCAGCAGACGATTCGCCCATGGATACCCCGGCGTCGAGCCGCCACCAAGCCGGTTCTCGGCGCGGCACCTCCTGCCAACCCTCGAGAGACTGCGCATCCCCTGCGCTGCGGAAAACGCCGAAGGGCACCAGGACCTCCTGTGGGGCACCGCCACCGTGATAGCCCATCTTCTGCGCACCATAACGCAGCCGCTCCGACCAAGGCAGCACGGCCCTCTGATCCGGCAAGGCCACGCGCCGCCCCTCAACCAGAACCTCCTCGGGCGCCGGCTCGGAACCCTGGGAGAGCTCCGTCGCGGACCGATAGCGCTCCGCCCCCGTGGCTGTTTGCGCCAGACGCATGTCGTGGTCCAGCACATGGCCATGATCGCTGGTCATGATCACCAGCCGCCCAGACTCCCGCGCCGCCTCCAGCAGTTGACGCAATACCGCAAGCGAGGCCAGGGACCAGGGCACACCCAGCTGGGCATTGCTGCTCAGCTGGTCGTCGATGGCGTTGACCACGACACCGATGACCTTGGGCTGCTCACCGGCGATGGCCGCACGCACGGTGCCTGCCAGCGCCCCGCTGCCCGGTTCCGTGAGATCCGCCTTGTGGAAGAGCCGCGGCGGCGCCTTTGCCGTCGACACCGCTTTCAGCGCCGCGTGAGCGGCAAAGGCCTTCTTCTCGGCGTCTTGGGTGCCCTCGCCGAGGCTGCCGGACAACAGCGCATAGCGCGACAGCCGCGTGATGGTGGGCAGTACCGCCAGCAGGCAGCTGTCTGCGGCGGCCTCGAGGGGCTGGATCTCGACCCATTGATGGCGCAACAGGTCATCGCTCAGCTCCCGATAGACGGCCTGGCTCATGCCATCGAGCACAACCAGCAGCACCGGACGTTTGGCCGCCAAGGGTGCGACCCAATCCGAGAGTGCGTCCTCGATCGGCGCGACCCAGTCGGCGATCTGATCGCCGCGCGCGATGGCGGGCAGGTGCCGTGAAAAGCTCCGGTTGAAGGCCTCCCTCCGCTCCGCGAGCTGCGCCGACAGGCGTCGGTAAACGCGGCTCAGGGGCTCGTGCGCATCGCCGCGCCAGAGCTTGGTGCGCGCCCAATCGAGCCAGCCGCCATGGACCACGTAGGCCTGAATCGCTGCCGCCGGCGTTGCATCATTCGGCGCGTCCGTGATCAGCCATTGGCAGGCGCGCACGGCCATACGAGCCGTCTCAAGCTGCTGCGCCCTGGCCCCA
>CAZTYV010000167.1:0-7854 GCA_964617675.1 uncultured Halochromatium sp. | reverse complement strand
CGACCCAGCGGCCGAGCCGAGGCTTGGCATTCGCGCCATCCTGCGCGCTGGCCTTCGCCTCCGCGCCGAGCCAGCGACTGGCGATCATCATATAGAGCATGCCGAGCAGCAGGACCGGGATGCCGATCGGCGTCAGCGCAAGGAAATCCAGCCCCTCGGCACCGGTGCGGGTCAGCTCATAGTTGACGATCAGGTTCGGCGCGGCGGCGACCAGGGTCAGCATGCCGCTGATCAGCGCCGCATAGGAGACCGGCATCAGCACCTGCGCCGGGCTCATGCCGGTATTGCGCGCGATGCGCAGGGCCACCGGGATAAAGATGGCGACCACACCGGTCGAGTACATCACCGAGCCCAGCGCGCCGACGATCAGCATCAGCAGCGCCACCAACCGTGCTGGCTGATTGCCTCCGCGAGTCACCAGCCAATCGCCCAGGCGCTGCGCGACGCCGGTGCGTGCCAGGCCCTCGCCGATCACGAACATGGCCGCGATCAGGATGATGTTTGGATTCGCGAACCCAGAGACGGCCTCGCGGGCGCTGATCACACCGGTCAGCGGCAGGGCCACCATCATCAGCAGGCCAACGGCATCGGCGCGCGGGCGGCCGAGCATGAACATCAGGATGGCGCTCGCCAGCAACACGAGCACCAGGATCAATTCGAGGGACAAGCGATACTCCTTGAGCCCGGCGACGCGTTCGGAACAATCACTATAGCAGTGAGCCGCTAGCTCGATCGCGTGGACCCTCAGGTCATTTTTAGCACTGAGCAAAAGAAAATGGGCTTCGAGGAATAAATGCCTCCGTCTCGCTTCCCATCGGTCGAGTGTGCCAGCTATGGTGCCGCTTAAAAGGTCGGGTGGCATCCAGGCTCCGCGCGTACCGCTACTGAACGCCGAGCCCACACTATAGCGACAGGGGTTTCTGATGATGTCTGATTGGCTTGGATTGATCGGTATTCTGTCTGGCCTCGGTGTCCTTATTGTGTTGGCCTATCGTGGCTGGAGTGTGCTGCTGGTCGGGCCTGCTGCGGCGTTGGCGGCTGCCGCGATTGCCGGCGAGCCGCTACTGGCAAGCTGGACACAGACCTTTATGAGCGGCGCGGCCGGGTTCATTGCGCAATTCTTCCCGCTGTTTCTCCTCGGGGCGCTATTCGGTAAGCTTATGGACGATAGCGGTTCGGCGCTCTCCATTGCGCATGGGTTGACGCGTGCGTTGGGCACCAAGCATGCCATCCTTGCTGTGGTGATTGCCTGTGCGCTGCTTACATACGGCGGTATTAGCCTATTCGTGGTCGCCTTTGTCGTTGTGCCGGTGGCCGCGGCACTTTTCCAGCGTGCCGAGATCCCACATCGGCTGATCCCAGCGACAGTCGCGCTCGGTGCCTTTACCTTCACGATGACAGCGATGCCGGGAACGCCGGCGATCCAGAATGCGATCCCAATGCCATGGTTTGGCACCACGCCCTTTGCTGCGCCTGGGCTCGGTTTGATTTCCGCGTTGATCATGCTGTTGTTTGGACTCTGGTGGCTCGGGCTGGTGGCCGCTCAGGCGCGCCGCCGAGGTGAGGGTTATCAGACAGCCACCATGACCGCGTCGGTGACGAAGGTGGACAAGGCGCTGGGCGATGCGAGCCCAGGGCCAGACTCAGCCGCACCGGCGCAGCGTTCAGCCGCGCATCTGGCCGCCGATGGGCTCCTGCGCGAGCGCGCGAGCACGACCGACGTCTTTGATCCGGCCGAGTGCGATCATGGTCAGCGCAGCCCGCAACAGCCTGCCTTTGTCCTTGCCCTGCTGCCGATCCTGGTGGTGGTCGCCACCAACATGCTGATGAGTCTGCTGGTGCTGCCCTGGTTGGATACCGACTTCCTCGCCGAGCCGGCTTGGGGCGCGACCTCACTGGCGGCAGTCGGCGGTATCTGGTCGGTGGCGACGGCGTTGCTGGCCGGCATCCTGGCGCTGATCGCGGTCAACCGAAAACGCCTGATCGCACTGCGCGCAACCCTGGATGCGGGTGCCAATGCCTCGGTGCTGCCGGTCTTGAATACCGCGAGCATGGTCGGCTTTGGCGCCGTGATCGCCGCGCTGCCGGCGTTCGAGCTGATCAGCGCCGCCTTCCTGTCGCTTGACGGCGGACCGCTGGTCTCGCTGGCGGTGGCGACCAACGTCATCGCCGGCATCACCGGCTCGGCCTCGGGCGGGCTGATGATCACGCTGCAGGCACTCGGCGACACCTATGCCGAGCTGGCAGCGGCTGCCGGCATCGATCCCGAGCTGATGCACCGGGTCGCGGCGATTGCCTCGGGTGGACTCTCTAGCCTGCCGCATAACGGGGCGGTGGTCACATTACTGGCGATTGCCGGCGTCGGCCACAAGGGAAGCTATCGCGACATCCTGGTAGTGATGCTCGGAGGCACTCTAATCGCGCTAACCACGATCATCGTGCTTGGGCAGCTGTTTGGCTCGTTCTGATCACGCTTTTTCCTCTATTGATGATCGCCCGCTGAGACCGGGCCGGGGTTGAACCATGCAAGCACGCGAGATCGATATCGTCATCATTGGCTCCGGCAGTGCCGGGCTCAACGCCATGGCCCAGGCGCGCGCCGCCGGACGCTCCTTTGTGCTGATCAACGGCGGCGAGCCGGGCACCACCTGCGCCCGCATCGGCTGTATGCCGTCGAAGGTCATGATCCAGATCGCCGAGGAGTATTACCGCCGCACCCATTTCGGCCAGTTCGGCATCGACGGCCACGACGGCCTCAGCATCGATCTCAGCGAGGCCATGAAGCATGTGCAGGAGCTGCGCGATGGCTTCGTGCAGGGCGTGGTCAGTCGCAGCACGGACAAGCTGCCCGCTGATGTCTTCATCCAAGACTATGCGCGTCTGCTCGAGCCGACGCTGGTGGAGGCGGGCGGTCAGCGCTTCCGCGCCAAGGCGGTGGTCATCGCGACCGGCTCGACGCCGATCCTGCCGGCACCCTGGCGTCAGTTCGGCGACCGGGTGATGACCACCGATGAGGTGTTCGAGCTCGAGGATCTGCCGGCGAGCATGGCGATCATCGGCATGGGCACCATCGGCCTGGAGCTGGGCCAGAGCCTGGCGCGCATGGGCGTGACCATCACCGGCTTCGATCAGATCGAGCGCGTGGCGGGTATCGCTGATCCCGAGGTCAATCGCATCGCCATTGAGCTAATGCGCAAGGACTTTGCGATCCATCTCGGGGCGACGGCGACGCTGGAGTCGGTGGGCGAGCAGATCCAAGTGACGGCGGGCGAGCAGAGGGTGCTGGTCGACAAGGTGCTGGCCAGCATCGGCCGAGTGCCAGCGGTCGCGGGGCTGGGGCTCGAGGTGCTCGGGCTGCCGTTGGATGCCCGTGGCGTGCCGCCGTTCGATGATCAGACCATGCAGGTCGGCGATCTGCCGGTGTTCCTGGCTGGCGACGTGACCGGCGAGCGTCAGGTGCTCCATGAATCGACCGACGAGGGCAAGATCGCCGGCTACAACGCCGCTCATGTCGATCAACCCGCCGAGCGCTTCCAGCGTAAGACGCCGTTCTACGTCAACTTCTGTGATCCGAACATCATCGCCGTCGGTGCGCGCTTCGATCAGATCGATCTCGACAGCAGCGCCGTGGCCGAGGTCAGCTTCTCCACCGTTGGCCGCGCGCGGGCGATGGGCGCGGCGCGCGGTGTGCTGCGGGTCTATGCCGACAAGGCCAGTGGGCGGCTGCTCGGCAGCGAGATGATCGCGCCGCGCGGTGAGCATCTAGGGCATCTGCTGGCCTGGGCGATCGAGCAGCGCATGACCGTCGGCGAGGTGCTGCGCATGCCGTTCTATCACCCGGTGATCGAGGGTGCGCTCAAGACCGCGTTCAGCCAGCTCTATGCCGAGGTCGAGGCCAAGAATTCGGGGCCAGTGACCGAGGTGGCGCCGCTTCGCTAATTTGGAGGACTCGAACCATGTTGAACGGTAAGACAGCGATCGTGACCGGCTCTACCAGCGGCATCGGTCTTGGGATTGCGCGAGCATTGGCGGCCGAGGGCGCCGACATCCTGCTGAACGGCTTCGGCGAGGCGCCCGAGATCGACGCGCTGCGCCAACAGATGGGTGCTGAATATGGCGTCAAGGTCGCCTATTGCGGTGCCGATATGACCAAAGCGGTCGATATCGACCGCATGATCGAGACCGCCAACCGCGAGCTTGGCAAGGTCGATATCGTTGTCAACAACGCCGGCATCCAGCATGTCGCGCCGGTGCAAGACTTCCCGTTGGATCGCTGGGACGCGGTGATCGCGATCAACCTGACCGCGCCCTTCCTGATCACGCGCGCAGTGCTGCCACAGATGCTCGAGCGCGACTGGGGCCGGATCATCAACATCGCCTCGGTGCACGGTCTGGTCGCCTCGGTCGACAAGTCTGCCTATGTCGCTGCCAAGCACGGCGTCATGGGCTTTACCAAGGCGGTGGCGCTGGAGACCGCGACCACCGGCGTGACCTGTAATGCCATCTGTCCCGGCTGGGTGCTGACCCCCTTGGTACAAAAGCAGATCGACGCACTTGCCGAGCGCGAGCAGCTTTCAAACGAAGACGCCAGCGTCAAATTGCTGGGCGACAAGCAGCCGTCGCAGACCTTCACTTCGCCGGAGCAGCTCGGCGCGCTCGCGGTCTATCTGTGCTCGGATGCGGCCTGTAATCTGCGCGGCGTTGGTCTGCCGGTCGATGGCGGCTGGTTGGCGCAGTAGTCCTCGCCGTTGTCGCCAACACCGAATCTCGCAGCAGCCAGCGCAACGGCCGTTGAGTAAAGCGTCACTTAGAACGACCCGAAGAGCGTTCCCAAAACGATCACGCCAGCGAGTGCCAAGAGACCGCCGACGATCGAGACCATGACGATATCCAGATAGCTCTCCTTGTGGGTGACGCCGCAAACGGCGAGCAGGGTGACCACCGCGCCGTTGTGCGGCAGCGAGTCCAGGGTGCCGGCCCCGATCACGGCGACGCGGTGCATCAGGCCGGGATCGATCCCGAGCGTGCCGGCCAGCTCCATGTAGGTTGGCCCTAAGGCTTCCAGGGCGATGGTAAGGCCGCCGGAGGCGGAGCCGGTGAGAGCGGCGAGGATATTGGTGGAGACGGCCAGCGAGATCAACGGGCCGCCACCGATGCCGAGCACCCAATCGCGCACCAGCTCGAAGGCGGGCAGGGCGGCGACCACGGAGCCGAAGCCAACCAGTGAGGCGACGCTGACGACCGGCAGCACCGAGGCGTTGAGGCCGGCGTCGACGCTCTCGCGCAGCTTCGGCAGTCGTGTCCAGTTGAGCGCTAACAGGATCAGGATGGCGACGAGCAGGGCGACGATCACCGACCAGATGCCGCTGACCGCCGCTGCTGAGGTCGGCCCCCAACGCTCCTCGCTCAGGAAGTCGAGGTCAAGCCAGGGTAGGACCAGGAAGCTCATCGCCAGGTTGGCCGCAATCACCACCAGGAGCGGCAGGAAGGCGACCAAGGCCGTGGGCAGCTCGGCACTGATCGCGCCGCGATGGACCTCGGGCGGGTCGAAGCTGCTGGCGACCGTGGCGCGCTCGCGCACCAGAGGGTCCTCGGCTGCGAGATCGGCGGTTGAGAGCGGCCTGGAGTCGAGCTCTGGCTCCATGGGTGAGCCGGCTGTCGATCCCTTTGCTGATGGCGATGCGATCGTTGATCCCAGCCCCGATGCCGCCGATGTTTCCGTCATCGAGCCCGTCACCAAGTGCGATTCCATTGCCGAATCCGTCGCCTTGATTGAATCTGGCTTCCTGCTTGAAGCCATCGGTGAGGCATCATCCAACGCCGGAGCTAGCGTCCCCTCATAACCAATACCGCTGCGCCTGGCGCGCGCCTGCGCGCGCCCCAGCCATAAGAGCCCAAACAGCAGCATGATGGCGGAGGCGACCAGGCCAAGCCCCGGTGCAGCGAAGGGCGTGGTGCCGAAGAAGGGCATCGGGATCGCGTTCTGCACCGCTGGGGTGCCGGGCAGCGCGGTCATGGTGAAGGTGAAGGTGCCGAGCGCGATGGCGCCCGGGATCAGCCGGCGCGGGATGTTGGCGTCGCGAAACAGCTGTTGGGCCATGGGCACGAGCACGAAGATGGCGACGAACAGACTGACACCGCCGTAGGTGACTAGCGCGCCGGCCAGGACCACGGCGAGGATCGCCCGCTTGGCCCCAAGCCAGTCGCCCATGAACCGGGCCACCGACTGCACCGAGCCGCTGTCTTCCATCAGCTTGCCGAACAGGGCGCCGAGCAAGAAGATCGGGAAAAACTGCGCGATGAACCCAGCGGTGCCGCTCATGAAGGTCTGAGTCCAGTGCGCTAGCAGTGGCTCTGCGGCGAACAGGGCGGCGAGCAGCGCCACCGCCGGAGCCAGCAGCAGGACGCTCCAGCCGCGATAGGCGAGAAAGATAAGCAGCGCAAGCGCAAGTAGGATGCCGATCAGGCCCATGGCTTAGACCTCCTCGAACAGGCTATCGAGATCGATGCTGGCGCGCTGTCCCAGGTCGCCGCCATGCTCGGACAGGAAGGCCTCGGCGCGTCGGCGGCCCTCATCGCGCAGCGTTAGCAGAAAGGCCCACTCGGCGTTGAGCTTGGAGGAGTAGCCAAGCTCGAGCATCGCCGGGCTCGAGATCCGATGCAGGCGCATCGCCGCCCATCGTGCGCCCTCGCAGTCGCCGGCATTAGCAACCCGGCGCAACAGCGCGATCATGCGCAGCTCCTTGAGCAGCGGAGCGTTGAAGGCGATCTCGTTCTCGCGGTTGAGGATGTCGCGTGCGGTCTTCGGCGTGCCCGGGCGCTCCACCGGATTGATCTGCACCAGGATGGTGTCGTGGGCATCGGACTCGCGCACCAACGGCGAGATGGTCGGGTTACCGGAGAAGCCGCCGTCCCAGTAGGCCTCGCCGTCGATCTCAATGGCGCGGAACATCATCGGCAGACAGGCCGATGCGAGCAATGCATCCGGCGTTAGCTCGGCGTTGCGGAAGATGCGCGGGCGGCCGGTGCGCACATTGGTCGCGGTGGCGAAGACCTTGATCGGCGAGGCGGCCAGACGGCTGAAGTCGATGCAGTCCGCCAGGACCTCGCGCAGCGGATTGATGTCGAGCGGGTTCAGGTCGTAGGGCGAGAACAGGCGCGAAGCCATGTCCATGCCGAGGAAAAACGGCGAGTTGTCCATCGTCCACTGGCCCGTCAGGATGTCGACCGGGCTGCGTTGCAGTGGACTCAGCCTCGCGGCTTCGGAGACGCGGCGCCAGAAGTGTTCCAGCGCAGCCTGAGCTCCCGCGGCACCATCCGCCGCGTAGCCGTCGCTCATCACCGCGGCGTTCATCGCCCCGGCTGAGGTGCCGGAGATGGCCTCGATGCGCAGCCAGGGCTCTTGCAGGAGTCGGTCGAGGACGCCCCAGGCAAAGGCACCGTGGGCACCGCCGCCTTGCAGGGCTAGATCGACGGAGAGTGGCTCGCGGTCTGTTTGCGAGTGGGAGTCGGATGCTGGGTTAGCGGTGCTCATCGATGGTCAGTGAAGTTGGTCTGGGTGGGTTGTCGATCCGACCTGGAGCGATCCTTGGATCGCATGGAAATTTGGCGCGCACGTCGCCCGGCCGTCCTCGCTGGGCAGAGTCAATCGGCGCCCTGATTGAAGTCGCACGTCCAACGCTCAACGCTATCTGGCTCATCCATCCAGCCGAGCAGATTGCGCGCGATCGACCAGCGCGGTGGAGGCACACTGCCGATCTCACCGAGCATCCAGTAGCGGTAGAGCTGATCGAGCAAACCACTACCACGGGCATTGATCATCCAGGCGTCGAGGAAGTCGAGCAGCTCGGTCTC